>DATCYW010000029.1:0-13836 GCA_036526255.1 Malonomonas sp. | reverse complement strand
CGACAACTGCATCAGTTCGCGCTGATAGTCAGGGGCGGAGAGCGGTTCGGTCAGCAGGGTTTCGATCAATTTCTGCTGGTCGGCCAGCTGCCGCTCGGAGAGAAAGCCGATCCCGTACAGCGCGTTCAGCCCCTGTTCGATCCAGGCCAGTCGCTGCCGCCTGCTCGCGGTCGGCAGCTGATTCAACAGCTGGTTGGCGCTACGGTAAAGTTCGTCCTCCAGGTCGAGGCTGCTGTCGAGCCAGTTGAGCTTAGCTTGGTTGCCGGCCGCGCGAGTCAGTTCGGTACGGCTGCGCAGCAGCAGCTGGCTGGCGCGGGAAAAGCGGATGTTGGCCGAGAGCTGCGGCCAGTCTTCAGCTTCGGGCTGGTCCGTGTCTGCAACCAGCGGTGGTTCGCTGTCGATGCCGAGTTGATAAGCTTGTCGCAGGGGGTTGTCGTGGGGGCTGGTGACGGCATCGACCAGTTCGGCAAGTCGCTGGTATTTCTCCTGTCGCTCTTCGGGGACCAGTTCGGCGTGGCGCCTGACCTGGGCGCTGTCGGTTGCATCGGGGCGGGTATGCAGCTTGATCCGCAAGGGGGCAAAGCCTGGATCGGTCTCCTCAATCTCCAGCGCCAGTTGTCGCATTTCGAGCAGCGGGCCCTGCTGCCGGCCGTGCGGCAGGTGTCGGGCTGCTTCGCGCAGCAGCAGGAACTGTTCGTTCAGTAGTCCCGGTTGCTCCAGCAGCCCGAGCAGCAGGGCTTCGCCATGCCAGTTTTCATCCTCGGCCTGCAGGGCGCCACGATAGTAGCGGGCGCGCCGGAACAGCCAGCCGTCATCCACTTCGATCAGGTACTGCTCAAGGATGATCTGCTTGAGCTGCGACGGCCATTCGCTCTGAACGTAGAAGGTTGCAGGCCAGAGGTCGGCCAGCAGGGTGGCGATCAGGTAGTTGTGCTGGCGCAGCAGCAGCACCCGGTCGCTCCACTGGCCGTGCTGGACTCCGCCGCCATGTTCGCGGCAGGCGTAGGGGGCAGGCGGCAGAATCGTACCGTCGTTGCAGAACCAGCGCAGCCGCTTGAAAGGGCCACGGCGGTTGCGCTTGATCTCGGCGATCCATTGCTGCAGGGTTTCGGCGTCAGGCAGGGGGGCGATGGTTGCAGCGGGAACGACTGACTCCTGCGCGGCAAGTGTGCTCTGCTGAAGAGTCGGCAGCAGGAAGAAAATCAGTAGCAATAGAAGTGGCAGGCGCAGGCTCATCCATAACTCCGGAGATAGAATAGAACGGTTAAAGTCTAACAGAGGTTCGGCGTCTGACCAGACTTGAGCTGCAGAACCTGATGGATATCAAGGAGTCGAGAGGGGCCAGGGCTAGAAATGATTGACATGCTTTTTGCCCTATGATAATTCAGACAGCTAATGAGTCACCGGGAGTTAACCAGATGAAAAAAGCAGCAGCGGCAGCAGCACGAGCGTTCCAGGCGGCGACCTTACGCCTGACGACTGTCCATTGCCCGTAGCGGCAAACTGCACGAAGTTTATAAGCATAAACTAGAGGCCATGGACAGAGCAGTCCATGGCCTTTTTTATTTACTTGCAGCGGGGAGATAACTGATGCGTAACAACATAGTGCATATCGGTGCCGGAGAGTTGACCTACGAAATCCGGGCGATCGTTGACATTGCCGACAAGCTCAAGAAGCTCGGCATCAAAACCAACATGGAAAATATCGGTGATCCGATTGCCAAGGGGGAAAAAATCCCGCTCTGGATGAAGGAGATCGTCTCGAATCTGACCATGCAGGACTGCTCGTACGGCTACTGTGCGACCAAGGGGGTGCTGGAAACCCGTGAGTTTCTGGCAAAGCAGACCAACCTGCGCGGCAAGGCGCAGATTACCGCCGAAGATATCATCTTCTTCAATGGCTTAGGTGACGCCATCCAGAAGGTTTATGGCCTGCTGCGGCGCGAGGCGCGGGTGATCGGGCCTTCTCCGACCTACTCCACCCACTCTTCGGCCGAGGGCGCCCACGCTGGGCAGAAGCCGATCACCTACAGGCTTGACCCGGCCAACAACTGGTACCCGGATATTGATGACCTGCGGCTTTCGGTGCAGTACAACCCGGCGATTTCAGGCATCCTGATGATCAATCCGGACAATCCGACCGGCGCGGTTTATCCGGAGCGGATCCTCAAGGAGATCATCGCCATCTGCCGCGAGTTCGACCTGTTTCTGATCTGCGACGAGATTTATCACAACCTCTGCTACAACGGCACCGCCACCCGGCCGATCTCCGACCTGATCGGCGACCTGCCGGCGATCGCCATGAAGGGGATCAGTAAAGAGCTGCCGTGGCCAGGTTCGCGCTGTGGCTGGATTGAGGTCTACAACGCCGACAAGGATCCGATCTTCGCTCAGTACGTGCAGAGTATCCTCAACTCGAAGATGGTAGAGGTCTGTTCGACCACGCTGCCGCAGAAGGCGATCCCGCCGATTCTCAGTCATCCCGAGTACCCCAAGTATCTGGCCGAGCGGCGCAACCGCTACGAGCTGTACTCGAATATCGCCTACAATATTCTCAAAGAGGTTCCGGGGCTCAAGGTCAACCGGACCAACGGCGCTTTCTACATGAGCGTGGTGTTCGAGGCGGGGTTGCTCAACGACAAGCAGAGCCTGCCGATTGAGATCGAAGAAGTGCGAAAGATGGTTGAGGGCTTGGTCAACCAGCCGGGCGTCTCGACCGACAAGCGGTTTGTCTATTATCTGCTGGCCTCGACCGGCATCTGCACTGTGCCAATCTCTTCTTTCTGTACCGATGAGCGCGGCTTCCGGATCACGCTGCTGGAACTGGATGAAAAGGTCTTTACGCAGATATTTGTGAACATCGCCAACAACGTGACGCGTTATTTGAAATCCTGATACACTGGAGGCTCCCTCCTGGTGAAAGGCAACTGTTGATGTCGACGGCCGAAACCTACAAGAATCAGCAACCGATCGAAAACCAGCAGCAGTTGTGCGATTTTCTGGCCCGCGGTGCGCGTCCGCGCCAGGACTGGGGGGTCGGGCTGGAAGCGGAAAAACTGGTCATCGACCGGCAGACCGGTGAAGCGGCCAGTTACGAACGGATCCGCGAGCTGCTGGCCAGTCTCGAAGGGGTCGGCGGCTGGCAGGGCAGTTATGTCGGCGAGAACCTGGTTGGTCTGCAGGGGAAGCGCTCTTCTGTGACTCTGGAACCGGGCGGTCAGCTGGAGCTGTCCGGCCGCTTCTGCTGCGATATCCACTGCAGCTGGCGTGACCTGCGTCGCTACCGGCAGCAGATTGTCGCCACGGGCAAAGAGCTCGGCCTGGCTTTTCTCGGCCTGGGCGCGCAGCCATTTACGCCGCTGGAGAAGATTGCCTGGTTGCCCAAGCCGCGCTACGGGATTATGGGTCCCTACATGCTGAAAACTGGCGATATGGGGCAGCGGATGATGAAGCAGACTGCCGGCACCCAGGTCAATCTGGATTTCTCCGACGAAGCCGACTGCGCCCGCAAGCTGCGCGTTGTCCAGTGGCTGGCACCACTCTGCTACGCGCTGTTCGCCAATTCACCGATTCTTGAAGATCAGCCAACCGGCTTTCTTTCGTTGCGCGGCGAAATCTGGTCGCGCACCGACGCCGACCGCTGCGGCCTGATCGAGCAGCTGTTTGCCACAGATGCCGGGTTCAGCGATTTCGTCGAATACGCGCTGGATGTGCCGCTCTATTTTCTCCAGCGGAACAATAAGTTTATCGACATGACCGGCAGCCGCTTCACTTTCCGCCAGTTTCTCGATTCCGGCTGGCAGGCCGAGCGCGCCACGCTGGAAGACTGGAACCTGCATCTGTCGACCCTGTTCCCCGAAGTCCGGCTGCGGCCGCAGATCGAGGTGCGCAGCGCCGACAGTCTGCCGCCGGCGTACACCGCTTCGGTGGCGGCCCTTTACAAGGGGCTGCTCTACAGCGACGATGCGCTCGCGGCGGTTGAGGCGATCTTTGCCGATCTGCCGCTGGCCGAATTCAAACAGGTCTATCAAAATTCCTGGAGGGATGGCCTGCGGACAAAATTTCGTGATGGCAATCTGCGTGAAGTCGCCGCCGAACTGTTGCCTCAGGCTGTCAGCAGTCTGCAGCAGCAGTTCGAGCTGGGGCGCAGTGGCGCCGATGAAAGCCACTTTCTGCAGCCGCTCGAAGAGATCGTCAGCACTGGCCAGACCCTGGCCGATCGCCTGCTTGCGCGCTGGCAGGGGAGTCGTCAGGAAAAGCTGGCGCTGCTCTTCGAGCACTGCGATTACGCTTAGCGGCGAAATCCTGTCGAATTAACGAGTTCAGGCGACTGTGCCTTTGCGCAGTCGCCTTTCGTGTTTTTTGTGGCAAAGAAATACACGAAGCCACGTTTTTTTTTCTCGTCGGCTTGGCTAAAGTAGCCAACATCAACCGGCCGGTGTGGCAGTCGGCAGGTTGGTAACAAGAAGGTTTCATCAAACCTCCTTTCTTGCTTAAGGGCCGATAACAGGGATGCCTCCCTCAGTTATCGGCCCTATTTTTTTGTCCTGTTATCACGGACGGATTTTAATCCGCTTTTGCACGACTTCTCCTTGTTTTTTAGGCCGGTTCCTGTTTCAATATGCCCTCTTAAAAATCAGACCAAGGAGTCTTTAGATGCAGTCGAAACAATTTTCCGAGCCCGTTGTCCGCCAATCGATCGATACCATCCGTCTGCTGGCAGCCGACGCCGTGGAAAAAGCCCAGTCCGGACACCCGGGCACGCCGATGGAAGCCGCGCCGATCGCCTATCTGCTGTATATGAAGTACCTGCGGCACAACCCCTCCAATCCTGACTGGGCTGGCCGGGATCGCTTTATCCTCTCCTGTGGCCATGCCTCGACGCTGATCTACAGCATGCTGCACCTGACCGGTTACGACCTGTCGCTGGATGAGATCAAAAATTTCCGCCAGTTCGGCAGCAAGACCGCCGGGCACCCGGAGTTCGGCCACGTGCCCGGAGTTGAAACCACCACCGGTCCACTCGGCCAGGGCGTTGCCGTGGCCGTCGGTATGGCGATGGGCGGTCAGTACCTGGCGCAGCATGTCGATGCGGAACTGTTCGATTATCGCACCTGGGTGATCTGCTCCGACGGTGACCTGATGGAAGGGGTCTCAGCCGAAGCCGCTTCGCTGGCCGGTCACCTGCGCTTGGGGCAGCTTAACTACATCTACCTGGACAACAAAATCACCATTGAAGGGGATACTCAGCTGGCCTTCACCGAAGATGTCGGCGCCCGTTACCTGGCCTGCGGTTGGCACGTGGAGCGGGTCGAAGGGGAGAACCTGGCTGAGATCGACGCCGCGATGGAGCGCGCCCAGAACGATCCGCGCCCGTCGCTGATTATCGCCCGTACCCACATCGGTATCGGCGCACCAAACAAGCAGGATACCCACGATGCCCACGGCGCGCCGCTCGGTGCCGATGAGTTACGCTTGACCAAAGCGGCTTACGGCCGCGATCCGGAGGCCACCTTCGTGGTTCCGACCGAGGTTGCCGCGCACATGGGCGGTTGTGTTGCAAAAGGGGTCGCGCTGGAGAAAACCTGGCAGCAGCAGCTTGAGGCGAAAAAGGCTAACTCGGCCGTTGCCAACTGGCTGGCGGTTGCTGGCGGCGAGCTTCCCGCCGGTTGGGATAGCGCGCTGCCGGTGTTTGCCGCCGGTGACAACAAGGCCACCCGTCAGGCCAGCGGTGCCGCGATCAATGGCCTGGCGCCGCAGATGCCGTTTCTGCTCGGCGGTTCGGCCGATCTGGCCCCATCGAACAACACTGAAATCAAGGGCGAGCAGTCCTGGCTGCCGGGGCGCAGTGGTCGCAACATCCACTACGGCATCCGCGAGCACGCCATGGGTTCGATCATGAACGGCCTCTGCCATACGCCGGGAATTATCCCCTTTGCCGGCACCTTCTTCGTCTTTGCCGACTACATGCGGCCGGCGATCCGGATGGCCGCGCTGATGGGGCTGGCACCGATCTACGTGCTGACTCACGATTCCATCGGTCTCGGCGAAGATGGTCCGACCCACCAACCGATTGAGCATCTGGCCTCGTTGCGCGCCATGCCGAACCTGACCGTGATCCGTCCGGCTGACGCCAATGAAACCGTCGAAGCCTGGAAGGCCGCGATCAGCAACCGCAAAGGGCCGACCGCGCTGGTGCTGACCCGTCAGGGGCTGCCGAACTATGATCGCAGTAAATTTGCTCCGGCTTCTGGCTTACAAAAGGGTGGCTATGTCCTGGCCGCCGAAACCGGCGCCTTGCAGTTGGTCCTGATCGCCACCGGCTCCGAAGTGCAGCATGCGATGGCGGCCCGCGAAACCCTGCAAGCCGAGGGGATCGGTACCCGGGTGGTGTCGCTGCCGAGCTGGGAGCTGTTTGAAGCACAGGACGCCGCTTATCGTGAGCAGGTTCTGCCGGCCGCCTGCACCAAGCGGGTGGCGATGGAAGCTGCCGCGACCTTTGGTTGGGAGCGTTATGTCGGCCGTTGTGGCGGCATCATTGGTATGGAGAGTTTTGGTGCCAGTGCTCCGGCTGGGGAGTTGATGAAGCACTTTGGTTTTACTGCGGAGAATTTTGTTGCTAAGGCGAAGGAAATTCTTGGCTGAATAGTTTTGTTGGGGTGAAGTGCTACCTCATCTGTTTTGAGAAAGGACGGTCCGAATTGGATCGTCCTTTTGTTTTTTGGGGGATAGGGTCGTCGGGTTTCGGCCCGACAGCCGACTTCATTTTCTTTGGTGAGCCGCAAAGAAAACGAAGCAAAAGAAACGGCTTTTTTATTTCTGTCTCGTAGTTTTGTGTGCTGTTGGATGGTGGTGGTTCGATGACGCCAAATACGTTGCGTCGTTGTAGCAAATGAAAGCGACAGGCCCCGACGAGCAAAGGGCCGCTCGAACGGGTTAAACGGTGGCTGCCTTGGGGACAAGGCAACTGACTGCCGGGATCTGAGATTTTGACCTGCTAAAAAGGCTTGATCCCAGTTCCCTAGCTGGCTACGCAGAATCGCCGCCACCGTTTAACCCGCGTGAGCTTGCGAGCTGGGGCCTTACCGTTTTCTCTTGAAGCGAAGCAGAAAACTAATTCGTTGCATCCGCCGGAAACAAGATCCCCCGCCGTATCGTACCAGTAATAAAAAAGCCATTTTTTGCTTCCTTTTTGTTGGCTTGGACAAAAAGGAAGGCGTCTGGCGGGGCGCAACCCGCCGGTCTTGATTTTGACCTTCTCAATCAAAACCTGTCAATTCTTTCAACTCCCCCAACAACCCCCAAACAAAATCATACCCCTGCTGCCAGAACCCCGGATCACTCAAATCAATCCCGAACGGCGCAAGCAATTCCTGCGGCGGCGCACTGCCGCCGGCTTTGAGCAGATCCAGATAGAGCGGCACAAAAGCCTCCCCCTGCTTTTGATACTGCTGATAAAGCGCCAGCACCAGCAGCTCACCGAACACGTAAGAATAGCAGTAGAAGCGCGAGTGGATGAAGTGGCTGATGTAGGCCCAGCCCCAGCGGTAGGGTTCGATCATTTCGACGCTGTCGCCGAATAGTTTGGCGTTCTCCTGCCACCAGAGCTCACAATAATCATCCGGTGACAGCAGCCCTTCGGCGCGTTTTTTGTGGGCGGCGATTTCAAAGCGGGTCAGGGCGTTCTGGCGGAAGGTGGTGGCGATGATCTCTTCAAGTTTGACGCAGAGCAGTTCGATCCGCAGCTGCTTGTCCTGTTCGCGGTCGAGCAGCTTCCGGGTCAGCAGCATCTCGGCAAACACGCTGGCGGTTTCCGCCAATGGCAGCGGGGCCTGGTAGTGGTAGAGGTTCTGCTGCTGCGACAGCGCGAAGTGGACGCCGTGCCCCAGCTCGTGAGCGAGGGTCGAGACATCGCGCAGGTTGCCGGTAAAGTTCAGCAGCACATAGGGCTGATAGCCGGGCAGCATCCCCATGCAGAACGCGCCGCCGGTTTTGCCCGGCGCCGGGTGGCAGTCGATTCGCCGGTCGTCGAAAAAGCCTTTGGCGATTGCGGCCAGCTGCGGCGAGAAATCGCTGAAGGCGTCGGACACCAGCTGTTGCGCTTCAGCCAGCGTGAACTGCCGGTCACTGCCGGGCAGCGGCGCGTAGATGTCGGTGTTCTTCATCGTTTCAAGGCCGAGCAGCCGTTTTTTCAGGGCAAAGTACTCGCGCGCCAGGCCGTAGTTCTGCTCGGTGACCGCCATCATCTGCTCAACCATCTGTGGTTCGGTTTCGCTGCTCAGATGGGTCGGCGTCATCAGGTCGGGGTACTTCCGCAGCCCCCCCTCCCGTTCATGATCAAGCAGCAGATTGTTGAAACAGGCGGTCAGCACCAGGGCATTGTCGCGGTGTTTGTCGAGGAATGTGGCAAAGGCCTGTTCGCGGACCTGGCCGTCGGCATGATAGAGCAGCGCTAAAAGCTCTTCGCCGGTGACTTCCGTTGCTTCCGCGGCGCCGGGCAGCTTGAAGTTGTAACTGAAGGCCGACGTCAGCTCTTCGAACAGTTGCGCAAAGGCTTCTTTGCCGGTCAGATCCTTGCGTTTGATGGCCTGCTCAACCTCTTCACTCAGCATGTAGGGCGCGCCCTTGCGCAGCTGGTTGAGATAGTGGCGATAGGGGGCCAGTTCGGCGCTTTGCTGCAGGTTTTCGAATTGTGGCTGTGCCAGCTGCATCAGCTCCAGTTCGAAAAACAGCAGCCGCTCGCTGACCTGCGACCAGTCTTCCCGCACCAGTGCCAGCAACTCTTTGTGGCCATCCGGACGACTGTCGGCACAGAACAGCAGCTGGGCATACAGGTAAGGCCGCAGTCCTTTGGCCTGCAGCTGTTCATAATCGTTGAGCGCGCTGGCCAGCGCTGGCGCAGCGAGGCTGGCGATTTTGCCCTTGCAGCGTAGCCGGAAACTTTCAGCCTGCTCGGCCAGTTGCTGCAGGTCATGGCGCAGCTGCGGAGCTTGCGGGTTCGGATAGAGGGGCGTCAGGTCCCAGTAGGTTTTGCTCGGCATATTGCTCTCCTGTCGTATCGGTTGCCGGATACTATCCGTGATCGATGATTTTCTGTCAAACGGCAGGGGTAACTTGTTCCGCACTGAGCGCACACGGCACCGGTTTGTCCGCGAACTTTCGCCGGTTCGAGAATATTTCGCTTGTATTTTATCGGGTTAGCCTCTATGTTCAGCCCCTGCTTTCGTTCGACCGCTGGTCTTTTCCCCTCTGCTCAGCCTGTCGTCAGATCCACCATAATCCGAACAACCAACAGCATATAATTCTGTTCATTCCCTGCTTATTATTGCTGACTTTGTCTGGCAAGGTCTTGGCCGGGCTGTGGCGATTTTTGTTGATAAGGAAAGGTTTTACGTTGATAGATGTCCTGCGTTCCATCCCGAAAGTCTGGCTCTTCAATCTGCGCGGCGACGTCCTCGCCGGACTAGTTGTCGCGCTGGCGCTGATCCCTGAGGCGATCGCTTTTTCGCTGATCGCCGGAGTCGATCCCAAGGTCGGACTTTACGGTTCCTTCTGTATCGCCGTGGTGACTGCATTTGTCGGCGGTCGGCCGGGGATGATCTCCGCTGCGACCGGGGCGATGGCGTTGCTGATGGTGACGCTGGTCAAGGCCCATGGCTTGCAATATCTGCTAGCGGCGACCCTGCTGACCGGCGTGCTGCAGATTCTGGCCGGATCGTTGCGGCTGGGTGCGTTGATGCGCTTCGTCTCGCGCTCGGTGGTGATCGGTTTTGTCAACGCGCTGGCGATTTTGATTTTTCTGGCGCAACTGCCTGAAATCACCAACGTCGGCTGGCAGGTCTATGCGCTGGTGGCGGCCGGGCTGGGCCTGATTTACCTGTTCCCCTATGTGACCCGAGTCGTCCCCTCGCCGCTGGTCTGTATCGTCTTTCTGACCGCCTTCACCATCTATTTTGGCGTCGATGTGCGCACCGTCGGCGACATGGGCGCGCTGCCCGACAGTCTGCCGCTCTTCCTGCTGCCGGATATCCCGCTGAACTTCGCCACGCTGGCGATCATCTTCCCCTATGCCGCAACGCTGGCCGTGGTCGGCCTGCTCGAATCGATGATGACCGCCACCATCGTTGACGATCTGACCGATTCCCCCAGCCAGAAAAATCGCGAATGCGTCGGGCAGGGCGCGGCCAACATCGTCGCCGGATGTTTCGGCGGCATGGCCGGTTGCGCGATGATCGGCCAGTCGGTGATCAACGTCAAGTCGGGTGGTCGCGGCCGACTTTCGACGTTGGTGGCCGGGGTCTTTCTGCTGCTGATGGTGGTCTTTCTCGGCGACTGGGTGTCACGTATTCCGATGGCGGCGCTGGTCGCGGTGATGATCATGGTCTCGATCGGCACCTTCAGCTGGGAGTCGATCCGCAACCTGCGCAAGAATCCGAAAAGCTCGAGCATCGTCATGGCCTCGACGGTGGTGGTGGTCGTTGCGACCCATAACCTGGCGCTCGGGGTGTTTGTCGGCGTGCTGCTCAGCTCCCTGTTCTTTGCAGCCAAAATCGGCAAAATCCTGTATGTTGGCTCAACCCTTTCGGACGATGGCCTGACCCGCCACTACAGTGTCATCGGTCAGGTTTTTTTCACCTCCGCTGAACGCTTTATCGCCTCTTTCGATCTGCGCGAAGCGGTCGAGCGGGTGCAGATCGATGTCAGCCGCGCGCACTTCTGGGACATCACCGCCATCGGCGCCCTCGATAAGATCGTCCTCAAGTTCCGCCGCGAAGGGACCGAGGTCGAAATCATCGGCCTCAATCAGGCCAGCGAAACCATGGTCGATCGTTTTGCCGTGCATGACAAACCTGAAGCCGTCGAACGTCTGATGGGACATTAGGAGAACCGCCATGAAAACCACCGTACTGAGCTGTATCGATGGATCATCCTATGCTCCGGCAGTCTGCGATGCGGCCGCCTGGGCGGCGCAGCGGCTGACGGCACCGTTGAAGTTTCTCCACGTGCTGCAGAAAGAGCAGGGGCTTCCCAGCGCCGACTTAAGCGGCAGCATCGGCCTCGGCGCTCGCGAGTCGTTGCTTGAAGAGCTGGCGGCACTCGATGCTGCCCGCGGCAAGCTGTCGCAGGAGCGTGGCCGACAACTGCTGGCAGCGGCCAAGCTGCGTGCCCGCGAAGCCGGCGTCGCCGAATCTGAAGGCTTGCAGCGCCACGGCGGCCTGGTGGAAACCTTGACTGAACTGCAGGCGGGAATCCGGCTGCTGGTGCTCGGCAAGCGTGGCGAAGCGGCTGACGTTGCCGCCGATCATCTGGGCAGTCATCTGGAGCGGGTGATCCGCGCGATGCAGCGGCCGATCCTGATCACCACGGCCAACTTTACCCCGCCGCAACGGGTGATGCTCGCCTTTGACGGCAGCGCCACCACCCGCAAAGGGGTCGAGATGGTCGCCGGCAGTCCGCTGTTTCAGGGCTTGCCCTGTCATCTGGTGATGGTCGGTGCCGACACCGCCGAAACCCGCGCGCAGCTGACCCGCGCCCGCCAGACTCTTGAAAATAGCGGATTTGATACGCCGGTGGTCATCCTGCCCGGTGAAACCGAAAGCGTGCTGAGCCGCTATCAGCAGGAGCAGGGGATCGAGCTGATGATTATGGGCGCCTATGGCCACTCGCGGATTCGGCAACTGCTGATTGGCAGCAGCACCACCCAGATGCTGCGTAAAACCACGATCCCGTTGCTGCTGCTGCGCTGAAAATCTGCTTCAGATACGGATGAGCTGCTGATGAGATATTCGGATACAGAGCGCGAGAGTACTTCATTGCACAAGCTGCGGCTGGATAAGGTCGTAGCGACCCTGCTGGCCAGTGGTGCCGAGCGGGTGCTGGATCTCGGTTGTGGTCCGGGTGAGCTGCTGGCGCGCTTGGTTACGCAGCCGCAGTTTACCAAAATTGTCGGCATGGACACGTCCCTTGAGACACTGGGGGCGGCGCGGCAGCGTTTGGGGTTGGCGTCCGATGGCGCATCCGACAGCCGTGTCTGTCTCTGGCAGGCATCCTTTACCAGCTGCGTCGAAGAGTTTGCCGGTTTTGACGCCGCCGTGCTGCTCGAAACCATCGAACATGTCGAGCCGAACCGCCTGTCCGCAGTCGAGCAGGCGGTGTTTGTCGGCTACCATCCTCAAGTCGTCCTGTTAACCACACCGAACTTCGAATACAACGAACTGCACGGCCTGCGCCCCGGAGCGCTGCGGCATCGCGACCATCGCTTTGAATGGAGTCGTGAAAAATTTCAGAACTGGGCCGCAGGCGTGGCCCGCCGCAACGGCTATCATGTGGCCTTCGACGCCATCGGCCCGGTTGATGCGCGGCGCGGCAGTTCGACGCAGATGGCGACTTTTTCGCGACTGTAAGTGACGGAACCGCCAGAGGCAAGAAAAGGGATCAGCGAGTAAATAACTGATCCCTTCTGTCATTTTATAGTTGGCCGCCTGAGCGTTTGAGGTCGTAGTTCGTGTGGTACATTTTACTGGTTTCGCCAGACGGCAAGCGCCATCAGCAGCCAGCCCAGCAGGAATAAAATACCGCCGACCGGAGTCACCATCCCCAGCGCACGAACCTCGCTGAGAACCAGCGTATAGAGGCTGCCGGAAAACAGGACAATTCCAGAAAATAGCAACCATCCAGAAATCCGCAATAGACCCGCTTGCGGAAGCAGGTGAATCAAGATCCCCAGCAAGATCAGGCCCAGAGCATGAACTATGTGATACTGCACAGCGGTCTGCCACACCGCCAGCATCTCTGCTGAGACTTTACTTTTCAGCCCATGAGCACCAAACGCGCCCAGGGCGACCGCGAAAAACGCATTAATACTCCCAAGCACAACAAACAACTTCATATCAGCTCCATTTATGTCGTTTGGCTACATTTCATCGGTATCATCTATCCTTCCGCTTTTGACGAAAAAATTGAAAGGATTAAGTTCTGCTTTGTCTAAGGGATGCGAACAACCGCATACCCTTGCATCTGGTAGCCAATTACCGAGACGAAGCCATTCTCAACCTGGTCGATCTCAGGGAGGATCGTCGCCTTATCCACGCCCATCACTTTTGCGGCATAGAGGCAGACTTCCAGTTTTACCCCGTCCTTTTTCATTTGCCGAAGAGTCGCCTGGAATTTCTCCACTTCTGCCCATTCTGCAGCATTGAACGGATCCCTGCTTGAAGAGATCAGCTTGACTGCGGGTCCGTGGAAGACGACGGCAATGTTCGGGGCTTTTGCGAGCCCTTTAACTTCGGCGGCCTCGTAGGCGTTCTTTACGGCCCAGAATACGATGTTGGCGACCTGGGGGCTTGCCTGAGTCACCTCGAAGACAGCGTCATAGCTGCTGACGCCTTTGAGCGCGTTGTCGTACCCCTCTGCCAGGGCTGGCGAAGGCAGCAAACAGGCGAAGGCTATGGTGAAGAATAACCAGGTAGCGCTGAGACTTGTCCTGCTGATTTTTGCGATCACAATAATGCTCCTTTCTGCGGGGCGAAGCCCCATGGGTTGCAGAAAATAATGCTGGGTCAAATTCTGACGACCAATAAAAAAGCCGAGCTTCCCGAATGGTTTCTGTCATTCGGTAGCTCGGCTATCTATGGAAGGCTAGACCCGTAGCTTTCCGCCCCGGCCTTGCGGCGGGTTTGGCTTTTTCAGTGACTATAATACTACTGTCCGGTTAACAGTTGAATAAATTCAGTTGGTTATCATCCTGAGGGTCCGATATTTGTTTGAGAGCGTCCGCAACCAACGATGTAATGGGCTTTTTCTCGAACAAATTGACCTCCAGTATTTGTAAAAAAG
>DATCYW010000028.1:0-3212 GCA_036526255.1 Malonomonas sp. | reverse complement strand
CCGCAGCAGATTCTGGCGATCACCTTCACCCGCAAGGCGGCGGCTGAAATGCGCTGTCGCCTGCTCGACGCGCTTAATGCGGCGCAGGGCGAATGCCCAACTGAAAAACATAAGCAGCAGACTTGGACCCTGGCAAGGCTGGCCCTTGACCGGGATCAGGCGCTGGGCTGGAACCTATTGCAGAATCCGAGCCTGCTGACAATCCAGACGATCGACAGCTTTAACGCCGCGCTGGTGCGCAAGATGCCCTGGCTCAGCCGTTTCGGCGGTCTGCCGGAATTGGCCGAAGACGCCGACCGTCTTTACCTGCAGGCGGCGGATCAGCTGCTCGCTCGCCTCGGGCGTGACCAGTCCGGCAGCCGACAGCTGCTGCTTCTGCTGGCCCATCTGGATAACCGCGCGGACCGGGTGCAGCAGATGCTGGTCGAAATGCTGCGCAAGCGCGATCAGTGGCTGCGGCATCTGGTCGGGATCAAAGCAGGCAACCCCCGCGAGTTGCTGGAATCGGCACTGGCGCAGCTGGTGGAAAGCAGTCTGGCCGAGCTGGCCGGGCTGTTGCCGCCGTCGTTGCAGCAGGAGCTACTGTTCTGCGGGCGGTACGCTGCCGCCAACCTCTGGGATCAGGGGGAGCGGCCGCTACTGAATTTGACCGACCTCGACTGGATGCCCGCCGCTGAGGCAGAGCATCTGCCGCTCTGGCAGGGGCTCGCCGACCTGCTGCTGACGGCGTCAGATGAATTGCGTAAGACACGCGGTATCAGCGTTAAATGTGGTTTCCCGGCCGGGAAAGAAGGGCTGGAGGCTAAACAGCGGATGCAGTCGCTGCTGCAAGCGCTGGAGGAATCGCCCGAATTTATCCACCAGTTGGTGCGCTGCCGGCAACTGCCGCAGGCGCATTATGCCACCGATCAGTGGCAGATTCTGCAGGCGCTGATCGAGCTGCTGCCGCTGCTGGTTGGCGAGCTGTGGCTGGTGTTTCGCGGTGAGGGGGCGGCCGATTTTGCCGAAATCGCCTTGAAGGCACAGCTGGCGCTGGGCAGCGCAGAGGATCCGAGCGACCTGCTGCTGAAGCTGGACAGCCGGATGGAGCATGTTCTGGTTGATGAGTTTCAGGATACCAGCTGGCTGCAGTATCAACTGTTGCAGACCTTGACCGCCGGCTGGCAGGCGGGGGATGGCCGGACCCTGTTTCTGGTCGGTGATCCGATGCAGTCAATCTACCGTTTCCGCGAAGCCGAGGTCGGTCTGTTTCTGCGCAGTTTCAACGGGCAGCTGGGTGAGTCCGGGCCGCAACTTCAGCCGTTACAATTGCAGTGCAACTTTCGCTCGCAACAGGGAATTGTCGACTGGGTCAATCAGAGCTTCGCCGCGATCTTTCCGGCGCAGGTTGACGAGGCCAGTGGCGCAGTCCCCTTGTCGCACGCGGCTGCGGTGCACCCGATGCTGAATGGTCCTGCCTGCCAGCTGCATCCGTTCGGCGGGCGGGATGACAGCGCCGAGGCACAGGCGGTGGTTGATTTGATCGCAGCAGAACGCGGCAAGGACAGCAAGCAGAGCATTGCGGTGTTGGTGCGCAGCCGAACCCACCTGCCGGAAATCCTGCGTCTGCTGCGGCAGCAGGATATTCCCTATCAGGCGCAGGATATCGACCTGCTCGGCGAGCAACAGGTGGCGCTGGATATTCTGGCATTAACCCGGGCGCTGCTGCACCGCGCCGACCGGCTCTCCTGGTTGTCGGTCCTGCGCGCGCCCTGGGCGGCGCTGACGCTGAACGATCTGCATGCGCTGGTTGATGGTGCCGCGCAGGCGACCATCCCCAGCTTGTTGCAGGACCAGCAACGGCTGCAGCAGCTTTCCGTAGATGGGCAGCAGCGACTGGCACGGATCTGGCCAATTCTTGACGCCGGTCTAAAGCGGCGCGGTCGCCTGGGTTTACGGCAACTGGTCGAGGGGAGTTGGCTGGCGCTGGCCGGTCCGGCCTGCTACAACAGCGAAGCGGTGGAGAACGCCCAGCTTGTCTTTGAACTGCTCGAATCACTTCAGCAGGGGGGTGAGCTGCCGACGCTGGAGCTGTTTGAACAGCAGCTTAAAAAGCTTTTCGCCGCCGCGGACAGCAGCGCCGACGGTAGCCTGCAGGTGATGACTATCCACAAGGCCAAAGGGCTTGAGTTTGATCAGGTGATCCTGCCCGGCCTGGGGCGCAGACCGCGCGGTGATGATACGCCGTTGTTGCGTTGGCTCGAACACCCCAGTTTTGGTCTGTTGTTGGCTCCGATCGCCCCACGCGACGGCAGCGATCAGGACCCGATCTACCGCTTGATCGGCCGACTGGAGCGGGAAAAGCAGGAGTATGAAGTCGGGCGGTTGCTCTATGTGGCAGCGACACGAGCGAAAAAGCGTTTACACCTGTTCGGCCACGCCCGGGAAAATTCTAACGGCGAGCTGGTGCCTGAGCGCGGCTCGCTGCTCGAAGTCCTCTGGCCGGTGGTCGCAGGACAGTTCACTCTGGCGGCAGTAACACCGGCACCGGTTGAGGATTTACGGCGCTCACAGCCGCTGCGCAGACTGCCGCCGGATTGGCAGGCCCCCGAGCTGATCGCGGCACCTTTGCCGGTGGTCAAGAAAGCCGAGACGGCTTCGGGCCTTGAAGCGGAGCAGGAGCAGGAACTGCTCTTTTCCGGCTGGGAGAAGCAATCGCGACGGCACGTCGGGACTATCGTGCATAATCTGCTGGAGCAGATTGCCAAACAGGGGGTTACTGTCTGGCAGGACAGCAATCCGACGCAGCTGCGGCTGGTTGTCGCGCGTCAACTGGGCGCGCTGGGGGTGCCGTCAGCTGAGCTGGAGGCTGCCGTTGAGAGGGTTTTTTCGGCGCTGGAGCAGACTCTCTCCGGATCGCGGGGGCGCTGGCTGCTGGACAGTCATCCTCAGGCCGAATGCGAGTTGGCGCTGACCGGGATGGTTAACGGACAACTGACCCATGCGGTTATTGATCGCACTTTTGTCACTGCGGACGGCACCCGTTGGGTCGTCGACTACAAAACCAGTAGCCCGCTTGGCGGCGAGTCGACCGATGAATTCTACCAGCGGGAGAGCGAACATTACCGTGGGCAGCTCACCGTTTATAAAGACTTGTTACAGGCGCTGGATAACGACCGACCGATCAAAACGGCACTCTATTTTCCGCTGTTCGACGGCTGGTACGAACTTGA
>DATCYW010000027.1:0-40201 GCA_036526255.1 Malonomonas sp. | reverse complement strand
TCAGGATATCGTCGATACTTACCTCGGCATGAAGTATGTCCACGGCCCGGTGGCCGTCGGACTCTGTAATGTCTGTCACGATTCCCACGCGTCACCACACCAGGGGCAGCTGACGACTTCAACCAACGAACTTTGCCTGGGTTGTCATGAGGGGGTTGATAGGGGGACGCACGTGGTGCGCGGGGTCGGTGGCCGTCCGCACCCTTTGAGTGGCGCTAAGGATCCCAGCCGTCCGGATAAGCCGATGAGTTGTACCGGTTGTCACAATCCGCATGGTGGGGAGTCACGCTATTTTTATCAGCGTGGTGTCACGAGCCGCATGCAGTTATGTCAAGTCTGTCATAACAAATGATGATGCCCGTTGCTTAACCTGTTGTTGCGGGCAGTGTTTCAACCTGTTTGAAAGGGTAAATGATGAAGAGGACCAATATCTGTCAACTGGTTTTATGTTTTGTTCTTGCCGCTTTGCTCGGTGGTTGTGCCGCTCCCAAAAAACAGGATGTGCGTATCCTGTGGCCGCCGCCGCCAGCTGAATCGAAGCTGGAGTGGCTGGGGATTTATTCCAGTGAACTCGATCTGCCGCGCACCGGATTTCAGCAGTCTATCGACAAGCTGACTGGCTCCTTGGGTGAGCAGAACTTTATCAGTCCGTTCGATATTGTCAGCACCGCATCCGGCCGGGTTTATGTTTCAGATATTCATCTGCGAAATGTTCGTATTTATGATTTTGCCGCAGGTAAAGTCACTGACCTGACGACCGGCACGACCTTCAAGACCCCGACCGGTATGACTCTGGACAAGGCAGAAAACCTCTATGTTACCGACGCCGGACACGGCAAAGTGATGGTTTTTTCGCCGGACGGCAAGTATCTGCGCAGTTTCGGTGATCCTGAAAATATCCAGAAACCCGTCAATATCGTCATAAACGACAAGCTGCAGCGGATCTTTGTTGCCGACAGCCTGCAGCATAAAATCTTCGTTTTTGATCTGCAGCTCAACTCTCTGTACAGCATCGGTACGCCGGGTAGCGGTGAGGGGGAGCTGCACGTTCCGCAGGGGATGGCCTTCGATAGCGAGGATAATCTTTATGTTGCCGATTATCTGAATGCGCGGGTCTCGGTGTTTACCGCCGAGGGCAAGTTTGTGCGGATGTTCGGAACCAGGGGCGACCAGATCTACAATTTTGAAGGGCCGAGGGATCTGGCCTTTGACAGCGAGGGCAATCTGCATATCGTCGATGCCCGCAAGGGTCTGTTGTTGACCTACTCCCCGCAGGGGCAGTTGCTGATGACGACCGGCGGTGGGCCCGAGCCGCTGCACCCGTTAAGTTTTGGTGCGCCCAAGGGGATCTATATTGATGCGGATGATCGGATCTTTATTGCCGATCAGCTCAATCGTCGTTTCAGTGTTTTTCAGTTTTTGTCGAAAAAACAGTTGGAGAAACATCCAATTACTGAGGCGGATTTGCAACGGCTGATGGAGTTTATCAATCAGCCAGCAAAATGATTTTTTCGCGAAGAATTAAAAAATTCACAGGCCTGGTCGATAAGTGCCTGAAGGAACTTATCGACCAGGCCTGTTTTCGCTACCTGTGTCGCGATTTGATTGAATCCTTCAGTCAAATCGCCGTTTTTAATGATCTAGCAGAAAGGAAACTCACAGATTAGCAAGGAAGAGGTATTTGGTATTTTTTTTGCATTAAAATAAAACAATGAACATAAATTAAAGCGTTCTGCTGGCAATTCCGCTGGCCGGACACCACCTTTCAGCGGGTTATCATCGGGGTTCCCGCACTCTCTACTGGAGGTAGAAAAATGAAGAAAGCTCTTGTTTTGGCAATCGCGGTTGCGCTGCTTGCCACCCCCGCCTTCGCGGTCATTACCAACAGCAAGCACGACTTGTCGCCGGGCAGTACCACTCCTTTGAAGAATACCGGCACCAACACCGAACTCTGCGTCTACTGCCACACCCCGCACGCGGCTGATGTCTCGGTGACGACCGCCCCGTTGTGGAACCGCGGCGTGCAGAACGCCAGTGGCACTGTCTATGTCGGTTTGGAGATTACCGCTGTTTACGACATCAACAGCATCAACCAGACCGACGCGCCGCTCTGTCTCTCCTGTCATGATGGTGTCGTCGGTAACGCCCTGGTCAACGCGCCGAATACCGGTACCGTCGATCTGGCTGCTGTTGATGCCGGCTTTTCTGCGGATGCCTTGATCGGTGGTGCTGCTGCCAACGACTTGAATAATGATCATCCGATTGGCTTCATCTACACCAACGTTTCCTCGGCTGACGCTGGTGCTGATACTGAAATCAAAGCCAAGGCAGTTGTCGAGGCAGTTGGCGGCATGGCCGGAGCGGTGAGTTACGGCGCAACCAACAACATGATGTGGTGCTCTTCCTGTCACGACGTGCATGACAATGCCAACGCCCCATTTCTGCGGGTTAATAATGCCGGTTCCGACCTCTGCCTGGCTTGTCACGACAAATAATCCACGCTGCTATTGCCAGTGGGGTATCCCGCTGGCAGCACAATCTATCAAGCAGCTTGGCAGCCGGTGGAGGGGGGCGTCGGTTGTTTTCGTGAAGCTAAATGTTTAAGTGGATGTCAATCCTTGCGCGCCCGTGGTCTGTTTTTAGCGTGCCAGGTTTCTTCTGGATGCCAGATGTTGCGAGTCCTTCTCACAGTACCCCTGCTGTTGGTCCTGTTCACCGCGCAGTTCGCGGCGGCGATGCCGGGCCAACTCAGTGGAGCGATAGAATATCGCTATGCTCAGCACACCGCTGAACAGGCCGGCACCAAGGTGCTGGATGCTCAGCATTTTGTGCAGAAGTATTCGGTTTTGTGGGAAGCGGAAGGTTCCATCAAGAATGGTCGGGTTGGCGAATATAACCTGGCCCTTGGTTACGAATGGAACTGGATAGATACTGAAGTCGATGGAGCCAAGACAGACATCGATAATCCGCTCGACAAAATTCTCTTTCGGGGCGATCTGTTGGTTGCTCCAAAGGGATTACCTTTCCGCTTGAATCTCTACTCTTCAGATACCCGCCCTCCAAGCTATCAGTACACAGAGTTGGGGGAGCTGTTCAGCCGCGACATTGACAGTACTCAGCGCGGTATCATTACGTCTTTCCGTAACGGTAGCCACGTGACAACCGGGATGACCTTGCTGGCTGGGGAGAAAAATGGCCTGGCTTACGGACCCTATCGGGATGTGCTGAATTCACTGCCTCGCCTGCTGGTTGATTTCAGGCAGGACGAGGTGCGTGATGTCAAAAGCCCCGATCCGGTCCATTATCTTGATCGTAATCTGGCCTTTGTTTCTCTGAACAAAAACAAGAACTGGTTTCATTATCGCTTTTTTACCCATCAGGACCTGCTCAATCCGGATGATGATTATGAAACCCAGACCTATCTGCTCGGCACCATTGATCACGTGAATCGCCGTGAGTGGGTCGACTTGACCAACTGGATCCGGATCTCCTCGGATCTTTCCTATAGTGAAGTCTCTTCAGCGCCGGGTGCCAGCCAGACACCGCTTGAACGCTATGATATGAACCTGTTCGCGCGGGTTGACCGGTCGCACTGGCGTGGCAGTAGCTATAATAGCTTCAGTCGTGTTCGTGAAGAGAACTCCCTGACCAAATCCCTATCTACCCCTATTTTCGCCAACGGTGAATTCAGTCCTGATACGGCCTGGCGGTTTCGTCTGGAGTCGGATCGCGAGCAGCAGGACAGGGGCCTGTTTGCCGCAAGTGAAGAAGACAACAATCTTTACCTTTCTGGCCGTCTTGAGACGCAGCGGCAGTCACATTATGTGGTCGCGCCGATGCTCGAGTTGGAACATCGGGAGGGGGATCATGGTGAAGGGGTTGCGCTGCGGGGAACGGTAGAGGCGTTCACGAATCCGCGCCTGCGCGGTCGCACGAGTGATTTGCTGGAGCTGTTCGGCTCATATTCAGTCTCTTCTTTTGGTGGTAATGCCGAAGACGGTTCAAGCGTATCCTATCTGGAGCAGAGCCTCGAAGGGCGGGCGGAGCGAGAAGTAAGTGCCGGGCTGCGTACCGGGGTCAGGCAGGTCTTTGATCTGGGCAGCGGGCGCTATGACAGCTCCGTATCTACACATATTCGCGGCAAGCTGACTGATTTCGGCAGCTCGGCGGGGGCGATCGACGGCACAACCATGCGTTCCTTGACCTCCGTCTTTGTTGATCATCAATCTTTGAGTCGCCTAAGCAATCGTTACGCGTTGAGCTTCGATTATGTTAATTCGCCGATTGGCACGGGCAGTCAGATTATTCTGAGTCACGATCTTAACTATTATGGCGACAAGTTCGATATCGCCTGGAATAACGAACTTGTCTACGGGGGCGCGCTGACCACGTCCTGGGAGCAGAACCTGATAACCCGCAGCAGTTCGGACCTGTCCAGGCAGGGTGGCGTAGTTGATGGTTCGGCAAGCAGCAGGTTCCGCTTGAACTATGACCCGGATCGTGTTCATCATAATCGCCTTAACGCTGATGTTGAGTGGCGATTTTTCGAAAATGGCGGCACTGACAAGCGTTATTATGCTCAGCAGCAGTACCAGTACAATCTGTGGAAGAACAGCGGCCTGATCAGGCGGGTTGCCGAGTTCGGTGAAGAGCTTGAGTATGATCATTATCTGGCTGATGGTGCCTCGGCGGTTTCACTGACCCGCTTCACCCTGTTCAGCAACTATTATCCGACCCGCAATACGCTGCTCGGCATCAAGCTGCGCTACGAGATGGACAGCCAGACAGAATCAGATACAATGCTGGCCTTCTTGTCTGCGGGGATGACTTTTGCGAAGTTCGAGGTCAGCTTAGATTACTCCTACGGCGTGCGTGAGGAGAGTCAGCTCGTGGCAGAGCGGACCGAGCATAAGTGGGAAATGATTGTGAAGAAAACATTCTAGGGGTACGTTTCAGTTTTGCGGGAGGATCTGCCAGTGGCGTACTGCGTGACTGGTTTTTTAATGCCATATGGATGAAAAATCAGAGACTGTTGATCGTCTGCGCATCGGTAACCTGCAGATCGTACAGGCGGAGAAGGGTTATCGCTTTTCTCTCGATCCGATCCTGTTAAGTCATTTTGCCGCCCAGGGCGCAGCTGACCAGGTTGTCGATCTGGGAACCGGCAGCGGAGTGATTCCGCTGCTTTTGGCGCATCTGACGCAAGCGTCAAGGCTGATTGGTGTCGAACTGCAACCTGCGCAGGTTGCGCGGGCGAAGCGGAGTGTGGAGTTGAACGGACTGCAGGGTCGGGTCGAAATTATCCCGGGCGATGTGCGGCTGATCCGTCAGCTGCTGCCGGTCGGCCAGGCCGATCTGGTGGTCGCCAACCCCCCCTTTCGCAAGCCTGGCAGTGGCCGGGTTGCACCGGAGGATGAACGCGCCGCTGCCCGGCACGAACTGTCCGGCGGTTTGCGGGAGTTTGTTGCTGCCGCCAGTTGGCTGCTCGCAAATCGAGGGCGCTTTGTGATTATTTATCTGGCTGAACGACTGCCGGAATTGCTTACGCTGATGGCTGAGCAGAAGCTTGAGCCGAAACGGCTGCGCATGATCCATCCACATCAGCAGGAACCGGCCAGGCTGGTGCTGGTCGAAGGGCGCAAAAATTCCAGCGCTGGTGTGCTTGTCGAAGCACCATTGTATATATATAAGGGTTCCGGTGGCGGTCGTGAATATACTGACGATGTCCTGGAGATGTACGCTGATCGGACCGGAGACGCTTAATCGTTACGCCCCTTGTCGAGCTGCTTCTGCAGGGTGAAGAGCCGCCGCATTTCGTCTTTCAGCTCCGGATTGTTCAGCTCCTCAAGTTCGGTTTCTATCTGCTGTTTTTCTGCCGGGGTCAATTCAATGCTTTTCCATTTTGGTGGCTGGTCGGGCTCTTGTGCCTGTGGTCTGTTCGCGGCCATCGGGCTGTTCGATTTGCGCAGATAGATATCGGTAATGCCAGCATTGGGGAGCTGCTGATTGATCTTCTCCAAAATCTTCGGTTTCAGCATCTGCAGTTGCTGCATCCAGACCGGATGATCAACCTGGACTTCCAGCACCGATTGCCGCAGTCGCAACGGCCTCGCTCGCCGGGCAATCTGTTCGCCAACCAGTTGGTCCCAGACCAGCCACGCCTGATAGCGCGAAAGTTGATCAGATAGCCCCTGGCTGCCGAGCACCTGTTTTAAGAGCGCACCAACCTTTTCGGCTTTTTTCTGCGGTGGCCGTGGTGGCGGTTTCATTCGATTGTCCGCCGACGGATGCGACTGCCGACCAGCTGTCCAGCAATTGCGCAGGCAATAGTAAAGGGGATCAGCGGCCAGTCAAAGCCGAGCATGCTGCGCAGTGCAATGATGAACGGGATGGACAGGTGGACCAGGACAAACCAGTGCAGGGAAAATTTACGGCTGGTCTCGCGCAGATAGCCAAGCGGAAGGTTGACGCCAAAGGCGAAGATGAGGAGGGCGCTGAGGGGCAGCAGTTGTTCTGAATGCACGTTATGGGACCTTCGGGCCGGGTTGTGTGGACGAAAAACAGATGGGTCACTTTACTCTCCGAATGTTATCAGTGTCAAATGTAGGTGGCAGTAATAGGCTATTGCATGTCCTAAGTAAACGTGGCATGATGCGCGGCCGGATTTGCCAAGGGCAGAAGTCAGTTTAAGGAGCGGTTAAGTGGTTGAAGACGGGGATGTGGTTGCAATTTTTCAATCGATTCACAAAGTGATGAAGGCTGAAAAAATCCTCAAGTCGGTGCCGCTTGAAATTTTGCTGATCCCGGTTCCTCGCCAATTGACCTCTGACTGTGGTCTGGCAATCCGTTTTGCTCTTGAGTTGCGTGATGCAGTCGAGGGGGCGCTGGCGGTTGCAGGGCTGTCGATTGCTGAGGTCTGGCAGAAGCGCGACGGTTCTTTTTATCAGTTGTAGAAGGGCTTGTTTTGTCGAGGCTTTTGGCTTGACAAGGGGTTCGCCCTTTCATATATTTACTCTTTTGTGGATTTTTCGCTAAGCGCATTATGTTTGATACACTTTCTGACAAACTAGATTCAGTTTTTAAGAAGCTTCGTGGCCACGGACGCTTGACTGAACAGCACATCAAGGAGACCATGCGTGAAATTCGCCTGGTTCTGCTTGAGGCGGATGTCAATTTCAAGGTTGTCAAAGACTTCGTTGCCAGGGTTGCAGAGCGGGCGGCGGGGCAGAATGTGCTGAAAAGTTTAACCCCCGCGCAGCAGGTGATCAAGGTCGTTCGCGAAGAACTGGCCGCACTGATGGGCGAGGGGGAAGATAATAATCTCAACCTGGCAGTAAAGCCACCGGTCGCGTTGATGCTCTGTGGTCTGCAGGGGGCGGGTAAGACCACCACCTGTGGTAAGCTGGCGCTGAAACTGCGTCGCGAAAAGCGTAATCCACTGTTGGTCCCGGCTGACGTTTATCGGCCAGCCGCGATTGAGCAGCTTAAGACCCTTGGTCGCCAATTAGATATCGACGTGTTCGATTCTCAGACTGGGCAGGATCCGGTCGATATCTGCACCAGGGCTCGCAAGTACGCCGAGCTGAACGGTTTTGATACAATTATTCTCGACACCGCCGGACGACTGCACATCGACAATGAGTTGATGGGTGAGTTGCAGCGGATCGTTGCCAGCGTGAAACCGCAGGAAATCCTGTTCGTCGCCGATGCGATGACGGGTCAGGACGCGGTAACGGTCGCGGCAAGTTTTGATCAGCAGCTCCCCTTGACCGGGGTTATTCTGACCAAGCTGGATGGTGACGCCCGCGGCGGTGCGGCACTGTCGATTCGTGCGGTGACAGGCAAGCCGATCAAATTGGTCGGTATGGGCGAAAAGCTTGATGCGCTTGAGCAGTTTCATCCTGACCGGATGGCTCAGCGGATTCTCGGCATGGGGGATGTTCTCAGCCTGATCGAGAAAGCGCAGTCCGCGGTAGCTGTCGAAGATGCTGCGGCAATGGAAAAACAGCTGCGCAAGGATGGCTTTACTTTAGAGACCTTCCTTGAGCAGATGCAGATGATCAAAAAGATGGGTTCGATCGACTCGCTGCTGAAAATGATCCCCGGTGCAGGCAAAGCGCTCAAGCAATCGCAGGGGATGCAGATGCCTGAGAAAGAGCTCAAGCGGGTTGAGGCGATCATCCGTTCGATGACTCCCGCTGAGCGACTTGATCATCGTATCCTGAATGGCTCGCGGCGCATGCGCATTGCTAACGGTAGCGGCACCCGGGTTCAGGATGTTAACCAGCTTCTGAAGCGCTTCACCGAAGCGCAGAAGATGATGAAGAAAATGCAGAAAATGGGCCCCAAAGGGCTCAAGGGGATGCTTGGCCGGGGTGGTCAGCTCCCATTTTAAAGACGGAATGGAAGGCTTACACTTTGCTTTCCGCAGCACATACAACATAAGTAAGTACCAGGAGGATTTACAGCATGGCAGTAAAAATCAGGCTCGCTCGCGGTGGCGCAAAAAAGAAGCCGTTTTATCAAGTCGTTGTAGCTGACGAGCGCTTCCCCCGCGATGGCCGGTTTATTGAAGCACTGGGACAGTACGACCCGCGTCAGGAAGAATCTCTACTGAACCTCAAAGAAGAGCGTGTCCTTGAGTGGCTCAGCAAGGGAGCTCAACCGACCGATACAGTTCGCCGGTTGCTGCGTGGCGCCGGTACCTGGGCCAAGTTCAAGACGAAGGCAACTGCTTAAGCCTTCAACCTGAAACTGGTCCGAATCCGGGGCAACGGGCCCCTATCCACCCGGAGGATGACCCATGAAGGATCTGATCGAGTACATCGCCAAGTCCCTGGTCGAAAAACCTGACGAAATTGTTATTTCGGAGGAGGTGGCTGCGGACGGGACAGTTCTCGTCAAGCTGGCAGCGGCCCAGGAAGATATGGGCCGGATTATCGGTAAACAGGGACGCAACGCCAAGGCGATGCGGACCTTGCTGAACGCCAAGGCGACGCGCGAAAACAAGCGAGCATCGCTTCAGATCATGGAGTAATCCGATTATTCGGACCAGGTTTCAGTGGCAGGAAAATAGATGGATAAGCTAGCTGACCCCTTGGTTGAGATTGCAAAGGTCGCAGGCACGCATGGCCTGAAGGGTGATCTCAAGGTTCGAGCGAACTCGGGTGAGCCCCAACTGCTGCTGGACGCAGACGAATTCCACTTGCGCCTGACCACGGGCAAGACTCTGGCGGTTCAGCCGAGCCGTCAGGTTCTGCATAAAGGGCAGGTGTTGTTGCGTCTGAAGGGGTACGAGTCGATCGATCTGGTCGAGCCCTTCGTCGGTGCTTCAGTGCTGTTAGCGGAATCTCTGCTCCCGGCACTGGATGACAGCGAATATTACTGGTCGCAGCTCAAAGGGTTGGCGGTTATCGACAAACAACGTGGGCCGATTGGACATCTGCAAGAGATGTTCAGCACTGCGGCGCATGATACCTATATCGTCAAGGGCAGTCTTGGCGAGATTATGATTCCTGCGGTTGCCCAGTTTGTGCTGGAGATTGACCTGCGGGAGCGGGTCGTCAGGGTTGATCTGCCGGACGGTCTGGTGCCAGAGAACCATGATCTTTGACGTACTGACGCTGTTCCCTGACATGTTTGTCTCGCCGCTGCAGGAGAGTATTCTAGGCCGCGCAGCCAAACAGGGGGTTCTGCAGGTTCGAGCGCACAATTTACGCGATTGGGCCGAAGGTAAGCATCAGGTCACTGATGACGCACCCTATGGCGGCGGCGACGGTATGGTGATGAAGCCCGAACCGATTGCTCGCGCGTTGGCAGCGCTTAAGGCACAAACACCGAAAGCCAAGGTGCTGCTGATGACTCCGCAGGGGACCAGGTTTTCACAGCGGCACAGCATTGAGCTGGCACAGGAAGAGGGGTTGATCTTCCTCTGCGGCCGCTACGAAGGTTTTGACGAGCGGGTTCGGCAATCGCTGGTCGATGCGGAATATTCCATTGGTGATTATGTTTTAACCGGTGGCGAACTGCCGGCGATGGTGATGATTGATGCCATCTCCAGGCATCTACCCGGAGTTCTCGGATGCAGTGGCAGCGCAGAGACCGATTCTTTTGCCGATGGGTTGCTGGAGTACCCTCAGTATACCCGTCCGGCTGAGTTTAACGGCCTGGCGGTTCCGCAGGTTCTGCTTTCCGGCGATCACGGCCGGATAGCGCGCTGGCGCCGCGATCAGCAGTTGTTAAGAACCTGGCAGCGGCGCCCGGATCTGCTGGAAAACTTAGAGTTGAGTGACGAAGACAAAAAAACGCTTGAGCGGCTACAGCAGCAGCTCGAATCAGATAACTGACACCGTCTATAAAAACGGCTGGATACATCGAGGAGGATGAAGATGAACATCATCGATAAATTGGAAATGGAACAGCTTAAGAAGGATATCCCTTCTTTCAAAGCTGGCGATACTCTCAAAGTGCACGTCAAGATTACTGAAGGTGACAAGCAGCGGATCCAGATTTACCAAGGGGTCTGCATCAAGCGTGTCAACAGCGGCCTTGGTTCTTCTTACACCGTGCGTAAGATCTCCGGCAGCGTCGGTGTTGAGCGGATTTTCCCGCTGCACTCACCAAACATCGAGAAGATCGAAGTTCTGCGTCTCGGCAAAGTCCGTCGCGCCAAGCTGTACTACCTGCGCAACCTGCGCGGTAAAGCTGCCCGGATCACCGAAAAGCGTTTTGCCTGATCAGCCAGTATTAGGTAAGATAGGCCCCCGGCAATTGTCGGGGGCTTTTTTTTTATGTTGCGAGTAACCGATGGCGAACCTGGAACTTTTTTCCGACGAAATAGTCTCGACGTTCTATTTTGAGCAGCAGGCCAGTTTGCGTGGCTATCAGGCGGTGGCCGGGGTTGATGAGGCAGGCCGTGGCCCCTTGGCAGGCCCGGTGGTGGCCGCCGCCGTCATTCTGCCGGAGGTCTTTGACTTGCCGGGACTGACCGACTCCAAGCAGCTCAGTGAAAAACAGCGGGATCGTCTTTATCCGCAGATCCGGCAGCAGGCAATCTCTGTAGGTGTCGGGGTCGCCAGTAGCGGCGAGATCGACCGGATCAATATCCTGCAAGCCACCCTGCTGGCAATGCGTCGGGCGATTGGACGTTTACCGACTGCGCCGGATTATCTGCTGATCGATGGCATTACTGCGCTGCCGCTTGAGATTTCCCAGCAAACACTTAAAAAAGGTGACAGTCGCTCTTTATCGATCGCAGCGGCATCGGTTGTTGCCAAGGTGGTGCGTGACCGAATCATGTCCAGCCTAGACCGGCAGCACCCCAACTATGCTTTTGCCAAGCATAAAGGTTATGGTACTGCGCAGCATCGGCGCGCGATCGCAGAATTCGGCCCGAGTCGTCATCATCGCATGACTTTTGGCGGGGTCAGGGAACATCTGGAGGGTTGATTTGACCGAGCAGCGACTGGCCCTTGGGGCTTGGGGGGAGGAGCAGGCAGTCACCTATCTGCGCAAGCAAGGGATGAAGATACTTGCACGTAATTATCGTACTCCGGTTGGTGAGATCGATATAATTGCCCGCTGGCGTAAAAATCTGGTATTCGTTGAAGTAAAAACCCGGCGCGGAACTGCTTTCGGTTCCCCACAGGAGGCGGTTGGGCCGCGTAAGCAGCAGCAGATTATCCGCACTGCGCAATGGTATCTGGGGCAGGGGAAGCCGGTTGATCTGCAGCCACGCTTCGATGTTGTGGCGATCCTCTGTCGCGGAGACGATGTTGTCATTACCCATCTGTCGGACGCGTTCGGGTTGACTTGAGTTCAGGAGTGAAGATGACAGAGACAGCGCTTAGTTCTTCGATTAATTTGACAGATTTCGGCATGTTGCGGCTCGGAGTGGTGACGCCGGAGCTGCGCGTCGCCGATGTCGATTTCAACCTGAATCAGATCTGTCAGATCGCCCGAACCGCCCGCTCGCGGCAATGTGGACTTTTGCTTTTTCCTGAACTCTGCCTGACCGGCTACACTTGCGCGGATCTGTTTTTTCAGCAAGCCTTGCAGGCGCAAGTCGAGCAGGGGTTGCTCGAGTTGGCTCGCTTCAGCGCCGAGGAAAAGCTGGCGTTGGTCGTCGGTGCACCGCTGTCGGTCGCCGGGCGACTGTTTAACTGCGCGGTGCTGATGGCAGATGGTGAAATCTGCGGTGCGGTACCGAAAACCTTCCTGCCGAACAGCGGCGAATTTTACGAACAGCGCTGGTTCAGTTCAGCCACTGAGCGCAGCAGCAATTTTGCCCTGATCGGCGAGCAGCAGATTCCTTTCGGCGAAGACCTGTTGTTTCGTGCTAATGATTTTCCCGAATGCCTGATCGGTCTTGAGGTTTGTGAAGACGCCTGGGCGGTCGCCCCGCCAAGCGGTTCGCAAGCGCTGGCCGGTGCGACTCTGCTCCTCAACCTCTCCGCCAGCCCTGAGATCCTTGGCAAGGAAGTCTATCGCCGTTCGCTGGTTGCCGGGCAGTCGGCACGCTGTCTGGCTGCTTACGCCTACGCGTCCGCCGGGCCGAACGAGTCGAGCACTGACCTGGTTTTCTCCGGTCATTCGCTGATCGCCGAAAATGGTCAGCTACTGGCAGAGACGCAGCGTTTTCAATTCGACAGTCAGCTGGCTGTCGCCGACGTCGATCTGCAGCGGCTGATCGGCGAACGGCAACGCAACAGCAGCTTCGCCAGCGGCCGGCCTGAGCATAACTTTCGCATCCTGCCGTTTCGGTTTCATCCCGATCCGGTGCCGGCCCTCCTTCGTCCCTTGACCCGCACCCCCTTTGTGCCCTCGGCGGATGCCGAACGCAGCGCCCGCTGTCATGAAATCTTTCAGCTGCAGACCAGCGGCCTGATCAAGCGCCTGCGACATACCGGCAGCAGGCAAGTCGTGATCGGGCTCTCCGGCGGGCTCGATTCGACCCTGGCGCTGCTGGTGGTGGTCAAGGCCTTCGATCGGCTTGGCCTGCCCCGCGAAGGGATTGTTGCGCTCACCATGCCCGGTTTCGGCACCACCGAGCGAACCCGCGGTAACGCCGAAGAGTTGGCGGAACTGCTCGGAATCAGTCTGCGGGTCATTTCGATTGACGCCGCAGTGCAGCAGCATTTCGCCGACATCGGTCATGACCCGGACTGTCACGACGTCACCTATGAAAACAGCCAGGCCCGGGAACGGACCCAGCTGCTGATGGATGTCGCCAATCAGGTCGGCGGACTGGTGATCGGCACCGGCGACCTGTCCGAGCTGGCGCTCGGCTGGTGCACCTATAACGGCGATCATATGTCGATGTACGGCGTCAACTCCGGGGTGCCGAAAACACTGGTACGTTACCTGGTCGCCTGGTGTTCGCAGGTCGAATTCAGCGGACGGATTTCTGCGGTGTTAGAGGATGTCTGCGCCACACCGGTTTCGCCGGAACTGCTGCCGCCTGATGCCGACGGCAACATCGGCCAGTTCACCGAGCAGCTGGTCGGTCCTTACGAACTGCACGATTTCTTCCTCTATCAGATGGTACGGATGCATTTCGCGCCGAAAAAGATCCTGTTGCTGGCCGAACAGGTTTTCACCGAACTGCCGCGCGCCGAGTTGCTGCAGTGGCTACGGCAGTTCTATCGGCGCTTCTTCTCTCAGCAGTTCAAACGCTCCTGTCTGCCGGACGGGCCCAAGGTTGGCAGTGTGGCCCTGTCGCCACGGGGCGACTGGCGGATGCCGAGCGATGCCGCGGTCAATCTCTGGCTGCAGCAGCTGGAGGGGCTTGAGTGAGCGGTTCCCTGTTTGTGGTGGCGACGCCGATCGGCAATCTCGAAGACATGACCTACCGGGCGGTGCGGGTGCTGCAGGAAGTCGCGCTGATAGCCGCCGAAGATACCCGCCACAGCCGCAAGTTGCTGGATCACTACGGCATCAAAACTGCGCTGATCTCATACCACGAGCACAACGAAACGGCCCGCGCCGAGCAGTTGCTTGAGCGCCTGCAGCAAGGAGATTCGCTGGCGTTGATATCCGACGCCGGAACCCCCTGCATCGCCGATCCGGGCTACCGGCTGGTGTCCCGTTGTCGGGCTGCCGGGGTTGAAGTGGTTGCGGTGCCGGGGCCTTCCGCGCTGGTTGCCGCCTTATCGATCGGCGGATTGCCGACCGACGCCTTCCGCTTTATCGGTTTTCTGCCGGCCAAAAGTCATGGCCGGCGACAGGTTTTTGAGCAGTTGCTGGACGAGAAACAGACCGTTGCCTGCTACGAAGCGCCGCACCGTCTGCAGGCTACCCTGCAGGATCTGGTCGAGATTTGCGGTTCTGACCGACCGCTGTCGGTGGCCCGCGAGTTAACCAAGCGCCATGAAGAAGTGTTTGCCGGAACAACGGCCGCAGCTCTTGAGTATTTTTCCGCGTCTGAACGGATTCGCGGCGAACTGGTTCTGCTGCTTGGCCCGGCATCGCAACGCCGGCCGGAAGGGACCGTTAAGGAGGCGCTGTTGCATCTGCAGGATGAAACTGAGCTGAGCTGGAAGCAGATCGTCAAGCAGGTGGCTAAGGATTTCGGTCTGCCCGGCAGTGAAGTTTATAAAGAATCTCTGGAGCTGCGCACTAAGAAGTGACTTTTTCGCCTGAGCCGATTCAGTGAACCTCAAAGCGGCTGAATAGACCCTCTGCATCTTTCCAGCTGAGCTGCAGATCATCCACCCGCGCCAATTCGGGACCATTTCTGCACCAGTCGACAACGCTCTGTACCGAATCCTGCTCTCCTTCGAGAACTGCTTCGACCGATCCGTCCGCGCAGTTTCGCACCCAGCCATTGACACCAAATTTTTCGGCAACCTGTCTGGTGCTCTGTCGGAACCAGACCCCCTGCACGCGTCCACTGATGCGTAGCTCGGCTCTCACCTGTTTCATGTTTCATCACCCGCTTCGATAAAGTTGAGAAACTCATCTTCATCCAGAATTTTGATCCCCAACTGCTGTGCTTTGACCAGCTTGCTGCCGGCCCCCGGCCCGGCAACGACATAGTCGGTTTTTTTACTGACCGAGCCGCTGGAACGGCCGCCCTGGGCTTCGACCAGCGCTTCGCCGTCTTTGCGACTGAAGCGTTCCAGGGCGCCGGTGAAGACGAAGATTTTTCCCTGCAGCTTGTCGCCGCGCGGTTGTTCAGTCGCGAGCGGAACCACGCCCAGCTCCTGCAGTTGCGCAAGAATCCGTTGATTGTTCGGATCGGCAAAGAAGCGGGTCACGCTGTCCGCAACCTGCGGGCCGATTTCATGCACCGCCAGCAGTTGTTCGGTGTCGGCTGCCGCCAGTGCTGCCAGTGAGCCGAACTGTCGGCTGAGCACCTTGGCCAGGTGGCTGCCGACATGGCGAATGCCGAGTCCGAACAGGAAGCGCTCGAGCGGTCGCTGTTTGCTGGCGTCGATTGCTGCGAGTAGTTTTTCGGCCAGCTTATCCCCCATCCGCTCGAACTCGAACAGCTGATCTTTCTTCAGGCGGTAGAGATCGGCGATGCTGCTTACCAGTTTGAGGGTTGTCAGCTGGTCGATCAGCCGGTCGCCGAGGCCGTCGATGTCCATGGCGGTTCTGGCGCAGAAGTGTTTCAGTGACTCCTTCAGCTGCGCAGAGCAGCTTAAGCCCTGGCAGCGCGGCACGACCTCGCCAGGTTCGCGGGACACCGGTGAGCCGCAGGCCGGACATTCAGTCGGCGCGGGGATTTCCTGTTCGCTGCCGTCGCGCTTGTCGATCAGCACCTTGACGATATCGGGGATGACATCGCCGGCGCGTTCGACCAGCACCGTATCGCCGATGCGGATGCCGAGCCGCTCAATTTCATCCCAGTTGTGCAGACTTGCGCTGCTGACTGTAACGCCGCTGACATTGACCGGTTTCAGGTTGGCGACCGGGGTGATGGCACCGGTCCGCCCGACCTGGAAGCGCACTGATTCGAGAGTGGTCTGTTCCTGGCGCGGCGGAAACTTGCAGGCGATCGCCCAGCGCGGGGTGCGGCTCTTTTCGCCCAGCTCCTGCTGCAGCTGGCGGCTGTTGACCTTGACCACCAGTCCATCGATCTCAAACGGCAGCTGGTCGCGCAACTCGTTCAATTCCTGGTAGCGGGCAATCACCGCTTCGATGTCGGTGGCGATGCGCACCGTTTCCAGGTTGGTCTTTAAACCCCAGCGCCGTAGCGCCTCAAGCAGTTCGAGGTGGCTCGCCGGTTCCGCCCCTTCGATGGCGCCGATGCCGTAGCAGCTGATGGTCAGCGGGCGGCTGGCGGTCAGCTTCGGGTCGAGCTGTCGCAGGCTGCCGGCGGTGAGGTTGCGTGGGTTGGCAAAGGTGGTCTCCCCCTCCTCGCGGCGCTGCTCGTTCAGCTTGCGGAAGGCGTCCAATTCCATATAGATTTCGCCACGGACCTCGAGCTGTTGCGGAAAATCATTCTGCAGGCGCAACGGAATCGAACCGATCGTGCGGATGTTCTGAGTGATCTCCTCGCCGCGGCTGCCATCGCCGCGGGTGGCGCCACGGACCAGTTGCCCCGCTTCGTAGGTCAGGGCCACGGCGACGCCATCCAGCTTCATCTCGCAGAGATATTCGATTGCTTCTTCGCGGGCCAGGAAGCGCTTCAGTCGGGTGTCGAAATCGCGCAGATCATCCGCGTTAAAGGCGTTTTCCAGCGACAGCATCGGACTGGCGTGCACGGCCTGGGGGAAGCTGTCCAGTGGTGCGCTGGCGATCCGTTGTGACGGTGAGTCGGCAGTGATCAGTTCTGGAAACTGTTCTTCCAGTTGCAGCAGCTGTTGCAGCAAGCGATCGTATTCGGCATCGCTGATCTCCGGCTGATCAAGGCCATGATAGCGGTGGTTGTGGTGGTGGAGTTGTGCGCTCAGTTCGGTATGTTGCTGGCGAACGGCATCGCTGGCTTCAGGCATCGGTTTGACCCTTAAACTGTCTGTGTCTAGGTTATTTGTCGGCTTATAGCATGCTGATTACCAGTGTGCAACGACAAGCGCTTTCACTTTAGCGCAGATTAAGTTACACTCCGCGAAATTTTCCTCTGTATTCGCTATACTTGGCGATATTGCATTGAATAGTCCTGTATAACCTGGAGTCTGGATGTCCGACGAAACACTTTTGCGTCTGCTGGCGCTGCTTGCATTATTGGCGCTGTCAGGTTTTTTTTCCGGATCTGAAACCGCGCTTTTGTCGCTGGATAAATTACGGGTTCGCTTTCTGCAACAGAAAGAACGTCCCGGGGCGGATAAACTTTCAGCTTTGCTCGACAATCCCGATCGCCTGCTCAGCGGGATTCTGGTTGGCAACAATCTGGTCAACATCGCCGCGACTGTTATCGCCACCGGCCTGTTTGTCAGCTGGTTCGGTGAGCGGGGCGAGTTGCTGACCGTGCTGGTGCTGACGCCGATCCTGCTGATTTTCTCAGAAGTCTGTCCGAAGACCTACGCCGCTCAGTATCCGGAAAAGACATCATTTCTCGTGCTGCACCCGATCCGGTTTGTCGTCTGGGTGATGACGCCGGTCGTTTATATCGTTTCCACTCTCTCGCGTTTTCTGACCAGCTTTTTTCGCGGCAAGGCTGCCGAGGGGCTGTCGGTCTCCGAAGATGAAATCCGGGCAATTATCGAGGTTGGTGAAGAGTCTGGTGTGGTTGCGGCCGAGCAGCGGCGGATGCTACACGGCATCTTTGATCTGACCGAGACGCGGGTGCGCGACGTGATGATTCCACGAACCGAAATGGTCGGCATAGATGTTTCGGCGAACTTTCAGGAGTTTCTGGACATTGTCCAGCGCGAGCGGCACTCAAGGTTTCCGGTTTACAGCGGTAGCCTTGACAGCATCGTCGGCGTTGTTCACTCCAAAGAGGTGCTCGATTTTATCAACCGCACCGAAAAATTCGCCATCGCCGATATCTGTCGCAAGCCGTTCTTTGTCCCAGAGTCGAAGCGGGTGGCGGTGCTGCTGCAGAGCTTTCGTCAGAAACGCGAGCATATGGCCATTGTCGTTGATGAATACGGCGGGGTTGAAGGGATTGTCACGCTTGAGGACGTCGTCGAAGAGATCGTCGGTGAAATTCATGACGAGTACGACATTGAGCAGGTCGATTTTCGTCAGCTGGCCCCCGGTCGCTTTCTGGTCGATGGTGTTGTGGCGCTGCGGACCGTCAATAAGCAGTTCAAACTGACCCTGCCCGAGGAGCATGTGACCACTCTGGCCGGTTATCTGCTGCAGGTAATGGGGCGGATCCCGAAAGAAGGGGAGTCGTTTGAGGCCGGCGGGGTGCTGTTTCGGGTTCGGCGGATGGACGATCGCCGCATTGAAGAGGTCGAGATGGTTCTGGCCGAGCAGAAAGACTGACGGCACGAGAAGTCGTTTGATTACAATAAGTGAGTGTGCAGGGCGATCCGTAATCGGGTCGCCTTTTTTTATTTGTGCTCCCTAGTGATGTGAGATTCCTGAGTTTTTATCGGCTTATCTGGACCCGGCAGGTGTGGGTCTGCCAGCTTTCGGTATTTCCGCAGTTGTCTGCTGTTTAATGAAAGTTAAGTCCCTGCCAGTTCAGCATTTTTCTTTGTGAAGAAAGCTCTAAAAGACGGGATTTCTCCTTGACAGTTGCCCATGGCAAAGCTATATTTTGACCATTCCGGTGTCAAAAGGTGTCAAGGGGTGTCAAAATGAAGTTCTCTGGTGAGTTTAATGTCAGTGTCGACCCGAAGGGGCGGATCAGTATTCCGGCCTCCTTTCGGGATGAGCTGCGTGAAGCTTACAAGAGCGAGAGCCTGTTTGTCACCCGCTTTAAAAATGGTCTGGTTGCCTATCCACCCAAGCGTTGGGCAGAGATCGAAGCGAAGGTTCTGGCGATGCCGGCCGGGCCGCGGCGGGATGATCTCATCCGCAGCCGGGTGTCTCCGGCCCAGGAGTGCAGCTTTAATGCACAGGGGCGGATTCAGATCCCTCAGGCGTTGCGAAACAGCGCCGGGCTGGAGAAGGATGTGGCGGTCGTTGTGGTCGGCATGTTTGAGAAGATCGAAATCTGGAACCAGCAGGCTCACGATCAGATTATCGCCGCCTCTGAAGCTCTGCTGAACGACGATGCACAAGGCCAAGCGGACCTGGGCTTTTAATCATGTCTGCGGCGGAGTTCTCACATCTGTCGGTGATGCCTGAAGAGGTTCTTCAGCTGCTGCAACCGCAGGCAGGCGGAATCTACCTGGATGGCACCACCGGCGGTGGCGGCCATTCGCGGCTGATTCTTGAAAGCGCCCCCGGCTGCCGGTTAGTCTGTCTTGATCGCGATCCGGCGGCGTTGAAAAAAGCGGCTGAAGTTCTGGCTCCATTCGGTGATCGTGTCAGCCTGCACCACGCTACCTTCGATCAGGCCGGTTCGGTTCTTCAGCAGCTCGGTATTGAGCACATCGACGGCATGCTGCTCGACCTTGGGGTCTCCTCCCACCAACTCGACACCCCGGAGCGGGGCTTCTCCTTTCGCCACGACGCACCGCTTGATATGCGCATGAATCCGACGGTCGGAATGACGGCTGCGGATATCGTCAATCAGGCCGACGAAGCCGAACTGCTGCGAATCTTCTTTACCTACGGTGAAGAGCGCTACAGCCGGCGGATTGTCAGAAAAATTATCGCCCAGCGCGCCGAAGAGCCGATAACCCGCACTTCGCAGCTGGCTGAACTGGTTCGAGGCGCAATTCCCGGCGGCAACAAACCGAGCCGGATTCACCCGGCCACCCGGGTCTTTCAGGCTCTGCGGATTCAGGTGAATGCAGAACTGGAGCAGGTCGAAAAAGGCGTTTCTGCCGGCATCGATCTGTTGAAGCCGGGCGGGCGGATGGTGGTGATCAGCTTCCATTCGTTAGAAGACCGGATTGTAAAGCAACTCTTTCGCGAGCGCGCCGCAGGCTGTATCTGCCCGCCACGCTTGCCGGTCTGCCACTGTAACAAGCGCGCAGAGGTCAAATTGCTGTCGCGCAAAGGCGTTCGCGCAACCGACGCTGAAATTGAAATCAATACCCGCTCTCGCAGTGCCGTGCTGAGAGCGGTCGAGCGCTGCTGATTTTTCAGCAACGTCTGAGATAGACAGGGAGGTGCCTATGTCACAAGCTGTACCGCAAACAGTGATCAGAATTAACGGGTTCTCGCTTTACCGCCCACGCTTGGCACCGGTGTTTGTTGCCATTGTGCTTGTCTCGCTCCTCTCCCTGCTGTTCGTCTGGTCCCGGATTCATGCCATCAATCTCGAGTATGGGATCTCTTCTCTGCAGAAACAGATCAGGATCAGCCAGCAGGAGACCAAGCAGTTGAAGCTGGAAGTGGCCTACCTGTCACGTGATGAGCGGATCGAGACGCTGGCGCGCGAAACTCTGGGGCTGCGTCCGCCGGCTTCCGGCCAGATTATCCGGGTCGATTGATATGGCTTTGACGGAGCGCGGAATTCAGATCCGCATCCGCATCTTTGGCGGTCTGTTCGTGCTGGCATTTTTGCTGGTGGCCGGGCGCGCCTATTATTTACAGGTGGTGATTGCCAGCGACCTGCAGGAGCGCGCCGAGCAGCAACGTCAGCGGGTGATCACGCTGGCACCGCAGCGCGGCAGCATCTTTGACCGCAACGGCAATCCGCTGGCCTTAAGTCTCGACGCCCAGTCGCTCTATGCCGACCCGCAGCTGATCAAAGAGCCGCGCCAGACAGCCGAAACTCTGAGCAAAATCATCGATGTGCCTAAAAAAGAGCTGACCCAGCTGCTGTCTTCGAAAAAGCGCTTCGTCTGGCTCAAGCGCAAACTTGATCCTGAAGTCGCCAAGCAGGTCGAGACGTTGCGGATATCCGGGTTGCAGTTTGTCACCGAGCCCAAGCGTTACTATCCGCAGGCGTCGGTCGGCGCCCACGTGGTCGGATTTACCGGCCTCGACCCCAAGGGGCTCGAAGGGGTCGAGCTGGAGTACGATCAGCTGTTGCGGGGTGAGCCGGGCCGACTGATGTCTCAGCGCGATGCGCGCGGCCGGGGCATGGCGACTGCAGAACAGCTGGTTCAGGGGGGCGAGCCGGGGCACAGTCTGCAACTGACTATCGATCGCTCGCTGCAGTATATTGCCGAAAAAGAGTTGGCTCGTGTGGTCAAAGAAACCGGCGCCGTCGGCGGCACCCTGGTGATGATGGAACCCGCCAGCGGTCGTTTGCTGGCCATGTCGACCCAGCCGGATTACAACCCGAATGCGCCCGGCAGCTCGCGGGCCTCTAAACGCCGCAACCGTGCGGTCTGCGATATGTTTGAGCCGGGCTCGACTTTTAAGCCGTTTCTTTTGGCCGGGGTGCTGGAAGAAGGAATCGTGCGCCCGAATATTCAGGTCGATTGCGAAAACGGCAGCTATTCCGTTGGCGGCAAAGTGATCCGCGATCATGCGCGCTACGGAAAGCTTGGCCTTGAAGACATGCTGAAGTTCAGCAGCAACATCGGCTTTGCCAAGCTGGGTAAGGCACTCGAGCGCGAACGCTACTATGCCTACATTCGTGACTTCGGTTTCGGTGAGGCGACCGGGATCGATCTGCCAGGTGAGGCAATCGGACAGGTTCGACCACCGTCGCGCTGGTTCGAGATCGATCTGGCTGCGATTTCTTTCGGTCAAGGCCTGAGCGTGACTTCGCTGCAGATGGCGACGGCCATGGCGGCAATCGCCAACGGCGGTCTGCTGATGGAGCCCTATGTCGTCGAGCGGGTGACCGATGCGCAGGGGCAGCAGGTCCTGCATCGTCTGCCGCAGGTTAAGCGCCGGGTTGTTTCTGAGCAGACGGCCAAACGGGTCAGAGAAATGATGGTCTCGGTCACTGAACCAGGAGGAACCGGCACCAAGGCCGCGCTGCCCGGCTATCAGGTTGCAGGCAAGACCGGCACCGCACAAAAAGTTGACCCGTTAACCGGAGGTTACTCGCCAGACAAGCGGGTTTCCTCCTTTGTCGGTTTTGTGCCGGCGGATAATCCGGCACTGGTGATTTCGATCTCCGTTGACGAGCCAAAAGGTAAAACCTATGGCGGACTGATTGCTGCGCCGATTTTTGCCAGAGTCGCCGAACAGTCGCTGAGCTATCTGGATATCCTGCCGAAAGGTTCGCTGCAGGGCTTGGCGACCGCACAACAGGAACTGGGACCACTGCCTGATCTGGCCGCATTGTTGCCAGATTCAGCGTCGGCAGAGGATCAACAGTCGGTCGACGGTCTACAGATGCCCGATTTTCGGGGTATGAGTTATCGGCAGGTCCTGCAGACGATGCAGAACAAAAACCTGAATCTGAAGCTCTCCGGAAGTGGGCAGGTGGTTGAACAATCGCCGGCGCCGGGGCGGCCGATCCGTTATGGAAAAGAAGCCTGGGTTCGTTTTGGAGTCTAAGGGGATGACAATGCTACTTTCAGAGCTGCTACAGAACATCCCGACGCGACAACTTGTCGGCGTTGCCGATCAGCTGGTGAGCGGACTGTGCTGCGATTCGCGCAAAGTAGCCCCGGGTAACATCTTTTTTGCGTTACCGGGAACTCAGGTTGATGGTCTTAGCTTTGTGCCACAGGCGATTGTCAGCGGCGCGAAGGTCGTAGTCGCCGAACAGCTACCGGCAGAACTGACTGCAGGTGTCTGCTTTGTTCAGGTCGCAAACGTGCGTCAGACCATGGCAAAGCTGGCGGCGGCCTATCACCGGCTGCCGACTCGTGGTGTTCCGGTCATCGGTGTCACCGGGACCAACGGCAAGACCAGCATCACCTATCTGCTCGAAGCGATCCTGCGAAAGGCGGGCTATGCTCCGGCCGTTTTCGGTACCGTCGAATACCGCTTCGGCGAGCAGCGGATCGAATCTTCACATACGACGCCTGAATCGGTTGACTTGATGGCTATGATTGCTGATTTCCGTCAGCGGGGCGCTGATGCCTTCATCCTCGAAGTCTCTTCACATGCGCTGGAACAGCATCGGGTCGATGGGATCGAGTTCGATGTGGCGATCTTTACCAACCTGACCCCGGAGCATCTGGATTATCACCAGAACCTCGACAATTATTTCGCCAGCAAGCGGCGGCTGTTCAGTGAACTGCTACAGCAGGGGCGGGCGGTGATCAATCGGGATGACGGATTTGGCGCGCAGTTGTTGCGGGAAAATGGCGACTGGGGTGGTTTCGGAGCGCATGCTGATGCGCAGGTCCGTGCGCTTGACATCAACGTCGGCCGGGACGGCATTCGCGGCAGCTTTGCTACGCCACAGGGGACTGTTCGAATCGACAGTCTGATGATTGGACATTTTAACGTCAGCAATCTGTTAGCCGCAGTTGCCGCCGCGCAAGCTTTGCAGATTGAAAATTCTGTCATTGAAGCCGGTATTGCCGAGGCGCCGCAGGTTCCGGGGCGGTTGCAGAAGATCGCGAACAATCGGGGGGTGCTGGCGCTGGTCGATTATGCGCATACCGGCGATGCCCTGGAGCAGGTTCTGAAAACCTTGTCGAAGCTGGAGCACAAACGTCTGATCACGCTGGTTGGCTGTGGTGGTGATCGCGATCCGCGCAAGCGGCCGGTGATGGCCGCTGCCGCTGTCGGATACTCGGATCTGGCGGTCTTCACCTCTGATAATCCGCGCACCGAGGATCCTTTGCAGATTCTTGAACAGGTCCGTGATGGGGCGCTGGCCGCAGGTGCGGTGCAATTGAGCACTCAACAACTACAGGCCGGCGTGCGAGGCTTTGTGGTCATCCCTGAGCGGCGCGCAGCGATCGAGTTTGCAAGTCAGATTGCCGAAGCCGGTGACCTGCTGCTGGTGGCGGGGAAGGGGCATGAGGATTACCAGATTATCGGCCGGACAAAAATCCATTTTGATGATCGTGAAGAATTGATGCGCACTTTGAATACTGAACTGACCACAGGGGTGGCTGCCGATGTTTGATCTGGAACGGGTCGCACGGATCACTGCCGGAGAGTTCTCCGGTAAAAAGGTCAACTGTCCATTAAGCGGTGTCTCCACCGACAGCCGCAATATTACGCCGGGGGCCCTGTTTGTGCCGCTGCGCGGTGAGCGTTTCGATGGCCATGATTATCTCAGCCAAGCCGTCAAGAATGGTGCCGCTGCCTGCTTGAGCGAAGAGGTTATCGCTGGTTTAACCGTTCCGGTGGTGCGGGTTGCCAACACCCTGCGCGCGCTGGGTGACCTGGCGGCGACCTATCGCCTGAAGCTGCGTGGACCGCTGGTGGCGATTACCGGATCCGCTGGTAAAACCACCACCAAGGAGATGCTGGCAAGCATTCTTTCGCAAGTTGGTCCCGGTTTGAAGACGGCTGGCAACTTCAATAATCTGATCGGCCTGCCGCTGACTCTGTTTAACCTGCAGCCTGAGCATCAATGGGCGGTTCTGGAGATGGGGACCAGCGCGCTTGGAGAAATCGAGCGGTTGACAGAGATCGCCCAGCCGACCATCGGCGTGATCACCAATGTCGGTCCGGCGCACTTGGAGACCCTGCATGGGCTGGATGGCGTGTCCCGGGCAAAAGGGGAGCTGTTCGCCGGCCTGCAGGGGGGGATGGCGATTATCAATCTGGATGACGAGCGTGTAGCCAGACTGCCGGTCGCTAATGGCGTCGGCAAGCTGACTTACGGCGAATCGTACGCCGCGCAGGTTCGGGCCGAGCAGATAGGGGTTGCAGCGGACTCAGTCAGTTTCGAGCTGGCCTGCGCTGCCGGTCGGGTTCCAGTCAGTCTGAAGGTGCCGGGTCGGCATAATGTCAGTAATGCCCTGGCCGCCGCCGCTGCGGCGCTGGTCGCCGAGGTCCCACTGGCGAAGATCGCTGCCGGCTTGAACTGTTTTGTCCCAATCTCCGGTCGCATGAACCTGTTTCCCTTGCCTTGCGGCGGCGTATTGCTGGATGACAGCTACAATGCCAATCCGCTTTCGGTTACCGCTGCGCTGGCCGCGTTACAGGAACAGAAAGGGCAGGGGCGCCGGGTCGCCGTTCTGGGAGACATGCTGGAGCTGGGCGAATCCGCCGCGCAGATGCATCGGGAGATTGGTGCCCGCGCCGCAGATGTCGTCGATCTGCTGGTTGCCGTCGGTGATTATGCCGCAGAAATTTGTGCCGGTGCCGAAGTTGTCGGCATGCAGGCGAAGCAGTTGATCAAGGTTGTCGATGTGGCTGAAGCCACCAGCTATCTACAGCAGAATCAGCGCCCAGGAGATCGGATTCTGGTTAAAGGATCCCGCGGAGTAAAACTGGACAAGCTGGTGGTGGCGCTACGCGTTGCCAGTGATGAACTGCCGAACGGGCAGCAAGGGAGCTAACAGGTGCTTTATCACCTCCTCTATCCACTCCATACTGAATTTTCGGTGCTGTATGTCTTCCGCTTCATCACCTTCCGGACGATCTACGCCACAATTACCGCGTTGTTGATCTCCTTTATTCTCGGCCCCTGGTTAATCGCCACTCTGCAGCGGATGCAGATCGGTCAGACGATCCGCAAGGTCGGCCCCGAATCCCACTTTGTCAAAGAGGGAACGCCGACCATGGGCGGCTCGCTGATTCTGCTGGCAATCGTTGTGCCGACCCTGCTCTGGGCCGACCTGAGCAACCTGTATATCTGGGTGACGTTGCTGGTGACGGTCGGTTACGGCGTCATCGGTTTTGTCGATGATTACCTGAAGGTCGTGCGTAAGAACAGCGCCGGTATTTCAGCGCGGCAGAAGCTGTTCTGGCAGATGCTAATCGCATTGGCCGCGTCGCTGTTGCTGTTTTACAGCAGCGGTTTTGATACCCGCTTGAGTTTGCCGTTTTTCAAGGCAGCACAACCTGACCTCGGCATTTTTTACATCCCCTTTGCCATGCTGGTGATGGTCGGTGCCAGCAACGCTGTCAACCTGACCGACGGGCTGGACGGACTGGCGATCGGGCCGATGATCATCGCGGCCGCGACCTTTCTGCTGCTGGCCTATCTGGCCGGAAACGCCAAGTTGGCCAGCTACCTGCAGATCAGCAGCATTCAGGGGGCTGGCGAACTGGCCGTCCTCTGTGGTGCGATGGCCGGTGCCGGGCTGGGTTTTCTCTGGTTTAACAGCTATCCGGCGCAGGTGTTCATGGGGGATGTCGGCAGTCTGTCGCTGGGTGGCTCGCTCGGCACGATTGCAGTGATTACCAAGAACGAACTGGTGCTGGTGATTGTCGGCGGAATTTTCGTCGTCGAAGCGCTCTCAGTGATCGTGCAGGTCATCTCGTTCCGCTACTGGGGACGACGGGTGTTTCGCATGGCGCCAATTCATCATCACTTTGAACTCAAGGGCTGGGCGGAACCGAAGATTATTGTTCGCTTCTGGATTATCAGCATCATTTTGGCCTTGATTGCTCTCTCGACATTGAAACTGCGATGAAACAGGATTACAGCGGACAAAAAATAGTGGTTATCGGGGCGGGCCTCAGTGGTCGGGCCCTGGTCCGCTTTCTGTTGCAGCGCGGCGCGACTGTCGCGCTGTCCGATCAGCGCAGTGCCGATCGGATACCCGGACTGGACGAGTTTTCTGGTCAGCCGGTTCGCCTCGATCTGGGCGGCCACAACCTTGAGCTGTTCGAACAGGCTGATCTGGTCGCAGTCAGCCCTGGCGTTCCCCTCGACTGCCCGCCACTGGTGCGCGCCAAGTCGTGCAATATCCCGATTTTAGGCGAAATTGAATTGGCAGCGTTGGAGATCGAAGCACCTATCATCGGCATCACCGGTACCAATGGCAAGTCGACCACAACCAGCCTGGTCGGTGAGATTTTTCAGGCCTGGGGAAAGAAGATATTTGTCGGCGGCAATCTGGGTACACCGCTGGTCGAGGCCTGCGCAACAGACTGGGATCTGCTGGCCGTTGAGCTCTCATCGTTCCAGCTTGAAACGATCGATGAATTTCATCCCCGTTTCGCCATGCTGCTGAATTTGAGTGCCGATCATCTGGATCGCTACCCCGATCTGGCAAGTTACTATCTCGCTAAATTGCGGCTGTTCCGCAACATGAATGCCGCCGATTTTGCCATTTTGAACGCTGATGACGCTGAAGTCTGCCATCTGGCAACTGGACTCGCGGCGACCAAGGTCTGGTTTTCGGCCCAGGGGCAGGATGTGCGCGGTATTCTCCGCCGCGGCGACGAGTTGATCTGGAACTGGAACGGTGCGGACATTCATTTTCCGCTGAAAAAATTGCAACTGGCCGGCGAGCACAATATCGAAAACGCCATGGCGGCGCTGGCGCCGGCACTGCTGCAAGGCTGCCCGGCTGAGCTGGCCTGGCAGGCGGTTTGTGGTTTCAGTGGTCTGGAGCACCGCATGAATCTGGTTCGACAGCGCGATGGTGTCGACTGGTATAACGACTCCAAGGGGACCAACGTCGGCAGCGTGCTGAAGAGCCTGGCTGGGCTTGCGGCCCCGGTTACGTTGATCGCCGGCGGCAAAGACAAAGGTGGCGACTATACGCCGCTGCGTCCGATCCTGACGGAAAAAGTTGAGAACCTGATCCTTATCGGTGAAGCAGCGCAGCGGATGGCCGAGCAGCTGTCCGGTTGCTGTGCGATCCGCATGGCCGCGACCTTCGAATCAGCCGTATCTCAGGCCGCTGAGATTACCGCAGCTGGTGGCAGCGTGCTCTTGTCCCCCGCCTGTTCAAGTTTTGACATGTTCACCGATTATCAGGCCCGTGGTCGTGAATTCGTTCGCCTGGTCAAAGCCTTACCAAGCGTCGGGGGGGAATCATGACCCTGCGCCGCGAGCTGGACACGACACTGCTGTTGTTAACGCTCTGTCTGACCTGCATCGGCGTGGTAATGGTCTATTCGTCATCGGCCATCATGGCGGCGGATAAGTTTAATGATGGATTCTATTTTCTTAAGCGGCAGATGGTATACACCCTGCTCGGGCTGTCGCTGATGGCCGCCGCGACCTATTTCAAATACCAGAACTGGCGCAAGCTGGCAGTCTTTACCCTGCTGATCAGTATTGTGCTGCTGGCGTTACTGTTCGTTCCCGGCCTGGGTGTGCGGGTTGGCGGCGCGCTGCGCTGGCTGCGCTTGCCTGGCTTTAACCTGCAACCGGCCGAGCTGGTAAAGCTGGGGCTGGTGCTCTATCTGGCCCATTCGCTGACGCGTAAAAAAGAGATGGTCCGCTCGCTGACCAAGGGTTATCTGCCCTATATGATCGTGCTTGCCGTGCTGCTTGGTCTGCTGCTGAAACAGCCGGATCTGGGCAGCGCCATGATTGTGAGCGGGGTGGCGTTGTCGATGCTGATCGTTGCCGGCGTACGCTGGCGTTATATTCTGCCGACGGTTTTGATGTCGTTACCGGTGCTCTACTTTCTGGTGATGCAGGTCGATTATCGGCGGCGGCGGATTATGGCATTTCTTGATCCTTGGGACGATCCCTTCGATACCGGATTTCAAATTATCCAGAGCCTGGTTGCTTTCGGTAACGGTGGGGTTTTCGGGCAGGGGTTGGGTACCGGCGAGCAGAAGCTGTTCTATCTGCCGGAAGCGCACACGGATTTTATCTTCTCCGTTATCGGCGAAGAGCTGGGGTTGGTTGGGGTGCTGGTGGTTGCGGCGCTGTTTCTGATGATGGTGCTCTGTGGCATCCGTATCGCCCTGCAGTGTCAGGAGCCGTTCGGTCGCAACCTGGCATTCGGCCTGAGCCTGCTGCTTGGTCTGGAGGCGTTTGTCAATCTGGCCGTCTGTATGGGCCTGTTGCCGACCAAAGGGTTGGCGCTGCCATTTATTTCTTATGGTGGGACCAGCCTGGTCGTTTGTCTGGTTGCCGTTGGTATTCTGTTGAATATTTCTTCAACACTGGAGCCACAGAAATGAGGCTGCTGTTGGCCGGTGGCGGCACCGGCGGGCATCTGTTTCCAGCGGTTGCTTTGGCGCAACTGCTGTTGAAGCAGGATAATTCGGCTGCCGTGCAGTTTGTCGGTACCGCAAAGGGGCTTGAAGCTCAGCTGTTACCGAAGCTGGAGCTGCCGCTACGCTTTGTTGATATGGCCGGAGTGGTCGGGCGCGGTTGGCGCGGCAAGCTTGAGATGATTCCGCTGTTGCTAAAAAGTCTCTGGCAGTCTAAGCAGATTTTCAGTGATTTTCGTCCCGACCTGGTGATCGGCGTTGGTGGTTATGCGTCGGTGCCGGTGCTGCTGATGGCGAAGTTGCAGGGGATTCCCTACGTGATTCACGAGCAGAATGCCATCCCCGGCTTAAGTAACAAGTTGCTCGGTCGCTGGGCAGAACTGATTTGCCTGTCTTTCCCGCAGACGATAGCAGCTTTTGATGCGACAAAAACTTTGGTCTCCGGCAATCCTTTGCGCTCAGGCTTGGAAGAGGTTGCAGCGCAACTACCGGAAACCGGCAAGCTGCTGATCTTCGGCGGTAGCCGCGGCGCCCGGGCGATCAATCAGGCAGTGATGCAGATGTTACCGCTGCTCAAGGATTGGCCTCAGCGGCCGGAGCTGCTCCATCAGACCGGAGAGGCCGATTTTGCCGAGGTTCAGCAGGCCTATGTTGCGGCCGGATTCGATCCGCAGCAGGTGGTGCCCTTTATCGATGACATGGCCGCTGCTTACGCGGACAGCAAGCTGATCGTCTGCCGGGCCGGTGCCACGACGCTGGCCGAATTGAGTGTCTGCGGCCGGCCAGCGGTGTTGATTCCGTTTCCTTTTGCGACCGGCGATCATCAGACCGCTAACGCCAGAGTGCTGGCGGACGCCGGCGCCGCTTGTCTGCTGCCGCAGAGCGAACTGACGCCGCAACGATTGGCGGTCACGGTGGTTGATCTGTTTAACGACCAGTCCCGTTTGCAGCGCATGGCCGATCAATGCCGCAGCCTCGGGCAGGTTGGCGCGGCAGAAAAAATTTTACACGAGTGTCGTCGTTTACTCGACGCACCCCTGACCTAAGGGGGAGAGATGTACGGACGTATCAAAAAAATCCACTTTATCGGTATTGGCGGCATCGGCATGAGCGGGATCGCCGAACTGCTGCTTAATCAGGGCTACAGTGTTTCGGGTTCTGACCTGCGCGAAAGCGACACCACCCAGCGTTTGGCAGAACTGGGTGGCGAGATCATGATCGGGCACAGCGCTGAAAATATCAACGCTGTCGATGTCGTCGTCACCTCTACGGCGGTGAAGGCGACGAATCCTGAGGTTGTCGAAGCGCACCGTCAGCATGTCGCGGTGATTCCGCGGGCCGAGATGCTGGCCGAGTTGATGCGCATGAAATTCGGCATCGCCATCGCCGGTACCCACGGCAAAACCACCACGACCAGCATGCTGTCGGTGGTGCTGCATCACGCGGGAGTCGATCCGACTGCGGTCATCGGTGGCAAACTGGATGCCTTCGGCAGCAACGCCAAGCTGGGGCGCGGCAAGTTTCTGGTCGCCGAGGCTGACGAGTCGGATGGCTCTTTCATGCACCTGTCGCCGACCATCGCCGTAGTGACCAATATCGACGAAGACCATCTGGATTTCTACTCCGGGCTGGAAGAAATCAAACAGATATTTATCGACTTTATCAATAAGGTGCCTTTCTACGGTCGCGCGGTGATCTGTCTGGATGATCCGAACGTGCAGGCGATCCTGCCTGAGGTGAAAAAGCGCTACCTCAGTTACGGATTCAGCACCCAGGCTGATTTCTACGCTACCGAAGTACAGCATCTGCAAGGGCGCACCAGCTTTACCGCTCATTTCCAGGGCAAAGAACTGGGGCGGATTTCATTCAAACTGCCCGGTCGGCATAACGTGCTTAATGCTCTGGCAGTGATCGCTGTGGCGATGGAACTCGAAGTTCCGTTTTTGACGATTGTCGGTGGTTTCCGTAATTTCGGTGGATTGCAGCGCCGCTTTCAGGTGCGGGATGAAATAAACGGCGTAATGATTGTCGATGATTATGGACATCATCCGGCTGAGATCAAGGCAACTCTGGCGGCCGCGAAGTCCGGTTGGCAGAAGCGGGTCGTGGCGGTCTTTCAGCCACACCGCTACAGCCGCACCGCCGCCCTGTTTGAGGATTTCAAGACCGCTTTCTACCACGCCGATCTGCTGGTGGTAACCGATGTCTACGCCGCCGGTGAAGAGTCGATTGAAGGTGCGACCGGCGCGGCGCTGGCGCAAGGTGTGATCGATCACGGCCATAAGGCGGTTCACTACCGGGCGACCTTCGAGGAGGTGACTGCTCTGCTGGATGAGGTCGTTGAGCCAGGCGATATGGTGATCTCGCTGGGGGCTGGCAATGTTAATCAGATCTGTCAGCTGCTGGCCGATCGTTTAAAGCAAAAAGGGGAGCAGGCGTGAGCTCTTTCAGCCGCGAAGAACTGCTACAGAAAAAAATCGCCGTGCTGATGGGTGGTCTGTCGGCAGAGCGGGAGATCTCGTTGCGCACTGGAAACGCCGCACTGAAGGCGCTGCTGCAGCTCGGCTATCAGGCGGTCGGCGTTGATGTTGGTCGTGATCTGCCGGGGCAGTTGCGCGAAGTCGGCTGCGAAGTTGCCTTTATCGCATTGCACGGTCGCTTCGGCGAGGATGGCCGGGTGCAGGGGCTGCTGGAAATGCTGCAGATCCCTTATACCGGCAGCGGCGTGCTGGCTTCCAGCATGGCCATTGACAAGGTCGTTACCAAGCAGATGCTGCTCTATCATGAGTTGCCGACGCCCGGTTTTGATTTCATGCGCCCCGGGGATTCAAGCGAAAGCCTGTTCCGGCGCTGCAAGCATCTGCCGTTGATTGTCAAACCGTCGCGTGAGGGCTCAACCATCGGTATCAGCATCGCCCGCAGTCGCGAAGCGTTGCGACACGGGATCGATACCGCCGCCGCGCTTGACGGTACGGTGCTGGTCGAGCAGTTCATTGATGGTGCCGAGCTGACCGTTTCGGTGCTGAATGGGCGCCCGCTGCCGATCATCCAGATCGTGCCGAAAAGCGGTTTTTACGATTATCAGGCCAAATATACCGCCGGTGAAACCGAGTATCTGCTGCCGGCGCCGATCGACGCTGTCAGTTACCAGCGGATTCAACAGGCAGCGGTCGAGGCCTGTCGGGCGCTTGGTTGCCGTGGTGCGGCGCGGGTCGATTTTATGCTGCGCGAGCGGGAATTTTACTGCATCGAAGTCAACACCATCCCCGGCATGACTGAAACCAGTCTGCTGCCGAAGGCGGCCGGGGAGGCAGGGATCACTTTTGCACAACTTGTCGAAGAGATATTGCTCGACGCCGGACTCGACAAGTAACAGCTAACCAAATGAAAAAGAAATCGGGCTATGCGTGATCTGAAGCGCCAACCACAAGCAAAAAGCAAAGTGCGCAAGAACAAGGCGAAGGGTGTGAAGCGGCCGTTGAAATTGCGCAAGCTGCTGCATCGCATGCTACGTATCTGCGTGGCCTCCTGCAGTGGTGCTTTGCTGGTGGTCGGCAGTTTTCTTGCGGTCCAACTGCTGATGGCTTCGGATATGTTCCGCATCGACCAGATTGCAGTGAACGGCGGTCAAAAACTCAGTGAACAGCAGCTGATTGATCTTTCTGATATCACGGCGGGGCAGAACACCTTTGAGCTTGATCTCGATCTGATCGGCCGCAAAATTGCGGAAAACTCCTGGGTTAAAGAGGCGCGGGTCGAACGGATTTTTCCGCGTGAGGTGGTGATCAGTGTTGTCGAGCGGACGCCGGTCGCGATTATCAATCTGGGCTATCTCTATTATCTCGACCGCGACGGCGTGGTTTTTAAGGTACTGGATGCGGCAGATAAACTCGATTTTCCGATCATCACCGGCTTTGATTATCAGAAGGTGGAGCAGCGAGATCCACAGGTTGCCGCCGACCTGCAGCGGATCGTTGCGCTGCTGGCGGATCTGCAAGGACGTGAACTGTTCAGTCTGGATCAGATTTCAGAAATTCACCGCAACCCAAGTGGCAGTCTGGCGCTCTTTACTCTTGACGCTGGCGTCAAGATAAGGCTGGGGCGGGAAGACTTTGCCAGAAAAATTGATCGACTTGAGCGGATTTACACGCAGTTAAAGCCGCGTTTGCCGATTCTTGATTACATAGACCTTAATGTTGACGAAAAAGTTATCGTCCGAATTGAACGTCCCGCGAGTGCGGCCAGAGGTTGATACCAAGGGGGTGCCATGAGCACAAGAAAAGAAAATCTGATCGTCGGTCTTGATATCGGGACCACCAAAATCTGTTGTATCGTCGGCAACATGACCAGCGAAGGGCTGGAAATTGTCGGTATCGGTACCAGTCCTTCAAAGGGGTTGCGCAAAGGGGTGGTCATCAACATTGAAACCACCGTCGCGGCCATCCAGAAGGCGATCCGCGAAGCTGAACTGATGGCTGGTTGCGAGATCAAATCGGTGTTCGCCGGTATCGCCGGTGGCCACATCAAGGGGCTGAATTCACAGGGCGTGATCGCCATCAAAAATCGTGAGGTGACGCAGGAAGACCTGCAGCGGGTGATCGACGCCGCCAAGGCGATCGCCATCCCGATGGATCGCGAAGTGCTGCATATCTTGCCGCAGGAATTCATCATCGATGATCAGGACGGCATTCGTGAGCCGCTGGGCATGAGCGGTGTGCGACTGGAGGCCAAGGTGCATATCGTCACCGGCGCGGTGGCCAGCGCGCAGAATATTGTCAAGAGCTGTAACCGGGCCGGGGTGGATGTCGCCGATATCGTGCTTGAGCAGCTCGCTTCCAGCGAAGCGGTGTTGTCGTCGGATGAGAAAGAGCTCGGCGTCGCGCTGATTGACATCGGTGGCGGTACTGCGGATATCGCAATCTTCTCCGAAGGCGCGATCAAGTACACCTCGGTGCTGTCGATCGGCGGCGATCATCTGACCAACGATATTGCGGTCGGACTGCGCACACCGATGGCCGAAGCCGAAAAAATCAAACAGGCCTATGGCTGCTGTCTGACCTCAATGGTTGGTAAGGATGAAACCATCGAAGTCCCTTCGGTTGGCGGTCGCGAGCCGCGGGTTTTGTCGCGTCAACTGCTGGCCGAAATCCTTGAGCCACGGGTCGAGGAGATCTTTTCGCTGGTCAATCGGGAAATCATCAAAAGCGGCTATGGCGAACTGATCGCTTCCGGAGTCGTTATTACCGGCGGTTCGGCGATCCTGCCGGGGATGCCGGAACTGGCTGAACAGGTGTTCAATCTGCCGGTGCGGCGCGGTAACCCGCAAAATATCGGTGGACTGATTGATGTCGTAAATTCACCTATTTACGCCACTGGTGTCGGCCTGGTGAAGTATGGTAGCCACAACGTTCAGACCCAGAATTTCCGCATTGGTGAGGCCAACATGTTTGAGCGGGTTGCAAGGCGGATGAAGGAGTGGTTCGGCGAGTTTTTTTAATCAATAATTATGCTATAATTACTTGATAATAAGAAGTACTAGTGTTAAATTAACCAGAATTAAACTTAACTTGTTGCCAGGTCTGCGGAGAACTGGTAGCACAACTGAAAAGGGAGGGCGTTATGCCTAACAATGAGGGAGTCATGTTTCAGTTTGAGGACAGTTTGGACCAGGGCGCAAAGATCAAGGTGATCGGTGTCGGTGGTGGTGGCGGTAACGCTGTCAACACGATGATTCGCAGCCAGGTTGAAGGCGTCGAATTCATCGCTGCAAACACTGATGCTCAGGCGCTGCGTCGCAGTGACGCTTCTATGAAGATTCAACTCGGTGGCCACCTGACCAAGGGTCTGGGCGCCGGGGCCAGCCCGGAAATCGGTCGTCAGGCTGCTGAAGAAGATCATCAGCGGCTGGTCGAGATGTTCACCGGGTGCGATATGGTTTTTGTCGCCGCCGGCATGGGTGGTGGCACCGGCACCGGGGCTGCCCCCGTTGTTGCCAGAGCCGCAAAAGAAGCAGGCGCACTGACTGTCGGTGTGGTGACCAAGCCGTTCAGCCGCGAAGGCAAGCAGCGGATGGCACGCGCTGATCAGGGTATCGCCGAGTTGCGTGAAGTGGTTGATTCATTGGTCGTTGTACCGAATGACCGTCTGCTCGGATTGGCCGGTAAAAATATGAGCATCCTTGATGCCTTCAAGCCGGCCGATGATGTCCTGCGGCAGGCCGTACAGGGGATTTCTGACCTGATCACCACCGAAGGTCTGATCAACGTCGACTTCGCCGATGTGCGCACCGTTATGAGCAACCGTGGCATGGCGATGATGGGGATCGGCATTGCCGAAGGTGAGCGCCGCGCCGCTGAAGCTGCCCATAACGCTATCAGCAGCCCGCTGCTGGAAGAGGTCGATATCTCTGGCGCCATGGGCGTGCTGGTGAATATCTCCGGCTCCTCCAATATGACCATGGAAGAGTTCGAGGAAGCCTCAACCATCATTCACGAAAAAGTACACGAAGACGCCAACATCATCGTCGGTCTGGTGATTGATGAGAGCCTGGGTGATCGTATCAAGATTACCGCTATCGCCACCGGTTTCGGTGAGAACTTTGATGGCAAACGGCGCGTCACCGACGTGATCAAAGAGCGCTCACAGCCGCTTATGCGCAGCAGCGGTAAGGTCGATCTCGACGTGCCGACGATTATCCGCAATCAGCAGCCTGAGGTTCCTTTTGCCCGCAGACAGCGGGAGATGCCGAGCCAGACCCGTGACATGTTCGTCGATGACGAACAGTTCGATATCCCGACCTTCTTGCGTCGGCGGGTCGATTAAGTAAGGCAGTTTCATTTCAGATTTTGACTTCTGCGTCCTGCTTGTCAGTTCGACAGGAGATTTACGGCCTGATTCAGCGCTGGTAGCGCGCATCGGCAGCTATGGCTTTAATTGTGATGGACACCGGTTCTCCGCCCGGTAGATGTGCAGCGTACTGTATATTGTAATACTCCCTGACGACTCCCTCGTCACCGGGGGCCGCATTTGCGGCCCCTTTTCTTTTGCTGTGACCGGCAGAAAATCTGTGTTTAAATAGCGCCCATGTCACGCCTCTTACTTGATAAATATCGCCAGCGTCTGCACGCGGAAACTGGTGCAATTCAGCATTCCTGGAATGATCGCTACCGGATCGCCCTGATCTATCCCAACACCTACCACCAGGCGATGAGCAACCTCGGTTTTCAGACCGTTTACCACTTGTTGAATCAGCGGAATGATTGTCTCTGTGAGCGGTTTTTTCTTCCCGACCCGGTTGACTTGACCGAGCATCAGCGCAGCGGTTTTCCGCTGGTTTCGCTTGAGTCGCAACGGCCATTGACCGATTTTGATCTGCTTGCATTTTCGATCTCTTTCGAAAATGACTACCTGCATTTACCGACAATTTTTTCGCTCGGCGGATTGCCGTTGTTCGCTTCCGAGCGAACAGTTGCGCAGCCGTTGGTTCTGCTTGGTGGAGTTTGTGCTTTCCTCAATCCTGAACCGCTGGCTGAGATTGTCGATCTGGTCGCCGTCGGAGAGGCAGAACCGATCCTGCCGCCGCTGCTACAGGCTCTCACCACAAGTACCTGTAATCGACAGAATCTGCTGCAAACGCTCGCCACCCTGCCTGGGATTTATGTCCCATCGCTTTATGCCATCAATTACCAGCCGGATGGCAGAGTCGCTTCAGTCGACAGAGAACCGCCTGCTCCGCTATCCGTGAAGCGTCAGTTTCTCGCAGATCTGGACAGCTCGGCCAGTCGCAGCTACCTGCAGACCGAGTCGACTGAGTTCGGCGACATGGCCCTGGCGGAAGTTTCACGCGGCTGTTCGCGCGGCTGCCGATTCTGCGCCGCCGGCTATGTCTATCTGCCTCCACGGGAAAGAAGTTTGGACAACCTGCTGGAACAGGTCGAGGTAGGACTCTGTCAGCGGCAGAAGATCGGGCTGGTTGCAGCCGCTGTTGCCGATCATAGTCAGATTGATTCGTTGCAGCAGGGCATTCTTGAACGCGGCGGACAGGTTTCGGTTTCCAGTCTGCGGCTGGATGCGTTGACTACCGCTGAAGTTGCCGGCCTGCGCGCCTCCGGTCTGCGTACCGCGGCCATCGCTCCAGAAGCCGGCAGTCAGCGAATGCGTGATTTGATTAACAAGGGACTGAGTGAAGAGCAGATCCTGCACGCGGTGCAGTTGCTTGCCGATGGCGAGATTCTCAATCTGAAGCTGTATTTTTTGATCGGTTTGCCTACCGAAACGCAGGCTGACCTTGATGAGCTGGTACGTTTAGCGGATAAAATCCGGCTGCTCTGGCGCGAGACCGGCCGGCAGCGTGGCCGGATGGGCACGGTCACGCTGAGCGTCAACCCCTTTATCCCCAAACCGTTTACGCCCTTACAGTGGTGCCCGATGGATTCGGAGAACAGCTTGAAAAAGAAGCTGCGCTTTCTTCATGCCGCCATTGGCCGGATGCCGAATACTGAAATAATCAGTGAGTCTCTGCGCTCAGCAGTGCTGCAGGCGTTTCTATCACGTGCGGATCGGCGGGTCGGGCGCCTGCTTCCAGCGCTTTCTGCCGGGGGCAATCTGAAGCAGCTGTGTAAAAAGGCCGGACTTGATCTCGACTTTTACGTCACCCGCGAGCGGCATGAAACAGAAATCCATCCCTGGGAACTGATCGATCAGGGCATCCGTCGCGATTACCTGTGGCTCGAATATCAGCGGGCTCTGCAGGGTAAATTTACGCCACGCTGTGCCGCCGGATGCAGCCGCTGTGGCGTCTGTGGTTAGACGGTGATGATGACTGAATTGCGGCCAACGCTCTCAACCGCAACTTTGCTGCGTTTGTTTCTCCCCTTCGGGCTCGGCTATTTCGTCTCCTATGCATTTCGCACCGTCAACGCCGTCATCGCCCCGGACCTGGTGGCTGATCTCGGCCTCAGCCCGGCCGATCTCGGCCTCTTGACCTCGACCTATTTTCTCTCTTTTGCCGCCTTTCAGCTGCCGCTTGGTGTGTTGCTCGATCGTTTTGGGCCGCGCCGGATTGAAGCCATCCTGTTGCTGCTGGCAGCTTCCGGTGCGCTGCTGTTTGCATTGGCTGAGACGGTAAGCGGTCTGATCCTTGGTCGAGCGTTGATCGGTTTGGGTGTTTCGGCCTGTCTGATGGCCGCCTTTAAGGCGTTTTCCAGCTGGCTGCCGGCGGAGCGACTCCCCTTTGCCAACGGTGTACAGATGGTCTCCGGCGGCCTTGGGGCGCTGAGTGCGACAACCCCGGTGCAGGCCGCACTGCAGATCACCGATTGGCGCGGGGTGTTTATCCTGCTGGCCGGGCTTGCCTTGCTGGCGGCAGTTGTGGTTTTTCTGTTTGTGCCGGATGCGCCAAGGAGCAAGGTCGACCTGACCCTTAAAGACCAGCTGGCGGGCCTGCAGCGGATACTGAGCAGTCGCGATTTCTGGCGGATCGCGCCCTGGGCGGTCAGTTCACAAAGCACCTATCTGTCGGTGCAGGGGCTCTGGTCTGGCCCCTGGTTACGGGATGTCGCAAATTATGGGCGTGACGATGTCGCCCAGGTGCTCTGGTGGATTGCGGTGGCCATGATTGTCGGTTATTTCGGTCTGGGCAGTCTGGCTGGGCGTCTGGCCCGTCACGGTATCCGTCCTGCTGTTGTTGCGACCAGCGGCATGGGGCTGTTTCTTCTGGTGCAGTTGCTGCTGGTGCTGATTCCTGAATATGCTGAGTCGCTCTGGTTCGGATTCGGTTTCTTCGGCACGGCTGGTATTCTTGCCTACGCGGTTCTGGCGCAAGTCTTCCCGGCGCAATTAAGTGGTCGCTGCAATACGGCTCTGAACCTGCTGGTGTTTGTCGCAGCCTTTGCTGCCCAGTGGTTGATCGGTGCAGTTATCGGTCAATGGACGATCGATCAGACCGGTGGCTACCAGCCGGCTGGTTATCATGCGGCCTTTCTGGTTTTGATTGGCGCACAGCTGTTGTCAGCACTCTGGTACTTTATCGCTGGAGTGCAGCGAGGTAAGACTGGCGCGAATCTGTAAATCGATTTATACATTTCGTTGTCCGCGACCCGACTTTTTGCAGGATTGATTCCTGCTCAGTTTACAGGAGAATCATGATGAATAAAGAAATCAGCATGCCGAAGCTGAGCGACAGCATGCAGGAAGGCACCCTGCTGGAGTGGCTGATCGCGGTTGGCGAAACTGTCGAAGCCGGGCAGGCGATTGCAGAAATAGAGACCGACAAGGCGACCATGGCACTGGAAACTGCCGATTCAGGAGTCGTTGAGGCTCTGCATGTGGCAGCGGGTGAAACGGTGCTGGTTGGCACCTTGCTGGCGACCCTGAACGCAACCCCGGTGGCTGCTGGGTCGGCTGAGGCCGCGACTGCTGCTGATGTGCAGGAGCCGATACCGCAACCGGTTGCCGATCAGCTGGTTTCACCGGCCGCACGGACCTTGGCGAAAGAACTGGGGCTGGATCTCAAGTCGATTCCAGGGAGCGGGCCGCGGGGGCGGGTGGTGTTGGCAGATGTCGAACGCGCCAATCCGGCAGAGACAAGAGCCACTGCCTACTCTCAGAAGGTCACGTTTAAAGGGGAGGGCAGCAGCGGCAAGTCGATTAAAATCCGCCGGTTAATTGCCCGGAAGATGGAAGAGGCCTGGCGAACCATTCCACATTTTTACGTCAGCATGGCGGTCGATATGACCGATGTGATCCGCTTCCGCAAGGATCTTGGCGTGACCATCAACGACTTTGTGCTGGCAGCAACCGCACGGGCGCTGCATGAGCACCCCTGGGTCAACGCGACCTGGAATGGCGAGCAGGGGATCGAGTTGCCGGACATCAACATCGCCATGGCCGTCGCAACGGATCGCGGTCTCTTCAACCCGGTCATCGCTAACTGCGAGAAGCTCAATCTGAAACAGATCAGCGTCCGCGCGCGCGAATTGGTCGAAAAAGCCGCCAGTCAGGGGAGTTTAAAGCCTGCGGATATGGAAGGTGGGACCTTTACGATCTCGAACATGGGGATGCTCGGAGTCGAATCCTTCGGGGCGATCATTACGCCACCGCAGGCGGCCGTACTGTCCGTCGGCACGGTCAAGGGGGAGATCGTTGTCGATGATCAGGGTGAGCCGGCCGTTGCTCCGGTCATGCGGATGACCCTGTCCGCTGATCACCGGGTGCTGGACGGGGCCGACGCTGCGGAATTTCTGGCGACGGTAAAAAGTTACCTGGAGGCACCGATTATGCTGGTTGGTAATTA
>DATCYW010000026.1:0-31697 GCA_036526255.1 Malonomonas sp. | reverse complement strand
CGGCGACCCTTCGACAAACAGAATGTCATTTTCTTTAAGGATGATCGACTTTCGGGGTGCGGTGATCTTAAGTTGTTCGCGCATCAAAGAGCGGACTTTCAGATGAAAGCTGGTTTCCAGTCCGCTGGCGAGCAGCGTCTTGCCGACGTAGGCTGACCCAGGTTTGATCAGGATGTCCGAAACGTAAGCTTTGACCTGATTCAGTTGTGAGATTGACGCAGGTGGATTGTTGGGCAGCAGGTGCCGGCCGATCAGCAGCATATAAAGGATGCTCAAAACCGCCATAAGCACGCCGAGCGGGGCGAATTCGAACATGCTGAACTCATGGCCAGAATATTCCAGCATTAGCGCATTGATCAGAATGTTCGGCGGGGTGCCGATCAGTGTGCAGACGCCGCCGACCAGCGAACCAAAGGCTAACGGCATCAGCAGTCGCGAGGGGGGGATGTTGGTTTTCTTTGCGATGCCGGTGACCATCGGTAGCAGCACTGCCGCAGCACCGATGTTGTTGATGAAGGCAGAAGAAACTGCCGTCAGCAGCATGATGGCGAAGATCAGTTTGACTTCACTCTGCTCGGCAAAGCCGAGTATCCAGCGGCCCAGATGGGCGGTCACGCCGGTGTTGGCGATGGCGGCGCTGAGAACGAACATTGCCGCGACGGTGATCACTGCTGGATTGCTGAATGCTGCAAACGCCTGATCTGTCGTCAGCAGACCGAACAGCGGCAGGCTGAGCAGGATCAGCAGGCTGACCATATCCATCCGCAGCCAGCCGGTGGCAAACAGCAGGATGGCAATTCCCAGAATTATCAGAACCAGAGCAGCTTGCATAAGACACCATTGCGTGAGAGCTGGCGATTGCTGCCTTTATTCTAAACGATGCTGGGGGGAAACAACAGTGCGGCTGTGTTTTAGCTGAGCCTGGATTGCAAGGCTAAATAGCTGGAAGTGGGGGAGTCGGCTGTCAGCAGGGCGGAAATTAGGGCAACACCCGTCGCCCCGCAGTTCATGGTGTCAGCAGCATTCTGCAGGTTGATGCCGCCCAGTGCATAAACCGGCAGTGGGCTGTCGCTGCAGGCCTGACACAGCGCCGGCAGGCCGACCGGTTCCCCGAAGGCGGCTTTGGACGGGGTGTGGAAGACCGGACCGAAGGTGACAAAGTCCGCGCCGGCCGTGGCAGCCTGAGAGATTTCGGCCGCTGAGTGGGTTGAGACGCCAATCAATTTCTGCGGTCCGAGCAGTTCCCGTGCGACCGCTGTCGGCAGCGAATGGCCACCCAGGTGGACGCCATCAGCTTCGACCGCCAGTGCCAGGTCGATCCGGTCGTTGATCAGCAGTCTGCAGTTATAGCGGCGGGTCAGCTGGTGCAGTTGCAGCGCCAGTGGAAAAAGTTGCGCGGCACTGAGATCCTTCTCCCGCAGCTGCAGCATTCCTAAGCCGGCCGCCAGCAACTCCTCGATAACGATCAGCAGTTTTCCTTCAGGCAGCAGCTTCCGGTCGCTGATCAGGTAGGTCGAGGGCAGGTTTTTCATGGAAATCAGTTGCTGTGTTCCAGAAAAGAGTTATCCCAATCTTTCCAGATCGCTTCATAGCCGCGCGCAGCGAGCAGTTCAGCGAACTCCGCCGGGCTACGGTGGTCGCTGATGGTGAACTGCTGCCCTTCGTCGTTGTCGTCACCGTAGCCACCCGGTGCAGTGCAGGACCCGGCGCTCATCTGGGTGATTCCCAGTGGCAGCAGGTTGTCACGCAGTTCGGCGCTCTCGCGGGTTGAAAGGATCAGGCCAGCATCGTGAATCAGCAGTCGCGAAGCGCAGATGAACTGGGTCAGCTGCCGGTCAGAAACGATGCTGCGCGGTTGAAATCCGCCTTCGGCTGGCCGCAACCGGGGGAAGGAGATCGAGACCTGGGTACGCCAGAAGCGTCGCGCCAGATAGAGCGCGTGAAGGCCCGTGTAAAAAGCATCGGTCAGGCAGTCGCCCAGCCCGAGCAGCGAACCGACGCCGATCCGGCGAAGGCCAGCTTCGCCGGCGGCTTCGGGGGCCTGCAGGCGGAAGTTGAAATCGCTTTTTGGTCCGTAGGGGTGCAACTCGCGGTAGAGTGTTGGGTCGTAAGTTTCCTGGTAGAGGGTCAGGCCATCCACCCCGGCATTGATCATCCGTGAATAGCCGGCGGTATCCATCGGAAAAACTTCTATCGAGACCGAGCCACAGTGGGGTTTCACTTGCTTGACAGCCGATTCCAGAAATACGATACCGGCCGCTTCCGGGGCTTCGCCGGTCAGTAGCAACATATGCCGAAAGCCCTGACCGCGGATCACTTTTGCTTCGCGTTCGATTTCGCTCAATGAGAGGGTTTTGCGCGGCAGATCATTGTCAGCGCTGAAACCGCAGTATTTACAGCCGTTGTGACATTCATTTGAAAGATAGAGCGGTGCATAGAGCTGAATGGTGCGGCCGAAACGCTGGCGCGTAATCCGATGGGCCTGACTGGCCATCAACTCCAGCTGGTCGTCGCTGATCTGTGGCGACAGCAAGCAGGCAAAATCTTCCAGGCTCAAGCGCGGCCGACGCAATGCCTGATCTATCTGTTGTGCTGTCGCGCCGAGAATGCGCTCGCGCAGTTCGGCCTGTGGGTACTGTTGCAGTTGCTCTAAGAAGCTCATCAATTATTCCTTAAAAAGCCGGTCAGTGGGCTGGATGCTTCGGCCTTCTGGCGTTGCGGGCCGAGCCCGGCCAGATAAGCTTCGCGGCCGGCTTCGACGCCTTTGCGGAAGGCCCGCCCCATGGCCGCGGGGTCTGGGGTGTCGGCCAGCGCGGTGTTGACCAGCACGGCATCGGAGCCCATCTCCATCGCTTCGGCGGCGTGGGAGGGGGCTCCCAGTCCAGCGTCGACGACAACCGGGATCTTCGCCTGCTCAATGATGATGGCGATCAGATCACGGGTGCGTAAACCACGATTGGTGCCGATCGGTGCGCCCAGCGGCATAACCGTGGCGCAGCCGGCCTCTTCCAAGTGTTTGGCCAGAACCGGGTCGGCCGGCATGTAAGGGAGCACGATGAAGCCCTCTTTAACCAGAATCTCTGCCGCTTTGAGAGTTTCGATCGGATCTGGTAGCAGATAGTAGGGGTCCGGCGTCACTTCCAGCTTGACCCAGGGTTCGCAACCGGCTGCCCGTGCCATCCGTGCCAGACGCACCGCTTCTTCGGCGTTTCGGGCACCGCTGGTGTTCGGCAGTAATAGGTAGCGGCTGCGGTCGATATGCGAGAGCAGCGAGTCGGCCGGATTGTCGATGTCGACCCGACGCAGGGCGACGGTGACGATTTCGCTGCCGGAATTCTCCATCGCCGCGACCATCGCCTGATTGGAGGCGAATTTACCGGTTCCGACCATCAGTCGTGAGTTGAAGGTGCGACCTGCAATTATAAGTTGATCCATGATGATATCCTGTCAGTTCTGACGATGATTGGTCATTAGCCGCCGCCGACAAACTGGATCAGTTCCAGCGTGTCGCCATCTGTTAATTGAGTGTCGGCAAGTTTGTCGGCGGTCAGAATCTCGCGATTCAACTCCACCACAACCCGCTCAATGGCCAGATCAAGCTGATCCAGCAATTGCACAATGGTCAGTGGTGACGGGTATTCACGGTTCTGGCCGTTGATCTGTAAATTCATGGCGGTGGTTCCTATTCTGGTTCTTCACCAAGCAGCAAGCGCAACACCGCGTTGGCCTGATGATGAGCGGCTATGCCGACGCGGGGGGCCATCAGCCCGCGCCCCTGCTGTGCTGCGGTGGTGCCATCGCCGCAGAGGTAGAGGTTCTTTGCCACTTTGCGGGTACTGATGCTGTTTGAGGCCTCATAGCCGGCCATTCCTGACGCTGCGACCAGCGGTGTTTGCGGGCAGCTACGCAGGAAATGGCTGATCAGCATGGCTTTCTGGTCGGCGGCATCGAAGGCTTCGACCATCACATTGACCGCAGAAAAATGTGCGAGTAGATTGTCCGGGGTGATTTTCTGCTGGATACTGGTGATCTGCACGCCGGGATTGATCCGTATCAGATTGTCACGCAGTGCCTCGACCTTCGGCAGGCCGATCTGGTCGATAAAGTATTGCTGCCGGTTCAGGTTGGACGGTTCGACCAGGTCAAAATCGGCGATAATCAACCTGCCGACACCGATCCGTGCCAGGGCGATAGCGATGTTGGAGCCAAGCCCACCGGCACCGGCGATGCCGATGCAGCTGTTCTTGATCTTTGCGTGAACGCCCGGCGTGTGGCGCGCCATCATCAGCGCTTCGAGCTCCGCAGCTGAGGGGCGTTCGCCGCGCTTGATCAGCGTGACGCGGTCGCCATCTTTCAATGGCTGATCTTGGCTGACCGGAAAACCGTTGACGATCAGCAGATCGGCATCCGGCTTATGGCGATCACGCAAGCCGTATAAGCTGGTCTCTGTCTGTGCTTGACAGCTCTGTTCGTTGACGAATATCTGCATACTCTGCCTGAAATAAAAAAGGCCGCCAAAATGGCGGCCTCCGGCAGCAACAAATGCCGGATGACGACAGCCACTTCCCTCCGCCGGGATTAACCGGATCAGGTTCAAAGGGTCGTTCCGCAGCGCTCAAGCGAGCAGAACTCTCAGTAACGAAGACACCCCCAGGGCTTTAATGATTCGCTAAATTAGCAGTCCGCTGTCCGGTAAGTCAATGCTTTTGCCGTAAATATCCGCGCTCTGTGATTGATCTTTAGCCCTGCTTTCGATTAGGATGTGCCCCTTGTAAACTGCAGTAGTGACCGGCTGCTTTGGAAAGGACGAAAGAATGTCAATATCAGTACGTTACCGACAGATTTTTGAACAGATTGAAACAGAGGCTGACCGTCTTTATGAGGCGTTGCCGGAGGATACCGCCAGCGCACTGCGGCTGGTCGATATGGCTGCAGAAGAGCTGCAGGACCTGATTGAGTCGGTAGGCGAGATCTCGCAGTACAAGCTGGAAGAGAAGCTGTCGCCCGTGTTGCTTAAGGCTCATGGGCTGCTTGACCGGGCGCGGGTCATGCTGGAGGACGCTGACCACGAAAAAGCCGCCAGCGTTGTCTGGGAGTTGGAGCAACTGATCTATCGCCTGTTGAATGACCTTTGATCTGACGTGGGTGGCACGTTCGTTGCTATCTTAGGCAATGTTTTCAGACCTGTCACCCCCGTTCCGAAACGGCAACGTTTCGGCAGACTACTCTTGGAGCTGGATTTAACCATGCATAAGAAGCTGGAAAAGATATTTTACGAGGTACGTGAGCCGGTCCTGAATTGGGACGATATCGGTGGTTTCGCGGAAGTTAAAGAGATTCTCAAGGAGATGGTCTGCCTGCCGCTGCAGAAACCGGAGATGATCAAGCAGCATCAGTTGGGGATTCCTGCCGGAGTGATGATGTGGGGACCGCTCGGGGTCGGCATCACCATGCTTGCTGAAGCCTGCGCCAAAGAGGCGGGGGCTTCTTTCGTCTATATCAGTGGTCAGGAGATGCTCGGCAAGGGGGAGGAGCTGGTCGAAGCCTTCGATACCGCCATCCATGAAGCGCCTTCGGTGTTGTTCATTTCCGATTGTGAATGGTTGGCGCCACGGGTCGGTTGCGATTACGAGTGGGGTCCGGGTAACCTGCGCGGCATTCCGCCAACCTTCGCCACCAAGGATCTGAACCGTCTGTTTATCGAGCAGATCGACCGCATCAATAAAGTTGATAACGTCATGCTGGTTGGTTCCTGTTACCGGATCGATACTGTCGATCAGGCGATTATCAAAGAGAAAAAACGTTTTAACCGCAAGGTTTTTGTCCATCCGCCACGCACCATCGATCGACGCGGTATGCTCGATATCTATCTGGATATGATGCCGAATCTGGCCGCCGATGTAGATCGTGCGCAGTTGGCCGAGTTAACCGAAGGCTATGTCGGCTGGGATGCCGAAAGTCTCTGCAAGCGGGCCACGGTCAATGCCATCAAAGAGGACGCTCCGCAGGTCACCATGGCGCACTTCCTCAAGTCGCTCAAAGAGGTCCGTTACTGGCTGACACCTGATATGACCCGCGTCTATCACGAAATCTACGAAAACGATTGCCCACATCATTACGCGTTTTAGGCCGATTGTGGCGGATAAAGAGCTTTATCAGCGACTCGCCGAACGGCACGGCCATTTCTGTCCGATGAGTACCCTGGGGGTGCGCCTTGGCGAGGAAGCGCTGCGGCGATTTGCCCAGTTGCCCATGGACAGTCTGCAGCTCAGCTACTTGATGAAAACCTGCGCCGCCGACGGCATCCGGATTGTTTTTGAGTCGGCCGCATTCCCTGCGGCACTCAGCGTCGAACCTGCCGGGCAGCATCGTCTGCGCTGTCGTTTCGCTGCTGACCAGGAGCTGTCATTGCAACTTTCGGCTGAGGCCATGCGGCTGGCGGCCGGTTATCGCGAGCTCGACGAAGCCGACCAGCCGGAACGTCTGGATTTGCTGAGGACAGTCGCTGCTGATCGATTAATCGATTTCATCGAAGGGCCCATCGGCTGATGCAGGATTCGGTTTTCGTACAGATTCTCAGTGTCATTCAGGAAGAAATCCTGCAGATGTGGTGGTTCTTCCTGCTGTCGATTCTGCTGGTCGGCATCATCAAGGGCTACAAGCTTGACCTGCGGATTCGCGATTCGATCAACCGCGCCGGATTTCTCGGTATCCCGTTAGCGGTTGCTGTCGGGATGGTTTCGCCGTTGTGCGCCTGCGGGATTCTGCCAATCGTTATCTCGCTGGCGATGATGGGAACTCCACTGGCCCCCCTGATGGCGCTGCTGGTGACCTCCCCGGTGATGGGACCTGATGCGCTGTTATTGACTTACAGCGGGCTGGGTGGTGAATGGGCGGCACTTAAATTTGTCGGCGCCGGTATTCTCGGACTCTCCGCCGGAGTGATGGTCCTCTGGTTACAGCAGGTAGGTATTCTTTCTGAAGATATGGTGCGGCTGCAGCCGGTCTATAAGGAGGACGGTAGCCTCGCTCCGGCCGCCGATATCGGTGCCGCGCAGGGTATAAAAGTCAAGCGGATGCAGATTGTCCCGCGCGACAGCCGGCTGCGTTTCATCTTCGACCGGACTATGGACGCCGGTCTGTTTGTCGGCAAATACCTGCTCATGGCGATTGTTCTCGAAGCTATTATTGTCACCCTGGTGCCGATCTCCTGGATCACCTTTCTGGTCGGCCAGAACAACTTTCAGTCGCTGTTTACCGCAGCGCTGATCGGGCTGCCGTTGCCGACGAATCAGATTCCGATTATCCCGATACTGGCCGGACTGCTGGAACGAGGCATCGATCAGGGTGCCGCCCTGACCCTGCTGCTGGCCGGGCCCGTTACCAGTCTGCCGGCGATGCTGGCGCTCTGGGCGATGTTTCAGAAGCGTCTGGTGCTGGTGTTTGTTGTCCATTCGTTATTGGTCTCGATTCTGCTCGGCTGGTTGTTGCAGCTCTATCTGTAGTCTTCCTCATCCGTTATGGAGTGCATGATGAAAAGCCTTTTCACTGCACTGTTACTGCTTCTTTTCTGCCTGTTTGGTTGTGCCCGGCCGGCTCCTGTCGCACCGCTGCTGCTGCAGAATACAACGATCAGTGAAGATACTCTCTGGACTGGTCAGATTCTGATCGATGGTTCTGTCGAAGTGCTGCGTGGTGCAACCTTGACAATCGCCCCCGGGACTGAGATCGCCTTCACCTATCTCGATCTGGACCGTGACGGTTTGGGGGATGGAACACTGATCGTCAAGGGCGGACTGATCGCAGTCGGCACGCCGGAGCAGCCGATCCGCTTTCGCAGCGCCAAGGAGAATCCGCAGCCGGGTGACTGGCAGGAGATCGCGGTCGATTTTTCCAGCGGAGTGCACTTTCGCTATTGCGATATCCGCGATTCTGCTTACACGCTGCACGCGCACTTTACCCACGGTATCGTTGAGGACAGTCACATCCACAACAATATCGACGGCTGCCGGATCGGGCAGGCGACCTTCACCTTTCGCCATAACCTGATTGAACAGCAGACCGGCAAGGGGATTAATTTCCGCAATTCCCGCGTTACGTTGCATGATAACCTGATCCGTAACAATGTCGCCGGCGTCTTCCTGTTTGAAAACGATCAACCCTTCAGTATTTACCGTAATAACTTCACAAATAATGTTCATCAGCTGCGGCTGGGTGACTTTTACGTCAACGATGTCGACCTGGCCGGAAACTGGTGGGGGACCAGCGATCTGCAGGCGTTAGCCCCCCTGATCTATGATCAGCGGGTTGATCCTGAGGTTGGTCGGGTTCGCCTGCAACCAGCGGGCGCTGCAATTGTTGGCGCCGGTCCGCGACTGCCCTTTACCTTTAAAGAGCTCTGGAGCTATCAGACCGGTGGTTTTGTCGATGCGCCGCCGCTGGTGGTTGCTGGTTTGGCACTGGTTCCCAGCTGGGATGGCCGGCTGCATGCGCTTGACGCGTCGGGCCGGGCGGTCTGGACCACAGCCCTCGGCGATGTTGCTGATGCTGCGCTGGTCAGCGATGGTGAGCGGCTTTATCTGCAGACCTGGCAACGACAGGTGATTGCCATCGAACTCGCTTCGGGTAAAGAACTCTGGCGCTTTCAGTATCCGGAATCCCCGGCAGATGACCATCGTCAGGGTGGATTACTGCTGACTGACGGCCAGTTGTTGGTGCCTGCCTGGAATGGTCAACTTTATGCTTTCGAACCAGCAACCGGCCAGCTGCTCTGGAGTTATGCGACTGGCGCCGCGCTTCGTGCTGCACCGCTGGTGAATGCAGGGCAACTCTACCTGCCGGACAGCTTCGGAATCCTGCACTGTTTAACTCTGCAGGGGGGGCTGCTCTGGAAGCTGGATCTGGCCGCACCGCTGCTATCGACGCCAGTCGCTGTTGCTGACGGATTGGTGCAAATCACCAAGACGGGTGACGTGGTCGCTGTTGATCAACAGGGGGAAGTGCTCTGGCGCACCGAGCTTGCTGAGCCCTGTTTTTATGGCGCTTCGGTCAGTGATGGCGCATCAGTCTATCTGGGGACCGCCGGCGCGGCGATCTATTCAATTGATGCTGCAACCGGTGAGCTGAACTGGCGGCGTCCGACCAGTGGGGCTGTCTATGCCACTCCACTATTGTTTGCCGGTCGGTTACTGGTCGGTGATAATGCTGGACATCTTTTTGCACTATCGACAGCAGGTGGTGAGTTGCTGGCTGATCTGGATATGTCGCAGCCGCTGCAAAGCACCCCGACGATCTTTGGCGGGCTGCTGCTGGTTGGTTCCCGTGATCGATCTGTTCACGCGTTTCAGTTTGAATTCTGACCGTCAGTTGTTGCTGTTTTCGCCAGTCGGCAGCGGCAGGTGACAGGTTTCTGCCAGAAAAGATGCTGCTGTTGAGAATTTTTTACGCCATAGTTCTGCTGTTATTGTCCTTTTCGCCGCTGTTTGCTGCCGGACCGACTTATCTGGTCATCGGTGAAAATCAGCGCTGGCAAGGGGAGATCACCCTGAAACAACCGGTTCTGGTTGCCGCCGGGGTACAGCTGGAAATCGCCCCCGGAACCAGTATCCGTAGCTTGGCTGCCGAAAACGGCATCAGGATCGAGGGGGCGTTGTTGGCGGTTGGATCGGAACAGCAGCCGATTATTTTTGCGACTCCTGTCGGTTGGGTCGGGGTCGAGCTGGTTCAGTCTGCGATCGAAAGCAGTTTTGTTCATGTCTGGTTCAACTCTGCAGCAACCGCGATCAGTAGCAGTCTCAGTCGTTTTCGTATCGAGCAGGCACGCTTTCAGGATTGCGACATCGCAGTTAAGCTGCACCGGCAATCGCTACCGGTCATCGATGGGGCAACGTTTGTCGGCAATCGGATTGCAGTCGATATCGAAATGCGCTCACAGGTGGTTTTGCGAAATAGTCAGTTTCGAGAGAATAAAATCGCTGTGCAGGCCAGTCACAACAGCAGCGGTGAACTGAGCAATAATGTTTTTCAGAACAACGAGCAGGGGGTGCGACTTCAGCATCTGTTTCCCGGGATGATTTCCGGCAATCGGTTTGAAGGCAATGCTGTCGCGCTGCTCTGTGATCAGACGATGGAGAGCCCGCAGATCTCTGGTAACCAGTTTCTAAACAATCAGCAGGGGCTGGTCAGCATGCTGGCCTCACGGCCGCTGGTGAAGAACAATCGTTTCAGCAACAACCGACAGGCGTTGGTCAATAATCAGCTGGGCAACTCGCGGATCGAGGCGAATCTGTTCAGCGAAAATCAAGTTGCCATCGTCAGCGAGCGCCGCTCGGCACCGCAGATTGAACGGAACCTGTTTGCTGGGAACGAACTTGCATTGCTCTGTGATTATCTGTCCTATCCGGTTGTCAGGCAGAATAACTTCAGCGAAAACCGGCTGGCCGTGAAACTCGGTGACCACCAGAGTGCCGATATGGAAAAGCAGGGGAAGACCCAGCAGGAAGTGCAGGCTTTTCTGGCCGGATCGGGGCGAAAAGGGAAGATGGCTGTGTTTGTGCCGGCGACCGGGGTTGTTGATCTGCGTGATAATTGGTGGGGAGGTCGTCTGCAGAAAGAATCTCTTCATCAGCTTTTTTTCGACCGCATACAATCACAGTGGGTGCAGGATGATAATAGTGGTGAACGTTATCTTCGCGATCTGGTAGAATACGCCCCCTGGCTGAATAAGCCGGTCCTCAATGCCGGGATTCACTAGCTATTTGCATAAAGAAAGGGTTTGTCGTGGAAAAACCTCAGGTGAATGAAGTGAAGTTGGAAATCCAGATTGATGATCAGATCGCCAACGGTCAGTACGTGAACATGGTTGTTGTCAATCATAACGACAGTGAATTTGTCCTGGATTGCATCTACGTTCAACCGCAGGCGCCGAAAGCGAAAGTCCAGTCACGTTTAATAACTTCACCTCGCCACGCAAAACGACTGCTGCTGGCGTTACAGAAAAATATCATCAGTTACGAAAAAAACTTCGGCGTTATCGAACTGGAGAATAGAGTTGTCAGCAGCGCTGACAATAAAGCAGATGTTGCGCCAATCCATTAAGCCTGTTGAGGTTGTCTCCACTTGTTAGAGAAGGTAGGTCTATGACTGGAATCAAGGAAAAAATGTTGCGGCTCTGTCTGGTACTGGTTCTGATTGGTCTGTTTGTCGCTCCGGCTTATGCGTGTGTCGGTAAAACTCTGGTCATCGGCTCCACCGGTGGTTTGCAGCAAGAGGTGCTTGCGAACATGTTGGCGCAGTTGATAACCGAACGCACCGGCACCTCGGTCAAGCTGGTGACCCACGAAACCAGCAGCTCTGCCCACCAGGCGTTGCTCAAGGATGATCTGGATATTTACGTTGAGTACACCGGCGTTGGTCAATTGGAAATTTTAAGGGCCGAGCCAGTCGCCGATGCGGAGCAACTCTATCAGTCGGTTAAGACACGCTACAACGAAGAGTTGAACCTTGTCTGGTTGAGTCCGCTTGGTTTTGAGGCTGCACTGCAGGGGGTCGAGATCCCGACGCAAGCGGCACCGGTTGCGCGTAAGGATACTTTAAAGAAATTTCCGGCACTGGCGCGTTTGATCAACAAGCTTGGTGGCAAGATTGACGGTGAAACGATCGCACGGCTCGAGACAGAAGCCGGCCAACGTGGGGCAAAGGATGTTGCTCGCGGTTTTCTTAAGCAGAATCGTTTGATTTAAGCTGGACGGTCGCGTTGGACGGAGTTTAACAGTAGGACAAAGGGCCCTTCGTTTAGTCGAGGGGCCTATTGTTTTATTGGCATGGTCTTGACTTGATTGCGTCCGGATTTTTTAGCCAGATACAGCGCTTCATCAGCAAGGCGAATCAGCTCATCGATCGTTCCTTCTCGGTTTTCAAAGGCTGCAACGCCGAAACTTATCGTTATCTTCTCTCTTTCCATCGGCGCGTTGAAATTAATGAGCTCTGCCTTGTAGCGAATCCGTTCTGCAACTTCTGCGGCCGCTTTCAGGTTTGTTTCAGGTAGAACCAGACAGAATTCTTCGCCACCGTAGCGCGCTGCCAGATCATAGGTACGTAACTCTTCCAGCAAAAGATCAGATACCTTCACCAGCGCCTCATCGCCGGCTTGATGGCCATGTTGGTCATTGATCCGCTTGAAATGGTCTATGTCTGCCATGATCAGTGCAATCGAATTACCGCCGCGTACGCAACGGTTGATTTCCACTTCCAGTTTGTCATACAGGTGACGACGATTGCAGAGACGGGTCAACGGATCGGTTTGCGCCAGTTCGAGGAGCAGCTGGTTGCTGCGGCGGAGTTCATCCTGCAGAGTATTGATCTGCATATGCACACGTAGTCTGGCGACCATTTCTTCAGGTTCAAATGGTTTGGTGATGTAGTCGCTGGCCCCGGATTCCAGGCCGCGAACTTTGCTGCCGAGGTCTTTATGGCTGGTCAGCATGATGACCGTTTTACCCTTGAGGTCGTCACGTGACTGCAGCATGGCAAGAAACTTCATGCCATCGATGCCAGGCATTTCAATGTCGCAGAGAATAATGTCGATCTTGTTATTGACCAGCAGTTTGAAGCCTTCGATCCCGTCTGCGGCCTGCAGGACTTGAGTAAAAAGTCTGCCGTCGGCAAAGATCTGCGCCACCTGGGTGCGGATTGCCTTGGAATCGTCGATGATCAAGAGAGTGCGTTGCATTGTCAGGCCTGAGGCTAAAGTTAAGTCAAATTTAATAATTATTGCCGCACAAGTAAAGGACTAATTTTTCCAACGGTTGCTGGAAGGATCAGCAGGATCCAGAATTCCCGCTGCAGTCACAGCTCGGTTCTTTTCCCGTCAGCCAGCTGTAGATAATGGCGCTGGCACAGCCAACTCCGGCCGCGACCTCTATTGCCGCAGTCGGGCAGTTTTTGCTGCAGGCGCCGCATTCGATGCAGAGGTTCCGATCCGTGATTATGGCCTTACGTTCCTTTACCGCGAAAATGCGATGCGGGCAAACCGTTTCGCACACGCCGCAGCCAATACACTTTTCTACCGTTAAATGCAAGGTTGTTACATCATCAATGTAGCGCAAGCCATTACTGTGGTGGTGGTTTGTCAGCATGTTTGTCTCTCTAGAAGGCGGCGCCGATCCAGAACAGCGTGGCCAGTAAAACGGACAGCAACTGGCATGGGATGGCAATACGCATCTCCTTCTCAACCCCGGATGGTGAGGTGAAGGTCGTCGAGCCGGTAAAGTTCATGGCGGTATAGGACGAAACAGCCAGAACCAGCAGGTACAGACTAATAATGCCGCTGGTTTCTGCCGCCTGATAGGGGCCGAGAGCAAGGACTGTCGCAGTGATTAAACCCATCAGCGCACCTTTCGCCGCAAAAGCCCGGGTCGGCAACCAGGGCAGCAGTATCGGCGTGAGGATGCAGCCGGTAAAGACTCCCGCTACTCCGGCTGCGACAGCAGCCGTTCCGCGCAGCCAAAGCGCTTCAAAGGAGAAGATGTCCGGGCCGATCCCGCTCAATACAAATAACAGCACGGCGGCAATAAGGATCGGTTTCCGTAGCATGGACACTTCAACCGGAGTCAGGATCAGTCGCTCCCAGAGGGAGAAGGTCACCGTCCGCATTGCAGGTGTTGCCTGTTGCCCAGCGGCAAAAAAAGCTTTCAGGTCGGTTGCCCGGACCGGACCGTAGCTGACCGTAAAACCGGTTTCCTGTTTGACTTTGTATGCAGCAACACCGGGTGCACCGAGCTGTGGAACCACCAGTTGGCGATGGCTGACCAGCTGCTTCACCTTGGTGGCATGGCAGCGCTTTACGATTTCATCCGTGCCGAAGGTTCCTTTGCCGGCTGCGCACCAGACGTTGATCCCTTTTGTGTCAATGACCAGCAGCCAGGCACTCTCTCCGTCGAGCGCCGAGCGCAGGCAGTCAAAGCTGAGCTTGTAGTTGGCACTGACCAGTAGCGGTGATTTGTCGCTCGGTCTGCCGACAGCGTAGAGCCCCGGGGTCACCTGATAACGATCCCGGCCGAATCCCCAACGCATTGCCCAACTGCCACGTCGATCAGACCAGTTAAGCCGGGTCGAAACCCGCGGGATTTTGCCAACCTGCGTCTCGAGCCAACCTGTGACAAAGGGGTTGACGCTATATCCCGCAATCTCCGGGCTGTCCGATTGCGGTGGGCAACAGCTGACCTTTTCACGCGGAGGGCAGCAACCGCTGGGTTCCGCCTGCTGTTCTTCTTTCAATTCAGCTGGAGGACAGCAACTGTCGTTCTTTGTCATTGCACTACCCGCTTGTCAGCCCAGCAGTTTCTGACGGGTTTCCAGCAGCATCTGCGCCGTAGATTCCCAATCGACACATTTGTCAGTGACCGAAACGCCGTATTTTAACTGGCTTAGGTCGTCGGGAATGTTCTGGTTGCCCGCGTGCAGATTGCTTTCTATCATGACACCACCGATATTCGTTGCGCCGGCGGCGATCTGTTCAACAATGTTGGACAGAACTTCTGCCTGACGCAGGTGATCTTTGTATGAGTTGGCGTGGCTGCAATCGACCATGATCGAGGGGGGCAGGCCATTTTTTTTCAGCAGTTCGGTGGTCAGGGCCAGATCGGCAGGCAGATAGTTCGGGCTGTCGTTACCGCCGCGTAACACAATGTGGACATCCGGGTTGCCGGTGGTCTGAACGATCGAGCTGAGACCGTCGAAGTTGATGCCGAGAAAGCTGTGCGGTTGAAGGGCTGCGGCCATGGCGTCGGTGGCAATTTTTAAACCGCCGTCTGTGCCGTTTTTAAAACCGACCGGAAATGAGAGCCCGCTGGCCATTTCGCGGTGGGTCTGTGATTCGGTTGTGCGTGCTCCAATGGCCCCCCAGCTGATCATGTCGGAGAGGTATTGCGGAGTAATCGGATCGAGCATTTCGCTGGCGATCGGCAGACCCAGTTCGGTGATCGCGCAGAAAAGTTGCCTAGCGATGCCCAGACCTTTAGATATCTTATGGGTGCCGTCCATGTCCGGATCGTTAATCAGACCTTTCCAACCGACGGTGGTGCGTGGTTTCTCAAAGTAGACGCGCATGATGACGAACAGCTTGTCTTCAACTCGCTTGGAAAGTTCGGCAAGCCTGGCAGCATATTCAAGGGCAGCTTTGGTGTCATGGATGGAGCAGGGACCGACAACAACCATCAGCCGTTGGTCCTTGCCGTGTAATATGGATTTAATGGTATTGCGGCTCTGGCTGACAAATGCTGCGTCTTCAGCGCTTAAGGGGAAAACCTGTTTCAGGTCGGCAGGTGCGATAATCGGGGTGACTTTGCGCACGTTCAGATTGTTGGTTTGAACCATGGTAACCCTCACTGATCTCATAAAGATAATTGTCAAGCAGTAAATCCGGTACAATCTAGCGGTTTTAATGGTGAAAGTCAAAGTTTAGGGTAGAAAAGAAACGCCCCCTAATCGTTGACAGATGAGCTGTTTTTCTATATAAACCAGCAAATTAGAAGATTTTGTTGTGCTTAGAGCTGCAGAGAGGTGCTGTTAATGTCAGTAATCATTTTGTCTGTTGCCAGAATTCTTGACCTGGCAATTAATATCTATATCTTCATTGTGATCGCCCGGGCATTGGTTTCCTGGGTCAATCCTGATCCCTACAATCCGATTGTCCGCTTTTTGCACAATGCAACCGACCCGGTGCTTTATCGGTTGCGCCGATTTTTGCCGTTCTTGCAGGCCGGAACATTTGATTTCTCGCCAATTGCGCTGTTACTGCTGCTGTCTGTTCTGCAGTCCGCGATTGTCGGGTTTTTACTGCAGCTTGCCCATTAATCACTCCATTTAAGGACAGGCCAGATGCGGATAACCCCGATCGAAATCCAGCAACATCAGTTCAAGACACGATTGTTCGGCTATGATACCTCGGCGGTTGATCATTTTCTGGAAATGCTCGCGGATGAACTGGAAAACCTGAATAAGCAGAACAATGAACTGAAAGAATCTCTGGCCCGTAACCAGTCGGCCCTTGAGCAACTTCGTAGCAGAGAGAAGGCGCTGCAGGACACATTGATGACTGCGCAGCAGATCACAGAAGACTTAAAAAATAATGCCCGCAAAGAAGCAGAAATTCTGATTGCTGATGCGCATGTTGAGGGGGCGCGGATACTCAGGGATTCAGCCATGCAGCGTATGCAGACTCTCAATGAAATTCAGGAGTTGAAGCGGCAGAAGATATCCTTTGAATGTGGTTTTCGTGCGCTGGTTGAGAGCCATCTGAAGCTTCTGGAGATGGACGTGCTGCAGATAGAAGAGGGGGAGCAGGCGCCTCTGCTCGACTCTCCACAGGGGAGGGAAACGGTCAAGCGCAGGCTTGATCTGCCCTGATGTTCCCCTGTCTGCAGGAGTCCGTTGACGGGGTAGTCCTCTGCTTACAGGTACTGCCACGTGCAAGCAGGAATCAGCTCGTTGGCCTCCAGGGTGACCTGCTGAAAATCAAGCTCAGTGCACCGCCGGTTGAGGGTGCCGCAAACAAGGGTTGCTGCGAGTATCTGGCAAAACTGTTCGGCGTGTCCAAGGGGCGCGTTGAGTTGCTGACAGGAGAGAAATCACGGCAGAAACGTGTTCTTTTACGCGGTGTTGACCTTGACTCTGCAAAAACTATTCTTCGCGAAAATCTTGCCCCGCCTGCTTGACAGCTAGCCGGTCGATCTATTATTATCCGGAGCTGTTTGTCAGAAAATTCAAGGGTTAGAGGAGGTCTTTTATGCCATTGTACGAATACCAGTGTCAGGAATGTGGTCTGCAGTTTGAAGTTCGACAGAAGTTTTCCGAAGCTCCGGTCACCGAGTGCCGCGAATGTGGTGGTGCCGTCAGTAAGCTGATTTCTCAGAGCGGCTTCGCGCTGAAGGGCGGCGGCTGGTACCAGCAGAATTACACCTCTGCTCCTGCCAGTTGCGACAGCTCTGCAGCAGCCGGTGGCGGTTGCGCCGGTTGCCCAAAGGCGGCCAACGGTTAACTTTGGTTCTCACTAATATGTCATCAGCCCTGCAGGGTTTTCCCTGCAGGGCTTTTTATTACCGTTCGCCGAAGCGGACTTCCAGAGTGAGGGTGAACGCTGTCGCCGCTTTAAATTGATGTTCGCGCTGCCAGTTGATCTCTGGTCGTAATTCAAAGAACAGCCATTTCTTGATGAAGCTCTGACGATACTCAGTGAATAGCACGTATTCAGTGACATGATTCTGTGGTCTGGTTTCGCCTCGGACGTAGCTGCCGAAAGTCATCGCCTTTTTATGGCTGAACGAGGTTAGCAACTGCTGCAGGGCCAACCACTCGTAGCCGTTGCTCGATTCGGAAAATAGACCGTTCCCGGTCGTTCGCAGCAGCATCTGGTCATTCAGGGTGTAATCGAAATCGATGCGGTTTTCCTGGCCGAACCCTTCGTTGTTCTCCCAGGTGAGGGCCTGGGTGAAGTTGAACTGGGATGCCTCGGAAACCGGCAGGGTGTAGCGCAGACGGGTTTTCAGTTGCGGGTTCAGGCCATCCTCATAATCGATACTGACCCGATTACTGTAGATCAGATTCTGGTTGGTCCGTTTCGTATATTGCAGGCCAAGCGATGTGCCTTTGTCCTGAACTCCCGGCCGCTCTGGAGATTGTGTTCCGCTTGCGGCCTCGGCGCTCAAGTCATCATCTTCGTTGGATAGAATCAGCTGGTAGCGGCTTTTCAGGTTGGGCAGTTCAACGTTCAGCTTTATCTTCCCTTTGAAGCTGACGCCTTCTGCTTCGGTCATGATTGTCGAGCCGCGCAGCCGCAGCATGGTTCCGGCGGGCTCTTCATCAATCCTTGGATCGCCGAAGAAATCGTCAAACCATTGTGATGCGCTGTTCAGTCCGGCGCTGATGCTGCTGTGCGTTGTGTCAACCAGCGTTTCGGTTGCTGGCTCTGGCTGGGCGCTCTCTTTGTCCGCCGCGAACGAGAAGGTTGAGCCAAGCAAAAATAGCGTCAGGACAAGCAGGGGAGTGAAGCGGCGGGCCGGTGTTGTTGGCATCGTCATAATCCTCAAAAAAGTATACATCCCAGCGGGCTGCAGCCGCTTTACAATCACGGACTGCTTACGTATAGTTTGGTTTTTCGTGGCGGACCAGAATCTTAACAGAGCTTATCTTTCTTTCCAATAAACTTAATATGGAGGTTTACAGGTGGCGGATATTATCGACGGCAAGGCAATCGCAGCAGTAATTCGTGAAGAGATCAGCAAGGATACGACCGACCTGATCGCCAGGGGCGTAACCCCGGGATTGGCCGTTGTCCTAGTTGGGGAAGATCCGGCCAGCCGCGTCTACGTTTCAATGAAAGAAAAGGCCTGCGCCGCAGCGGGAATTTTTTCTGATGAATATAAACTTTCGGCAGAGACTGCTGAATCAGAACTGCTCGATCTGATCGCCAAGCTGAACGCTGATGAGCGGATTGACGGTATTCTGGTGCAGTTACCATTGCCTGCACATATTGATGAATCCAAGGTGCTGGAAGCCATCTCGCCACAAAAGGATGTCGACGGTTTTCATCCCTATAATGTCGGTCGTCTGGCAACCGGAAACCCACTGTTTCAGCCCTGTACCCCGTACGGCGTGATGAAGATGCTGGAGCACTCCGGTGTCGATCTGAAAGGCAAAGAGGTGGTGGTTGTCGGCCGTTCCAATATCGTTGGCAAGCCGGTCGCACTGATGTGTCTTGCGCAGCACGCCACGGTGACCATCTGTCACTCACGGACCCGTGATCTGCCCGCTAAGGTTGCTGCTGCCGATGTGGTGATTGCTGCCGTCGGCGTGCCTGAAATGGTCAAAGGCGACTGGATCAAAGAGGGCGCAGTGGTGATTGATGTCGGCGTGAATCGGGTCGGTGAAAAGAAACTGGTCGGAGATGTCGATTTCGTCGCTGCATCGCAGCGGGCAGCTGCAATTACTCCGGTTCCCGGCGGCGTTGGTCCGATGACCATCACTATGCTGCTATACAACACGGTAGTCAGTGCCAAACGTCGGGCGCAGAAACAGTAGTCCGCAGTGCTGGTACCCGGACTTTTCGCAACGCGATATTCCGGGTATACAGCTGCAACAAGATCTGCTAAAAGCCTTGATGAAACAGCTACGGATTTTTGAGCTTCAGTCTGCGGCTGTTTCAATTTATTGCGACCAACAGGAGACTGCCGATGAAAAAGACGGTCCTTAATCAGCTGCATCACCAGGCCGGTGCCCGCATGGTGGAGTTCGGTGGCTGGGAAATGCCGGTACAGTACTCCGGAGTGATCGCCGAACATCTGGCGGTCCGACAGGCTGCCGGCCTGTTTGATGTTTCACACATGGGTGAAATCGAGGTCAGCGGCCCACAGGCGTTCGATTTTCTGCAGTATGCAACCATCAACGATGTTGCCAGTCTGTCCGACGGACAGGTGCAATATACCGCGCTCTGCTATCCTGACGGCGGTGTGGTGGATGACCTGACCCTCTATCGGTTTGCTGCCGAGAAGTACCTTCTCTGTGTGAATGCCGCCAATACCGACAAAGATTTCGAATGGTTGCAGCAACTGCTTGAAAAAACTGATTTCAATAATCTGCAGCTGGTCAATCGCAGCAGCGAATACGCACAGCTGGCCTTGCAGGGTCCGAAGTCGGCAGAGATCCTTGCCAGGCTGACCGCCGTCGATCTGACCGCCATCAAGTATTACTGCTTTACCGAAGGGGATGTCGCCGGGGTACCGACGATTATTTCCAGAACCGGCTATACCGGTGAAGACGGTTTTGAGCTCTACTGCCCCACGGCAGGCGGAGTTGCCCTCTGGCAGGCACTTATGGCAGCTGGCGAACCCTTCGGCCTGCAGCCGACCGGCCTTGGCGCGCGTGACACCCTGCGGCTGGAAAAAGCCTATGCCCTTTACGGGCATGAGATTACCGCCGACATTTTGCCATTGGAAGCGCGGCTGGCCTGGATTACCAAGCTGAATGTTGGCGATTTTGTTGGTCGTCAGGCGTTGCTGGATGCAAAGCAGGCCGGACTGAAGCGGAAACTGATCGGCCTGCAATTGACCGAATCAGGTGTGCCGCGTGAAGGTTATCCGGTCCTTTGTGATGGCCGTGAGGTCGGCCAGGTGACCAGCGGAACCATGTCCCCCTGCCTGAAGCTCGGCATCGCTCTGGCGCTGGTCGAGACCCAGGTTGCCGACAGTGAACAACCACTACAGATCGCTATCCGCAAGCGGCAGGTTGCTGCCGTGCGCGTCAAACCACCATTTGTAAAATAACTTAAACCCCAGAAGCAGCAGAGATTGAGGAGGTCGCCGTGGAATTTCCTGACGAGTTGAGATACACAGAAGAGCATGAGTGGGTCCTGGTAGAAGATGATGTCGCCACGATCGGCATCACCGATTTTGCTCAGGATCAATTAGGGGATGTGGTTTTTGTTGAGCTGCCTGAGGTTGGCGATGAACTGGTCGCCGGTAAAACTCTGGGAGTGGTTGAATCGGTGAAAGCCGTTTCGGATATCTACGCTCCGCTCAGCGGCGAAGTCGTCGAGATCAATGAAGATCTGCCGGACGAGCCTGAGCTGCTCAATACCTCCGCCTATGAAGATGGCTGGATGATCAAGGTGAAGATGTCGGATCCGAGCGAACTTGATGATCTGATGGATGCTTCCGACTACCAGCGTTTTATCGAGCAGGACTGATTCGTTTTAGAGCGCCGCCTGCCATGTTTGGCCGGTGGTGCGGTTTGAGAGGATATTATGCGCTACCTGCCTCATACTGACGTAGACGTGCAGCAGATGCTGGAAACCATCGGTGTGAAAAGCATTGATGAACTGTTTTCCGGTATTCCGAAAAGCTGTCGCATGCAGGCCCCCCTTGATCTGGCCCCGGCGAAGTCGGAAGCAGAACTGATGACCGTTTTGCGTGACCTGTCGTCCCAGAACGCCAGGGTGTCCGAGTGGGATTCCTTTCTCGGCGGTGGCGCATACAATCATTTCATACCGGCAGTCGTCGACCACCTGGTCAGTCGCAGTGAATTTTACACGGCCTACACCCCTTATCAGCCGGAAATCAGCCAAGGCACTCTGCAGGCGATCTTCGAGTTTCAGACGTTGATCTGCCAGCTGACCGGAATGGATGTCGCCAACGCCTCGATGTACGACGGCGCGTCCGCCTGTGCCGAAGCGGTGTTGCTGTCGCTGCGGGTTGGCAAGAAGCGTAACCGGGTGCTTTTGTCACAGGCTCTGCATCCGCAATACCGCGAAACTGTAGCAACTTACTGCCGGTATCTTAATGCCGAACTCGAAGTGATCCCGGCCACACAATCCGGCGTAACCGATCTGCAGCAGTTGGCCGCAGCACTCGACGAGCGGGTGGCGTCGGTGGTGGTCGGCTATCCGAATTATTTTGGCCAGGTGGAGGATTTATCTGCAGTCGCCAAGTTTACCCATGCCGCTGGTGCCCGGTTGATCGCCGCAGTTGCCGAGCCTTTGGCGCTGGGACTGTTCAAGTCGCCGGGCGAACTGGGCGCTGACGTCGTCGTCGGTGAAGGACAGAGCTTCGGTATTCCTGTTTCTTATGGCGGTCCGGGGATCGGTTTCTTTGCCGTGACCCAGCAGGATATGCGTGCCTTGCCCGGTCGTCTGGTCGGCGAGACGGTCGATCAGGACGGCAAGCGGGGCTTTGTGCTGACGCTGGCCACTCGCGAGCAGCATATACGTCGCGAAAAGGCGACCTCGAATATCTGCTCCAATCAGGGGATGTGTACCCTGATGGTCGGTATTTATCTGGCATTGCACGGTAAACAGGGATTGCGCAAGTTGGCCGGACAGAATTATGCCAAGGCCGCTTATGCCAAGCAGCAGATTGCACAATTGGATGGCTTTGACATTGCTTTTGCGGGCGAACACTTCAACGAGTTTGTCGTGCTCTGCGCCGAACCGGTCGTTGAACTGCAGCAGCGTCTGGAGCAGGAAGGGATTCTTGCCGGAATTGCGCTGGCAAAGGATTATCCTGAGCTGAAGAACGCTCTGCTGGTCTGTGTGACCGAGCAGAACAGCCGCGCCCAGATCGATCGATTGGTGACTGCCCTGGCAGGAGGTGAGCTATGAAACGCACTGAAAGCCGCGGGCTGGTGCTGGACGAGAAATTGCTGTTTGAGCGGACCGATCCGGGCCGCATCGGTTACAGTCTGTCGCAGCTGGATGTCCCTGCAGTAAGTCCGCAGAAAGCACTGCTGCGCGCGGAAATTACTGATTTTCCTGAGATTTGCGAGATCGACGTGGTGCGTCACTACACCCGTCTTTCCACCTGGAATTACGGTGTTGATACCGGCTTCTACCCGCTGGGAAGTTGTACGATGAAGTACAATCCCAAGGTTAACGAACAGGCCGCGCGGCTGCCCGGCTTTGCCGAATTGCATCCACATACGCCTGATCATCTGAGTCAGGGTGCGCTGGAGTTGATGTACCATCTGCAGCAGGATCTGGCTGAGGTCTCCGGTTTTCCGGCGGTCACGCTGCAGCCGGCCGCCGGTGCGCAGGGGGAGTTCGCCGGTATGCTGATGATCCGCGCCTGGCACGAAGCGAACGGACAGCAGCGGCACAAGGTGATTATTCCCGACACCGCGCACGGCACCAACCCCGCCTCTGCAGCGCTTTGCGGCTACGACGTGGTTTCGGTGACCTCAAACGGGGTGCTTAGTAAGGAAGCAGTCGCTGCGGTGATGGATGATGATGTTGCGGCGCTGATGGTGACCAACCCGAACACCCTTGGTCTGTTCGAGTCGGATATCCGTGAAATCTGTGAGCTGGTTCACGCCAAAGGGGGCCTGGTTTACTGTGATGGCGCCAACCTGAATGCGCAGATGGGGATCAGCCGTCCCGGCGACCTCGGCATCGACGTGATGCACTTCAACTTGCACAAGACCTTCTCCACGCCGCATGGCGGTGGCGGCCCAGGGGCCGGTCCGGTTGGTGTGGTGGAAAAACTGCAGCCGTTTATGCCGGTGCCGGTGGTAGTAAAACAGGGTGACAAGTACCGCCTTGACTACGATCTGCCACAATCGGTTGGCCGGGTTAAGGGGTTCGCCGGTCACTTCGGTATCCTGGTGCGCGCTTACGCCTACATTCTGGCGATGGGGGGCGAAGGGCTGAAGCGGGCAACCGAGCTGGCCGTTCTCAATGCCAACTATATTCGAGCCAGGCTTGAAGGGGTTTATGATCTGCCGTACAAGCAGCGCTCACTTCACGAGGTGGTGTTTTCAGAAGCAGCACTGCCGAACGATTGTCACACCCTCGACGTTGCCAAGCGATTGATCGACTACGGCTACCATCCACCGACCATCTATTTTCCGTTGGTGGTCAAGGGCGCCTTGATGATCGAACCGACTGAAACTGAAAGCAAGCAGGCGCTGGATGAATTCTGTGATGCGCTGCTGGATATTGCCGCAGAGGCGAAAACCAATCCAGAGCTGCTCAAGCAGGCTCCGGTGCGGGCACGGGTCAAGCGGCTAGATGAAGCGAGCGCGGCGCGCAAGCCGAAGTTGCGCTGGACCAAGGGTTGATCAGGGGCGTCCGTAGATGTATTTGCCGGTGATCTGATAGCGGAAATGCGCGTGAATTTTCAGTTCCGGATGTTGGTAGTGGCTCGGGAGCGGTCCGAACGGGGCCGCTCGGTAGATTGCCTGGATCGCTTCAAAGTCAAGGATGTCTGAACCGCTGCCCCGCAGCAGTTCGACATCCAGCAGTTCTCCATTTCGATTGATCGTGATCTTCACCAGTAGCAACCCCTCAATCCCTTTTTGAACAGCTTCTGCCGGATAATTCCAGACCCCTTCAATCTGATTGCGGAAGCGGCGAAAAAAAGAGATCAGCATCCCCCGCTCAAGGTTCAGCCAGACCGTATCCCCCTCATCGATATCATCCCTCTGTTTCGCTTTTTCCCGCTCGGCCCGACCTGAATTAATACTGCGATCAAGGGTGCTCTGGGACAGCTGTGTCAACTGTTGCAGTGACGGATAGATCGGCGCCTGTTGCTGCTCGGTTGTAGCATGCGGTTGAGTCGCTTCAGGTCGTTTTAGCCGCCCCTGCTCTGCCAGTGGGCGCTGTGTCTCAGGTTCGACGGCTTGTTGCGGTGCCGTCTGTTGGCGGGGTTGCTGGCTCTCCGCTGGCGGTGCCTGGGATGCTGGTGCTGGTGCTGGTGCTTGCTTGCTCGCTTGACGCGCTGGTTGATCGCGTTCATCCACCCCTTTGGGGGCCTGTTGTTTTTCTACACGTTGGCTTTTTTCCGCGAGCCTGGTGGTCTCCTGTTGCGGCTTTTCTTCCGGCAAGGTCGGACTCTGGTCGATTTCGTATTCCCGTTTGCCTGTTGGTTCCGGTCTGTCAACCAGCCGGACGATGGTCGGTTTTTCAGTTTTGGCAGGCTGATCCTTAGTGCGCGGATTTTCATAGGTAGCAAAGACAACGAGCAGGTGCAGTAAAACCGAAAATAGAAGGCATAAAACCAGCAATAATGGTTGCTCGGGCTTTTTTCTCGGTATGGGTAGGTTATCGTTGGGCATAGAGGCCGGATTATAGCGAGTGTGATGAAATGCTGCCAGCTGTTCCGAGCGACTCAAATTAAAAAGCGATTGACCGCTGGTTTCGTCGTTCGGTATAAACGGGGCTGTTCATTTTGACCTTTCGGACTGTCGAGTTTGAGATTTATTTGAAGCGAATGTCAATAAACAAAAAGGAGTGTGGCGATGCATTTGGTTGATCAGATTAAGACAAAGGCGCGTGAAAATCAGCAGACGGTTGTTCTTCCCGAGGGGTATGACGATCGGATGATCGAGGCCTCGGCGCAAATTGTTGCCGACGGACTTGCCAAGGTTGTGTTGCTGGGCAATGTTGCAGCACTGCAGACCAAGGCGACAGAGCTTGGTGTTTCGCTCGCTGGCGTCAGCCTGGTCGATCCAAAGACGTCTGAACTGCTCAACTCTTATGTCAACGAGCTGGTGGAGTTGCGCAAGAAAAAGGGCTTAACCAAAGAGCAGGCCACAGCGCTGTTGACTGGTGAGGACAACCTCTACTTCGCTTCAATGATGGTTCGCAGGGGCGATGCTGGTGGCGCAGTTGCTGGCGCTTACAACACCACCGGGGATGTGCTGCGTGCCGCCCTGCAGGTGATCGGAACCGCACCTGGCATGAAAACCGTCTCTTCGGTCTTTTTGATGGTGACCAAGACTCCTGAGTTTGGTGAGAATGGCGTTCTCTGCTTTGCTGATTGTGCGGTCAATCCAAATCCCAATGCACAGGCGCTCGCCGAAATCGCCGTCAGTACCGCCGCCAGCTGCAAGAGCTTTCTTGGCGTCGAGGCGCGGGTGGCGATGCTCAGCTTTTCGACCAAGGGCAGCGCCAAGCACGAGGATTGCGATAAGGTTCTCGACGCATTGAAAATTGCCAAGACGCTGGCACCCGAGCTGGCTATCGATGGTGAGCTACAGGCCGATGCTGCGCTCTTGCCGAAGGTTGGTGAGAAAAAAGCACCGGGCTCATCGGTCGCTGGAAAAGCGAACACGCTGGTCTTTCCGGATCTGGATGCCGCGAATATTGGTTACAAGCTGGTAGAGCGAATGGCTGGTGCTGAGGCGGTTGGGCCGATTATTCAGGGTCTGGCGAAGCCGGTTAATGATTTGTCGCGCGGTTGTTCGGTGGCGGATATTGTCAATGTCGCGGCGATTACCGCAGTGCAGGCTCAAGCCTGAAATACTAATAACTATAGCTAATTTAGTAGGTTGCGGGGTGGCGCGAAAGCGTCGCCCCGTTTTTTTTTGATGTTGGTTAATTGCGGGGAATTTTTATGTTTTTTATGTTAAGGAATTCTCTTTTATTAGCGATTGTGGTAGAGTTCGCAACTATGCCGAGCTACTTATGCAAAATTGGGACTGCCGACGGACGGGTTGTAGAAAAGCAGTTTGACGCAACCTCCAAAGGCCAGCTGAAAGAGAATCTTGAAGAGCAGGGATTCTATGTCTTTCAGATCAGCAGAAAGTCCCTGCAACTTTTTCAATCGGGGGAGCAGAGTGCCGGTCGCCCGACTGGGCGCAGATTTCTCTCGTTTAACCAGGAGCTTCTGGTTCTGTTCCGCTCAGGCTTGCCGATACTGCAGATCCTCGATACCCAGATTGAACAGATGGAGAGCGGCGCGTTTCGTGATGTTCTCAGTGATATCCGTGAAGATATCCGGGGTGGTGGCAACCTGTCGGATGCTTTTGCCAAGTATCCCCGCTTTTTCCCACCGCTTTATGTCGCTTCGGTCAAGGCCGGCGAGAAAACTGGCGACCTGCCGGTCACACTGAGTCGCTTTTTTGAATACCAGAAGCGGGTTGAAGCCATCCGCGCCAAGATCCGCAGCGCCTCGTTTTATCCGCTGATGCTCACTACCGCGGCGCTGATTGTTGTTGTCTTTCTGCTGTTTTACGTCGTGCCGAGTTTTACCAAGATTTATGCTGATGCGAATGTCGAACTGCCACTGATCACCCGCATGCTGATCGGTCTGGCTGAGGTTCTGGGGAGCTACTGGTACCTGCTGGCGCTGACGGTGGTGGTTATTTTTATCTTCTTCCGTTCATTGTTGCGAACGATGAACGGTCGTTTGCTGGTCGATAAGTCTTTATTGAAATTACCATTCTTTGGTCCGCTGAAGACTGAATACGCCCTGTCCAGTTTTTGCCGTACCCTCGGCACGACCCTGGCCAGCGGTACTCCGATGGTGCCGGCGATGCAGATGTCGCGCGGCACTCTGAATAATCTGCGGCTGGAAAAGGAGATGGTTCAGGCGATTCGCCGGGTGGAAGAGGGGACCAGTCTTTCCGATTCTCTGCAACGCACCGGCTATTTTCCAACGCTGGCGCTGCGGATGGTCATGGTTGGCGAAACCTCGGGCTCACTAAACGAAATGCTTGGGGATATTTCCGATTATTATGAGAGTGAAGTCGAACGCCGACTAACAAAGTTAACGACCATGATCGAACCGATCCTGATGATGGTGATGGGTTTATTGATCGCTTTTATCATTATGGCGATGTATATCCCGATCTTTCAGCTGGCCGGAACGGTCGGCTAAGCCGAGGCGAAGTAGCGGATGAAGTATCAGCGTAAAATGCTCGGACGTGTGTTGGTGGACATGGGGGTGATTACCGCAAATGAAATCGGTATCATTCTGGAAAAGCTGCAGGTCACTGGAAAAAATTTCGGTACGACCGGCGTCTCTGAAGGACTGTTCACCGAAGAGTCGCTGGCCCAGGCCTTGGCGAAGCAGTTCCAGTACGAATATGTCGACCTGACAGGTCTGGTGCTCGACCCGGATCTGCTGGCGCTGTTGCCGGCAGAAGTCCCAATGCAGTACAAGCTGGTGCCGCTCAAGCGACAAGGGGATCAGCTGACGGTCGCAATCGCAGATCCGACCGATGTGGTTGCCATCGACAATCTTGAACTGCAGCTGGGTATGAGCTTAGAGCTGAAAATCTCCTCAAAGCCACAGATTGAGCGTCTGATAGAGCGTGGTGCCGGTTCGCAAAGGGTACTGCGCGAGGCGTCTGAAGATTTCAAACTGCAGCTGATCAAAGAGACTGATAAAGGGGACGAGGTCCTTTCAATTGAAAAACTGACGGCGGATACCAGTCCGATTATCCGTCTGATCGATTCCACGTTGTTCGATGCATTGAACAAGCGGGCCAGTGATATCCACATTGAAGCCACCGGTGGCGGCGTCGTCATCAAGTACCGGGTCGATGGTGTGCTCTATCAGGCAACAGAGACTATTGACGGCCGTTTTCAGAGTCCGATCATTTCGCGGATCAAGGTTATGAGCGAACTTGATATTTCGGAACGCCGGATTCCGCAGGATGGCCGTTTCAAGGTGCGCCTTGGTGCCAAGTCGATCGACTTCCGGGTTTCCATCATGCCGACGATTTTCGGCGAAGATGCGGTCATCCGGATTCTCGATAAAGAGTCGATCGCAGAGGATATGCAGGGCCTGACCCTTGAGGTGCTTGGTTTTGCGCAGCGGGAACGTGATCGGATCCGTAGCCGGATTCGCGAACCCTATGGGATGGTGCTGGTCACCGGACCGACCGGTAGCGGCAAAACAACCACTTTGTATGCGGCTCTGTCCGAGATCAACAGTGACGAGGAAAAGGTCGTCACCATCGAAGATCCGGTCGAATATCAGGTTAAAGGCGTTGTTCAGGTTCCGGTTAACGAAAAGAAGGGACTGACCTTTGCTCGTGGATTACGTTCGATCCTGCGCCACGACCCCGACAAGATTATGGTTGGCGAGATCCGTGACCCGGAAACTGCCCAGATTGCCGTTCAGTCGGCCTTGACCGGTCACCTGGTTTTTACTACTGTGCACGCCAACAATGTCTTCGATGTGCTGGGGCGATTTCTGCATATGGGGATCGACCCATACAACTTTGTTTCCTGTCTCAACTGCGTTTTGGCGCAGCGGCTGGTGCGGGTGCTCTGCAAGCATTGCAAACATCCGGTAACTCATGACGAAGAACTGCTCCGCTCTTACGGCTTGCAGAAAGTACAGTGGGCGAATGCAAATTTTCATGACGCGCCAGGTTGTAAGGAATGCAACGGTTTAGGCTACACCGGGCGAAGTGCTATCGTTGAATTGCTGGAGATGAATGATGAGATGCGCGAGATGATCGCTGCTAAGCGTCCGGTTTCTGAACTGAAAAAGAAGGCGGCACAAAACGGCACCATGTTTTTACGTGAATCGGCGCTGGAAAAAGTGTTACAGGGTGAAACGACTTTTCGTGAGATTGATCGCGTGACCTTTGCGGAGATTTAATCGGTGTTTCGTAGAACTTATCTGGGTTTAGAAATCTGTCGCGACGGAATGCGGGCAATCGCTGTCCAGCGTAAAGGTATGGGGACAGCTTTGCTGGGCGGCCAGACTTTGAAGCTGAGCGATGGAGTTCTCTGTCCGGTGGTGCAGGAACCGAATGTCCTGAAACCTGATGCTTTTGTCGAGGCGGTGCGTGAGGTGCTGATGCCGCTGGCACATGGAGAAGAGCGGATCGCCGTTGCCTTGCCTGATGCTGCCGGTCATGTTTTTCTGCTCGAACTGGATACGCCCTTTAAAAATCGCAGTGAAGGTGCCGAAATCGTCCGCTGGAAACTTAAAGACCTGTTGCCGGACAAGTTAACCAGGATCTCTGTTGATTATCAGGTTTTGGAAGAACGTGAATCGGGCAGCAAGCGGGTGTTGGCTTCGGTTATCGCACAGGATGTACTGACGCAATATGAAGAGTTGCTGATAAAGGCCGGTTTTGCCCCCTGCCTGATCGATTTTCATGCCATGACGCTTTACAGCGCCTATCGCTCTATCGTCGATATGGGTGCAGATTACTTTTTGATCGGGGTGGATAACCGGCAGCTCAGCATTCTCGCTTTTGAAAATAAACTGCTCGATTTTTATCGGATAAAAGGTGTGGTAAACGATCCAGAACAGATTTTTCAGGAGATCAATCGCTCCATGACGGGTTACCGTCGTGCGCATGCCGCGGCTTCCCGCTCTGCTGTTTATCTGCACACCGACTGGCCGCAGCGCGACGAACTCTGCGATGCCGTTCGCTCCGCCTTTGATCGGGACATCCAACTTCTTCCTTCTCCGCTGAGTCGCCTGAATACCACCGGTAAACTGACCATCTCAGCCGCTGAAGCCAACGGCATGGCGGTCGCACTCGGCATGGCAGAGCGTATGATTCAGAGGGTCAGCTGATGAAAGTTACCCTTAATCTTGCCAGTCGGCGTTATGTTAATCGGCGCGCGTTAAACCGTCTGGGGATCTTGTTACTGATGTTGTTGCTGGTTTTATTGACCTTTCAGGTTCGGGGTTTTCTGCTCAGACAAAATCAGGTGCAGAACTACGAAAAGAATTTGGTCGAAATGCAGCAGGAATATCAACAGTTGCTGGGTAAAACCGTGCAGAGCCTGAGTCCGGAACAGCTGGCGCGGCAGCAGGTAGAATTCAATCAGGCGCAAACCCTGCTGCAACGCGATGCCTTTCGCTGGACCCAGTTGTTTGATCGTCTTGAGAAGCTTCTACCCGCAGGGGTCAGCATCGCCAGCTTCACCCCAGATTACAAGTCACGGAGTCTGGAACTGAGCGGCAGCGCCAGGACCCTTGCCGATTTGCAGCGACTGCTGAACAACCTGCACAACGATTCATTTGCGCAGGTGTTCTTAAACAGTCAGACACAGATTAAAGTCAGTGATGGTCAGGGTGGTGAGGTGTCGGCGCTGGGTTTCAATGTGACGCTTGAGGGGGTGTTCTGATGGCGTCTCGCAGAGCATTACTGAAGGTCGTCTGGGAGCAAAATCGCTTTCTGCTGATCTCTGTTGTGGCCTTGCTGCTAGCCTGTGCCGGGTTCTATTTTGCTGAGGATCGATTCGTCGATGTGAAGCTGGAGCGGCTGCGCTTTGAGCAGGCTACTTTGCACCAACAATTGCGACAACAGCAGCAGCGGGTCGCAAGGGAGGGAGCGCCACTCTCTTCTGCTGAACGGATGGTCAATGATCTTGCGGAATTCAACGAGAGAATCCCGACAAAAATCAAATTTGCCGATTTTGTCGGCGACCTGTTTGCCTGGGCGGACAAGGTGGACCTGAATATAAAGCAGGTCAACTACCAGCCGAAAATTAAATCAGATACCGGTTTTCTTGAGTACGGTCTGAGTTTTTCGGTTGAGGGGACTTACACACAGTTAAAAAAGTTTATCCATCTGCTGGAAAATTCTTCGCGAATCCTGATTGTCGATAGCATCAATCTGTCCGGTCGACCGGTAAGCGATGCAGGGAAAAGCGAAGTTGCACTGACAATTAAATTAACAACCTACTTTCAGGAGGAGAGGCAATGAGTCGATCGCGTCTTCTCCTGTTACTCTTTGTGTTGCTCGGACTGGCGCTGACTTACGCCTGGTTTGAAACACCGCGGCAGCAGCGGGTTAAAAATCCGGCCGAATCGGTTGTTGGAGATTCCGCAGTTTCGACAGAAGGGGAGGGCTCATCTGTCCCCGTGGTAACTGGCCTCGATTTCACCAGTGGTGAGGACTTCTCTTTTCAAAAGCCCAGAAGGGACCTGTTTCGACCGCTTTATTCGGAACCAGACCCAATCAAATCGTCCAAAGTCGTTGCTCCGCCACCAGTGCCCGAACCCGTGATGGTTATGCCACCTCCAGTGATGACGCGTCCCGCGGCGTTGCCGAAATTTGGCACCAAGCCAATTCCGCCCCTGAAGGTCCTCGGCTATCTGCAGAAAGGCTCATCGCAGTCGGCATTTCTGTCTTCGGTACAGGGGGAGGTCTATGTCGTCAAGCAGGGAGAGCGTTTTGCCGATGGTCTGCTGGTTCGTTCGTTGGATGCCGATAAAATCCATATCAGTCGCGACCTTAAGGATGAAGGTGTTACCCTGTACTTCAGTAAAGAAAATGCCCGTTTGAAAGCTGCCGGCCCACTGGTGTCAGATCGACCCATTTTTACCCCGGTGGAAATGCCGCAGATAGAAACGCTAAATCCACAATTGCCGTTACAGCAGGATCAGCCGCCGAGTATTGACGGCGTTAAGACGGTAGATCCCTGAGTCGACCGGAAATGGGAGCTT
>DATCYW010000025.1:0-19871 GCA_036526255.1 Malonomonas sp. | reverse complement strand
CGCGCCGGCCAGCGTGAAACGCCATAAAGCCAGAATCAAAGGGATACTGCGACGAGGACGAGGTCGAAATCTGGCGAAGATCATCGAAGAACTCAAACCTGTAATGCGGGGCTGGATCAACTACTACCAGTACGCAGCAGTCAAGGGCACCTTTGAAGAACTTGACCAATGGATACGCCGTAAATTGCGCGGCATCCTCTGGCGTCAGTGGAAAAGGCCCTGGACTCGTGCCAAACGGATGATGCAAGGCGGACTGACAGAAGCACATGCCTTCTGCTCGGCCTTTAACGGCCGAGGTCCTTGGTGGAACGCCGGAGCGAGCCATATGAATCGGGCCTGTCCGACATCCTATTTCTCACAAGCGGGACTGTTCAGTTATCTGGAGCAGTTCTATCGTTTTCAACACACTTCGTGAACCGCCGTGTACGGAACCGTACGCACGGTGGTGTGGGAGGAGCGGGGGCAATCCCGCCTCCTACCCGATTATCGGCCAATCTTAAAGGTCGAGCTGCGTCCCAACCGAAGCAAAGAAAAACCGTTCGCCGAAGCGCTCCGCCAGTTTCTGCGCCTGTTGCAATCCCGTGCAGTGCGCAGCGCCGATCGCTTCGAGCTGATAATCCGCCAGCCGCTCGATAGTGTCTGTCAGCTGCTGTGCGCTGCAGAATTTCAGGTGGGTGCCGCCCAGCAGCAGACGGATCCGTCGTTGTCCAGTCAACTGAATGGCATGATCGATAATGTTGAACAGCCCGGCATGCGCGCAACCGAGCAGGATGACCAGCCCCTGCGGGGTGTTGATGTAGAGCGATTGATCGTCGGCCAGTGGATCGATCGTATGGCTGCCGTCTGCAGCGATGACGAGCAGGTTTCTGTCCCCCGCTGTGGTTTCGCTGCGCGGGATCTCTCCCGACGCGGTCAGCTGTGGAGTGATCTGCTGCGGCGCCGCCGAGAGCCGAAAAATCCCCCCGCAACCTTCCAGCTCCGATTGTTCCCAGGGGATGCCGGCCGCGCGCAGCTCGCCGCCGTTCAGGCTGTGCCTTTGACTGAACAGGTCGGGGTGGGCGTAGATCGGGGTCGGCCCGGTCGCTTCCAGCAGTTGCCGCAGTCCGCCGGTATGGTCGCGGTGGCCGTGACTGAGAATGATCCCCTGCAGCTGCGACAGGTCGATGGCCAGGCGTTCGCTGTTGTTCAGCAGCCCCAGGCCACTGCCGGTGTCGAACAGGTAATCGCCCTGTTCGGTCTGCAGATGGCAGGCAAAACCATGCTCGCCGATCAACCCGCCCGGAGTGACCCGCTCGACGGAATTTTCACAGAGAATTGTCAGTTTAATGCTCATTGTGCCTGTTCCTTGGGCGAAGTGTTTGCCCGGTAATCGGCGGCCAGTCGGTCGAGCAGGAGATGCCGTGTCTTTGCCGGAAGGTTCGCAATCACCCGGCAGCGCCGGTAAAACCGCTCAAGGTCGTTGTCTTCCTGTTGCATGGCCAGCTGAAATGCCGGCACCCAGCGCTGGTAGCTGTCGGTTGAGGCGAAGCGGGCATTGTTGAGTTGGCTGAACCAGCCGTCATAGCCCGTATATCCCTGCCAGCTTTCGCGCAGTTGCTGATAGTTTTTTTTCAGGTTGTCAAAAACCTGCTGTTTTTCTTCGCGCATCTGCTGCCGGGGGATGTCGCGCCGGTAGAGTTTCTGCAGTTCTGCTCTGGTGGTGCGGAGCAGGTTGTTGAATTGCTGCTGGCGGCGGGTCTGGTCTTGATGGCTGAGTTGCAGCGCCGGATCGTTTTTGTGCTGCAGCCAGCGGTCGATGCCGATCTGCGCAACACTGGTGGCAAACGACTCGTTGAAGCTGGTGTCGTCGGGGATATACAGTTTCTGGTGAGCCAGTTCGTGAAAAATCAGTTCAGCGACCGCCGGCGCCGGCCAGTCACTGAAGGTGTTGAGTACCGGGTCGTCAAACCAGCTGAGTGTCGAATAGGCCGGGACACCGATAATGATGCTGTCGTAGTCGTCATCATCAAGGCTGCCGGCAAACTGTTTCGCTTTGTTCAGATCGAAATAGCCCCGATAGCTGACCACACCGACAAACGGAAAATTCCACTGCAGCGGTTCGAGGGAGAACTCCGGAGTCGCGACAACATTCCAGACAACATAGGGCCGGTCCAGGTCGGCATATTTCTGATAGCTGCCGTTTCTAGGCAGCAGTAACTGTTGGCTGGCAAATTCGCGGATCGCGACGATCTGTTTCAGTTGGTCCTGCAGCGCCGCCGGAGTGGTGGTTTCCTGCAGCAGCGAGCTGATCGTTTGCCGCTTGCTGAGAACCTGCAGGTGCCCGGTGATTGAATGCAGATAGTAGTCGAGTCTGATGCAGGAGCAGAGGCTGAGTAGACAGATGCCAAGAACCGGCAGCTTCCACATCAGATAAACGACTTCGCAAAGTGGCGTTTGGTCGCATCCTGCAGCTTGCTGACAGCGTGGAACGATTCCTTCAGCAGCTCCTGCTCGCTCTTACTGAGCAGGTTCGGGTCGAGAAAGTGGCTCGGCGGCTGCTCTTTTTCAAGTTGCAGGATTTCGTTGCGCAGCCGCAGAAAATTCAACGCCTCAAGCGCTGCCTTGATATGCTCGGCGGTGTCCGTTTCAAAGACCTTCAGTTCCACCAGCTTGTCGATGCGGCCGAGGGTGGTGGTCTCCTGCAGCCCTTTTTCGAGGGCGAACATGCGGATGCAATCGACAATGTAGAGACTCCCCCCCTGTTTGACCGACAGTTTCCCTTTGTGCGGTCCCGATTTCTCCAGCAGAAAGCGTCCGAGCATGCCCAGCGGCACTTTGTAGCGCAGGTCGAGGGACATCATGTGGTAGAGGAAACCCTGGAATTCGCGAATTTCAGCAAAAACAATATCATGCAGCGACTGGGCGAGGCTCGAATCCCCCTCCAGCGGCACGAAATCGAAGAAGATCGATGAGTAACGAACCTTATGCGGCTCAGGGTTCTGCATCCAGTCGTCGATCCGCCGGTGCCATTCGGCCAGGCTGCCACGCCAGAGCGGGTTGATGGCCATCACCTCTCCACTGCAGCGCGGGTAGCCGACCTGTTCCAGCGCGGTGACCAGTTTTTCGCTGAAGGGGACGAAGAAGGTCTCGATTTCGGCCCGGCGTTCATCCTCGACATCGGCGAAAACAAAGCCGTGATCCTGATCGGGATCCAGCAGCATGGCGCGTCGGCCGCCAGAGCCCATCAGCAGAAAACAGTGTCCGAGTTTCGGCCGCGGGTAGCCTTCGTCGAGCATCTGCTGAAAACAGATGCGGTAGGTTTTTTTGATAATGCTGTGGTGGATGTAAGAGATGATCTCAAGTACTTCGGGGGTCGAGTGGGTCTCGGTCAGCAGGGTGCGGGCGACCGTGACGATCTCTTTTTTAATTGTCGCCAGCCCCTCGAGGGTCTCTTCCTCATTGACCGAGCCGACCAGCAACATGGCTTTCTGACTGCGATAACGCATCAGGTCGCGCATGGTGACGATGCCGACCAGCTGCCCGTTGTCGACCACCGGCAGATGCTTCAGGCGATGCGCCGTGATGTAGGTCATCGCCTCGTACATATAGGTTTCCGGAGAGACGAAGTGGGGGTGCGGGGTCATGATCTCCGCCGCAGTGATGCGGTTGTAATCGATGCTGTCCGGGCTTAAGACCCGCTCGATCAGGTTGCGTTCGGTGACAATCCCGATCGGCACCGGCTTCTTGTCGACCACCAGCACCGCGCCGATATTTTTTTCCGCCATCTGGCGGGCGATACTGCGGGCGCTGCTGGTCGGCGGGCAGGTTTCGACCGGCGAGGACATGATTTCAGAGAGGCGCTTTTTGAACGGATAGGCCTCCATCTGGGTGATGGCGTTGCTGGTGTGCTCCTTGACGATCTCAGCGTAGAGGCTGCGCACCCGCGACAGGACGACGCTGGTGAAATATTCGCTGATCTGCGGATAGTCCTGCGCGACTTTCTTCAAGACGGCTTCGGGGATCAGAAAGCAGGTGGTTTCGGTCACTGTTCGTGCACCGCCGGTGTAGGGTTCGCCGGTGACGATCGGCGTGCCGCCGAGAAAATGCCCCTCTTTACGGTAGTCGACCACCATCTCGTCCCCTCCAGGAGCGGTCGCGGTAATCTCGACCATCCCGTTGGCGACAATATACAGATAGCCGGTCGGCTGCTGGTTCTGTTTGAAGATGTGGCTGTTCGCGGGGAAGGTTATTTTGCTGACGCTTTCACGCAGCAGTTGAAACTGCGCTTCCGGCAGATGGTTGAACGGTTCGGTGTCGCGAAGGTGAAGAATGCCCATCAAATAAACTCCATAAATCACTGGGATGACGCAGAGGTTAAAACTGTAAAAAACAATCGTTTTCAACTCTACCACTGAAAATTGGTGCCGCCAAATATTTTCTCTATTTGGTATTTTTTCCCTGAGTGATCGTTCGTGCCCGCCGACAATTGTTTCAGGATTGTCTTTCCAGCAGAATCTTGGCGACGATCGGCAGATCGGCGGGCAGAATCTGGTAACGACCCAACTGTTCTGGTGCGACCCAATGATGGTCAGCAACTTCAAGCTGCTGGATGGTGCCGCTTAACCAGCGGCAACGGTAGGCGAGGATCAGGACGTTGCCCCAGTCGTAGTGGTGGTAGGCGCTTTCAACCACCGGGCCGACACTGATTTCGATCGCCAACTCTTCGCGGATCTCTCTGCGTAGCGACTGGTGCGGTGACTCGCCCGGCTCGATCTTGCCGCCGGGAAATTCCCAGAGGCCGCCATGCGGTTTGTCTGCCAGGCGCTGGGTCAACAGGATTTTCCCCTGCTGCTCAATGACTGCGGCGCAGACGGCCAACGGCAGGGTTTGGTGGATAGCTTGGGACATCAACAACCTTCGGCTGGTTAAGGGGTGTTTTTGGGTGTTTTTTGTTGGAGCGTTCGACACTCTATGATAGAAACAGGCACCGTTCAAACTGTAATTATCCAGACGCGCCGAGCGCGCTTTTGTGGCTTACCGGGAGTTTCTCTATGTACCAGCTGTCCGACAAGGGGCGCGGCGTGCGGCAGATGTTTGATGACATCGCCTATCGCTACGACCTGCTCAACCGTTTACTCTCTTTCGGCATCGATCGTCGCTGGCGCCGTTTTGCGGTCAGTCAGCTCAGTGTTCCGTCGGGCGGCCGGGTGCTCGACATCGCCACCGGAACCTGCGACGTAGCGCTGGAAGTCGCCGAACAAACCGACCCTTCGGTGACCATCGTCGGCGAGGACTTCACGCAAGGAATGCTGGTGCAGGGGCAGGTCAAACTGAAAGCCTCGAAACATGGTGAACGCATTCTGCTGGTCAACGCCCCCTGCGAAGAGATTCCGCACCCCGATGGTTGTTTTGACGCCATCACCATCGCTTTCGGCATCCGCAACGTGGTCGATCGACCGGCCGGTCTGCGCGAGATGTTCCGGGTTCTCAAGCCGGGCGGCCGAGCGGTGATTCTGGAGTTTTCCAACCCGCGCAGCGAACTGTTCCGCAAGCTCTACTACTTTTACTTTCAGAAACTCTTGCCGGCGATCGGTGGCCTGCTGTCGAAACGCAGCGCCTATCAATATCTGCCCGACTCGGTCCTTGAGTTTCCCAGCCAGGAAGAGTTTTCGCAGCTGATGGGGGCCGCCGGTTTTCAGCGGTTACAGTATTGCGATCAGACCTTCGGCATTGCGACGGTCTATGTTGGAGACAAGCCTCGCGACTAGGCAGGTGAGCGGCAGGTCAGTGTAACGACGGGGGGCAGAAACGATTTCTGCCCCCCGTTATTTTTTCTGTGGCTCAGTTTTAAACAGCGCGTCGATATCTTTGATCAGTTTGTACGGCAGGCCGACGGTGCGTTTGATGATGCCGAACAGGGTGCCCGAAACAGTCGAAATCGGTACCGCGGTGACTTCGGGGTTCTCGCCCGGTCCCTTGATCTTGAATTGCGCGCTGAGCAGCGCTTTCTCGTCGCCGGTCAGAACCCAGCCGGCAACCGGGATGCTGGTGATGACCTTGTCGACGGTGCGCAGCGGCATGACCGACAGATCGAAATCAACACTGTCCTCGATCAGATTTTTCGTCCCCACCAATGCCATGTTCATCGCTTCGCTGACAATATGCAGGTCCTTGGTGGTCATCAGGCCGTCAGCGACCCTGATGCTCCCTTGCAGAAGATCGAAGGGCATCCCTTCCTCCGCCATATCCGGCATCTTCAGCGCGAACAGCTGCGAGACGTTCAGGATTGAGAACACCTGCGCCAAGCCACGGAACTTGCGCAATGCGCCGTCTTTGAGCTGCAGGTAGATGCCGCCACGGGCCGTCGGCCAGAAATTGTCGCCCGGTTCTCCCTCAAGATAAAAATCACCGCGCAGCCGACCGCTGACCAGCCCACGTTTGAGAAACACATCTTCATGCAGCACCGACGCGTCTAAATCCTCGGCGTGCCCCGAAACCTTCAGCAGCCCATGTTCTCTGGTCCGATCGATTTCAACCCGGGCAAAACAGTAGCCGGGGCCGCTTTTGAAGCTGAGCGGATAGATGCTGAAGATGCCTTGGTGGTCGGTGATGGTCCCCTGGGCCTGCTCAAAACGCAGCCCGCCCAGGGTGCCCTGATCTGCTTTTACATTGATAACCAGCGGTTTGTAGTCTTTGTGCTGCGGTGGTTGCTGGCTGGCTGGCCGTTTGTCCGGGCCGATAAACAGCTTGATGACCGCGAGAATGTCGGCCTCGGTCGATTCGATATCGAGGATTGTCTGCGGATCGGAAAAATCTGCGACCTTGCCTTTGACGGTTGCCAGGGTGGCCTCTTCCAGCCTGACTTTAACCTCGTCGAAATACAGGTCGCTGGCGGTGACCCGCAGGCGCCCGTCCAGGTCGTAGAGGGTCAGCTGCTGATTGCGGAAAATCAGGTCCTGAGCCCTGACCTTGTCCCCCTTGACCTGAAATTTCAGTTGCGGATTCTCCCAGGACTCCAGTTCGCCGCTGACCATCAGCGGGGATTCCCCCAGCGTGGCGTTGAGGTTGGAAAAGCTCAACCCCTGCTGATCAAATTGAATTTCGCCCGAAGTCCGCTGCAGGTCATTAACGATATAAAACAGGTGGGCACCAACCTCTGCCAACCTCAGGTTAGCCTGAATGCCGTTCTGTTGTCGGTCGAGAAACAGATGGGCTTTGCCGACCAGCTGCAGCTTCTGCAGCAGCGGCGACAACTGCTGCAGCTGCGCCAGTTCGAACTCATCCAGATCAAACAGGAAGGTCTGGCCGACGTTTTTCAGCGGAAACAGCCCTTCGCCGCTTAATTTTACGTCATTCAGTTGCAGCCGCACCTTGTCGATTTCCAGCTGGGTTTTGTCAAACAACCCTTCGGCCTGCAGCTTGGCGGTCTGCCCGGCCGGTTTCTGCAGCAGTTTTCCCAGGGTCAGGTCAGCTCCAGTCAGGTTAAGGTCAAGGCGGTAAATCGGCTCTTGTGCCGCTCCCTTTAACTGTAAAGAGATTGCCCCCTCGCCGGTCAGCTGCCAGTCGTCCGGCAGCGCCAGCTGTTGTTTGAAAAGTGCCAACTGCGGCTTTGCCGAGAGATTCAGGTTGAGAGTCGGTTGGGCAAAGGGGGTGTCGATCTGGCCGGTCAGATGGATTCTATGCCCATCTGCGACGGCCAGCGCATCTTTAATGATCAGCTGTTGTTCCGTCAGGCTCAGCTCGATACTGAAATCCTGAATATGCCGCAGCTGCGGGCTGTTCCACTGCAGGCCGCTGAGTTTGAGGGCTGCTGCAAGTTGTGGTTGACCGGTCGGTTCGCCGCCGGCTGGCCATTGCTGGGTAACCGCCAGGGAGAGTTGTTTGAGTTGCCCGGCCTGCAGTTTATCCGCCTGAGGAATCTGCCAGTTCGCCAGCAGTTTCGGCGTCAGTGGGGTTGCCGCGCTGTCGATCTGGCCGGTCAGCCGTTGCCCCCGCTCTTGACGCTCGAGTTTGAGGTCAGCCTTGATTGGCAGGCCCAGCAGCGGCCCGGTCAGCTGCGTGAGAATCTCTTCGGTTGTGCTGGATTGCCAGTTACCGCTCAGTTCGAGAAGTTCTTCCCGGTCGGAATGGCTGCGCACTGTTGCCTGCACTCTGGCACCTGCTGCCGGAATTCCGTCGAGGTTGGCGAAAAGATCAATGCTGGATGGCAGGGCGTTGCCCGGCAGTTTCGGAAGCAGCTCGGTCGAGAGGTTTTGCACCGATAGCCGGGAACGAATGTTTTCGTTGCGCCAGTGCTCCGGGTCGGTGCTGCTCGGCAGGCCAAGCTCGATCGTGAACTCGGCTGGTTGCCGTGCCTGCTGGTACTGGCCATTGATCACCAGTTGACCGGTTTTCCCGGATTCCCAGCCGGTCAGTACCAGATAGAGCTCCTGCAGGTGCAACAGCTGGCGGTTCTGCTGTTCGAGCTGTTGATGAACCACCAGTTCGGCATCCTCTACGGTCAGAATGCGGATGCCGAGCCAGCTCAACAGATCCTGAGTCGCGCCCCGTTCCGGCCGCTGCGCGGATTGCAGCCAGATCTGCAACTTCGGTCTTTCGACCAGCACCTTTTCGAAGACAAACTGGCCGTCGAGCAGCGGCCGGACTTGCAGAATTGCGGTCAGTTGCGGAACCTCGACCAGCGGTCGCTCGGCGCTGCCGATCCGCAGATCATCCAGCTCCAGCGCCAGCCCCTGTCGGTAGGTCAGGGCAGCGCGGCCGATCTTGACCGGCAACTCAAGAATGTCGCCAAGTTCCTGTTCCAGCTCCTGTCGATAATCATCCAGATCGAGTTGGCTGATGAAGATCGCTGCCGCCACGACCAGCACTGCCGCCAACAGCATGGCGGTCGTTATAAGCTTGCGGAAAAACTGGGTTGAAGGTCGTTTCATCTTGGCCGGTCTGTAAGGGGATTGGTGGCTAACGGTCAGGTCTCTTTAGCTCTCGGGCATCATATCGTCTCTTGGTGTGACCAGCAAGTTGCAAACCGGCGATTAGCGACTTTACATGCTTTCTGCCCCCTGCTACGATAATCCGCCCGCGTTTCTGGGCACGGTTTCAATGGTCGCTTCAGCCAGTTTTTGTCAGTGGAAGTCTCAGGTGGCATGAAAATTAAACGTCTCGATATTGTCGGCTTCAAATCCTTTGTCGACAAGGTTTCGCTTGATTTCCAGCACGGCATCACCGGCGTTGTTGGCCCGAACGGCTGCGGCAAAAGTAACATTGTTGACGCCATTCGCTGGGCCATGGGGGAGCAGAACGCCCGCCAGCTGCGTGGACGGTCGATGGAGGACGTGATCTTCGGCGGCAGTGAAAGTCGTAAGCCGCACGGCATGGCGCAGGTTTCCATCGTCTTTGATAACAGCACCAAAATCTGTCCGCCGGAATTCAAAGAGTACGCTGAAATCATGGTCACCCGTCGGCTTTATCGCAGCGGCGAAAGTGAATACCTGATCAATAAAACCGCCTGTCGGTTACTTGATATCACCGAACTCTTTATGGATACCGGGGTCGGTGCCAGAGCCTATTCGATTATCGAACAGGGCAAAGTCGGTACGCTGGTCAGCGCCAAGCCCGAAGAGCGGCGGGCGCTGATTGAAGAGGCGGCCGGGGTCACCAAATTTAAATCGCGCAAAAAGACTGCTTTGCGCAAAATGGACGCGACCAAGCAGAACCTAGTACGGCTGGGTGATGTGATCGCGGAGGTGCGGCGGCAGCTCGGCAGTTTAAAGCGGCAGGCGCAGCGCGCCGAAAAATTTCGTGAGTACCGCGGCGAAGCCAAACGGATTGAACTCTGCCTGACTGGCAACCGCTTTCAGGAGCTTTGCACTGAGATTGGTCTGATCTCCACGCAGGAGCAGCAGCAGGCCACGATTCTGGCACGGCTGGACGCGCGGCTGGAAGAGGGCGACCTGCAGCTGCAGCAGCGGCAGCTGCAACTGCTTGAGGTTGAAGAGGAACTGGGCCGGGCGCAGGAACAGCTCTACCATCTGGCTTCTGAAGTGCAGCGGGTCGAAAGCGAGATGCTGCTGGCGACCCGGCAACGCGAGCACCTGCAGGCGCAGAAAGCTGAACAGCAAGCGGAGTTACAGAATCTCACCGAGCGGTTGAGCTCGCTGGCTGGCGAGAGCGAGCAGTTGCAGCAGGAAGAGAGCTCTTTCGCCGGGCGGTTGGAAACCGTCGCGCAGGAGGTTGAGCTGCAGGAGGAGGGGGTGCGGCAGGCGCTTTCTCAGGAGCAGCAGCTGACTTCACAACTCGATGAGCAGCGTCGCGAACTCATGGAGTTGCTGGCGCAGACCAGCCGACTGGCAAATCGCCGGGATGAGATAGAGCGCCGCATCGTAGCAGAAGCCGAGCGGCTCGCCCAGACGCAGGCCGATGCTATCCGCCTGCGTGAGCAGCTGCTGCTGTTGCAGGAGCAGGCGCTACAACAAAAACAGCAACTTCAGCTGGTGCATGATCGGCAGGCCGAGCTGGCCGAAGAACAGCAGCTTCAAGGGCAGCGGCAGCTGGAGTTGAAAAGCAATCTGGCCGCCCGGCAGGCTGATTTTGTGACGCTGCGGCAGCAACTGGAAAAAAGTCGTTCGCGGCAGGAATCGTTGCTGGAGTTGGAACGGAACCTTGACGGTTACGCCGACGGCGCTCGGGTGCTGTTAACGGACAAACAGCGTTGGCCGCAGATTTTTGCCGACCTGCTGCGGGTCGCTCCTGAACATGAAGTTGCCGTCGAGATGGCTCTCGGCGAGCGGCTGCAGGCGATCCCGCTGAAATCTGCCGCTCAGCTTGCCGAGGCCCTGCCACTGTTGCTTGAGCAGCAGGCGCGGGCCACGCTGCTGTTACCGAACGCGGTGGCGCACCAATGGGCGCTGCCCGGCGGAACCCCGCTGTTCAGCCTGGTTCAGTCCAAGCCGGACGCTGAACCGCTGGTGAAGGCAATCCTGGCTGGCGCGTTTCTGGTCGGCGCGGTCACCGATTATCTGCAGCAGGAGCTGCCGGCCGGTACCTTGCTGGTCGATGCTGCCGGCAGCTGTCTCAGTTGGCGCGGTGAATTGACCTGTGGCGCAACGGTTGCCAGCGGTTCCGGGTTGTTGCGAAAAAAGCGTGAACTTGAAGAGTTGGCCGCGGAAATTATCCGTTTAGAACTGCAGTTTGCCCGGCAACAGCAGGAGCTGGACCTGCTGCAGGAGCAGTTACTGAAACTCGAAGAGGAGCAGGCGGTTGCCGGCAGTGAGAAACATCGGCTGGATTTGCAGGCTCTGGAATTGAGCAAGGATCTTCAGGGTGTAAGCGCCGACGAAGAACGATTGCAGGCGCGTCTCGATCTGAATGCTTACGAGTTTGAACAGATCGATGAAGGGCAGGCGGCGCTGCTGCAGGAAAAACTGCAGCTCAGCGAGGGGAGTCAGCAATCGATTGCCCGTCAGCAACAGCTGGAAGAGCAGTCGGCCAGCTTGCAGCAGCAGCTCGGCGAACTGCGCGGCGGCCTGAACGACTCGCGCGAAGAGTTGACCGAACGACGGGTCGCCTTAGCGGCGTTGCAGCAGCAACAGCGCGGGCTGGGGGACACGCTGGTGCGGATCGCCAGTCAACGGCGCGAGCTTGAACAGCGTAGCGCTCAATTGCAGCAGCGCCAGCTTTCAGGGAGCAAGGAGCAGGAACAGTTGTTGCTCAGCGATGAGCGGTTACGGATTGAGCTGAACCTGTTGCTTGACCGGCGCGAAGAGCAGCAGAAAGCCAGTCAAGACGTGCGGGAGCGCTACGAACAGCAGCGGCGGCAACTGGATGAGTTTCGTGATAAGCTGCGCAGCGTTCGCGTCGAAGCGGAAAGCTTGCGCAAAGAGGTGGCCCGCCTGCAGCTGCGGCAGCACGAACTTCAGGTCGACGCCGAGCATGTCCGGCAGGGGGTGCTGGAGCGCTATCGGGTCGATTTGAGCGAACACCAGGTGCCGGAGGCGACCGCGGATGAGCTGGAACGTCAGCAGCGGCAGCTGAAGAGTCTGCAGCAGCGGATCGAAGCCCTCGGCGAAGTCAACCTGATGGCGATCGACGAGTATACCGAGTTGGAGCAGCGCTACGATTTCCTCTCGCAGCAACGCGACGATCTGCATCAGTCGCTGGATGATCTGCAGAAGGCGATCAATCAGATCAACCGCACCACCAGGCGACGCTTTAAGGAGACTTTCGAGCTGGTCAACGAGAAGTTTAAACAGATTTTTCCGCGCCTGTTTCGTGGTGGGCAGGCAGAATTACGCCTGACTGACGAAGAGGATCTGCTCGAAACCGGGGTCGAGATCGTCGTGCAGCCACCGGGGAAGCGGCTGCAGAGCGTCAATCTGCTCTCCGGTGGGGAGAAGGCGCTGACCGCGGTCGCGATAATTTTCTCGCTGTTCCTGATCAAGCCGACCCCGTTCTGTGTGCTGGATGAGGTTGATGCGCCACTGGATGATGCCAATATCGACAGATTCGCCGAACTGGTGGCTGAGATGACTGACCAGTCGCAGTTTATCGTTATTACACACAGCAAACGCACCATGAACATTGTCGACACCATGTACGGGGTGACAATGCAGGAGCCGGGGGTTTCAAAGCTGGTCTCGGTGCGGATCAATGAGCTGCTGCCATTGGGCGAGCCTGTCAGGCGCGCGACAGCTTGACGATTGACCCTATGAGAGGATGCTATGCCATTTAAATCATTACTGAACCGCTTACTAGAAGATATCCCCGGCGCACTCGGCGCAATAATTATCGATTGGGAGGGCGAAGCCGTCGATCAGGTCGCGCGGATAGAGGAATACGACATTAAGGTGCTCGGCGCACACAAGGGGATCATCCTCAATCTGTTGCGCGATGCCTTGTCGCGGATTGATAGCGGCGAACTGGAAGAGGTTTTGATTCGCACCGGCCAGAACAAGACGTTGATCGCCCCGCTCAACGAAGACTATTACTTGGTTTTGACGCTCGGCCCTGAAGCGATTGCCGGCCGGGCCGCATATAAAATGCGCAACTGTGTTAACGAGTTGCGCTCTGAGTTCGATTGATCTGCAGAAAACTCTGAAGAAAGTTGATGTGAAGGTAAAATGATGGATTACATGAAGTTGATTGAAGATGCTGTTGTGAAGTGGCTTGAGGTTTTTGTTTTTGAATTGTCGCGCCTGCTGGCGACCGCAGGGGTGCCGGAAGAATACCAGCAGATTGGAGCTTTCGGGCTGATCTATCTTGCCGTCACGCTGGTTGCTGTTGTGGTGGTGCTGGTGTTGCTCTCGGCCATCCGGCGTCCCGGGAAAAGGAAGAAAGAACCCGCGGTTGCTGAGGAACTCGAACCGGAACTCGAACCGGAGCTCGAACCGGAACCGAAGCCGGAACCGAAGCCGGAACCGAAGCCGGAACCGAAGCCGGAACCGAAGCCGGAACCGAAGCCGGAACCGGTCAGCCTGCTGGAGCGACTCAAGCGTGGTTTGGCGAAAACCCAATCTTCGCTGGTTGGCCGGGTCGACAACCTGTTGCGTGGCCGCACCGGGGTTGACGAGGAGCTGCTCGAGGAGTTGGAAGAAATTCTGATTACCGCAGACCTTGGTATGCCGACCACGCAGAAGCTGATTGGTATCCTTGAAACCGGGCACGCTAAGGGTACCTTGAAGACTCCTGAACAGGTTCGTCAGATCCTGATGGACGAGTTGCGGAAGATCCTTCAGGTCGAAAGCAAGCCTCTCGACGTAACGACCGCCAGTCCTTTTGTCATTATGGTGATCGGGGTCAACGGCGTCGGGAAAACCACGACCATCGGCAAGTTGGCGAATCAGTTTGCCCGGGATGGTAAAAAGGTGTTGCTCGGCGCTGGTGATACCTTTCGCGCTGCGGCTGCAGAGCAATTGCAGATCTGGGGTGAGCGGGCCGGGGTTGATGTTATCCGTCATTCAGAAGGCGCCGATCCGGGTGCGGTGGCATTTGATGCCGCCAAGGCCGCGGTGGCCCGCAAGGTTGATGTCTTGATTCTCGACACGGCCGGCCGCCTGCACACCAAGGTCAATCTGATGGAGGAGCTGAAAAAGGTGCGGCGGGTCATCGACCGCGAAATTCCAGGCGCTCCGCATGAAACCCTGCTGGTGCTCGACGCCACCACCGGGCAGAACGCCTTGACTCAGGCGAAACTGTTCAATGAGGCTGCGCAGCTCGATGGACTGGTTCTGACCAAGCTGGACGGCACCGCCAAAGGGGGGATTGTGGTCGCGATCGCTTCGGAAATGTCGGTGCCGGTTCGCTTTATCGGCATCGGCGAGGGGATTGATGATCTGCGACCTTTCGATGCAAAGCTGTTTGTCTCCGCGTTGTTCGAAGGCTGATGCGATCTGAATCGTGACGAGAAGGGGTTTGTTTGATGGATAATCCACAGCTGACGCGATTAGAAGAGGCGGTTGGGCGTTTGCTGGATAAGCATCGCCAGTTGAGTGCTGAATGCACCGCGCTGCGTCGTGAAAAAACCGCCTGGCAGCAGGAGCGTCAGCAGTTGCTTGGCGATATTGATAAGATCCTCAAGCGTCTGGACGATCTGCAACAGGAGGAACCTTGAAAGACAGCGTGCGAATCAAGATTCTTGGCCGTGAGTACAGCCTGCGCAGCCAGCAAACGCCGGAGCAGGTACAGCGGGTTGCTAATTTCGTCGAGGAGCGGCTGGCTGAAATGGCGAAGGCGCGTGCGGTTGACACCCGTGATTTAACTGTTCTGACACTGTTGAATCTGGCTGGAGAGCACCTGTTGCTGCTGGAGGAAAATGCTCGGCAACAGCAGCAATTAGATAAGCGCCTGGAGCAACTTATTCTGCAGCTTGATCAGAATGATTCTGGTTGCTAAAGTTGTATCTGAAGTTATATGATCAAAAATCAGCGTAGTCGCTGAGAAAAAATTACCCTGGTGCTCAGGGCTTGAAGATAGATTGGTCAGTGTTGACGTGAATGAATCACTGCTTTTTGCAGGCGAGTGTTAAATCCCGGTTATAGATAGGGCTGTGTCGCCCGAAATGAAATTCAGTCGTACTAGATAATTGTGTTTTTCGTTAGCTGAACTTCCAAAAAGGCAAGTAGTAAGCAGATAGTCCAGTTCGGTCGATTGGCTCGCGAGCCGGGATTCGCGTTAGTCGTTCATTTCATTCCCGTTCAAATTTGTCCATTCAGGTTCTTCCTGCCCTGGAGACTCGTAGTTATCGGAGCTCTCCACCATGCCGAAGCACGTCATCCGACAAGAGCTGTTGACTCGTCGTAAGCAGCTAGGTGTCGCTGAACACCGGCACTTAAGCCAGCAGGCCCAGCGGCGCTTGATTGAATCCGATTGCTTCAAGGCGGCCCGAACTCTGGCGCTTTACAGCGCGATAAACAATGAGGTTCAGACTGAGTTGCTCTTCGCAGCGGCGGTTGCCGAAGGGAAGCGGGTCAGTTATCCACGGGTCCGTTCGACGGTTCTGGAGTTTGTCGAGGTTGTTTCGTTGCCGCATTTGCAGTTAGGAAGCTTCGGTGTTGCCGAGCCGCAAAGGGGTGAGCTGTTGCCGGTTACTGAAATCGATCTGTTGGTTGTCCCCGGGGTTGCTTTCGACCGGAGCGGTCACCGGCTCGGCTACGGTAAAGGGTTTTATGATCGCGAGCTCGCCCGCGTTTCTTCGGCGGCGGTCAGCGTTGGGCTCTGTTTCGATTTTCAGCTTTGTGGTCGTTTGCCATCAGAGTCTCACGATCAGCCCGTTCGGTTTATCGCCACAGAAACACAATTCATACCCTGTCGCCCGCTGGGGGCAGGTTCACCATAAACTCTGCAAAGGGAGGATGTTGCCGTGCAGATGGATATTTTAATGATTGTATTGGTTCTGGTTGCGTTAGCGGCTGGAGTTTTTCTTGGGATGCTGTTACGTCGCAAGTTGTCAGAGTCGACTCTGGCTAGCGCCAAGGTTGCCGCAGAGCAGCTGGTAACGGATGCGCGTAAAGAAGCTGAAACGCTTCTCAAGGAAGCGACGATTCAGGCCAAAGATGTCGTCTTGCAGGCCAAGACCGACACTGAGCAGGAGGCCCGTGAGCTGCGTAAGGAGATTCATGCGCAGGAGCAGCGCCTGCAGCAGAAAGAGGAGAGCCTGGAGCGCAAGCTCAGCCAGGCGGAGCAGCGCAGCCAGGAGCAGAACGACAAGGAGAATCAGCTGCGTCAGCAAGATGAAAAGTTACAGAAAAAGCACGCGGAGGTTGATCAGGTCCTGCTTGAGCAGCGCAGTCAGATGGAAAAAATCTCCGGCATGAGCAGTGAGCAGGTCAAGCAGCAACTGATCGATTCAATGCTCAGTGAGGCTCGTCATGATGCGGCCAAAGATATCAAGCGAATTGAAGAGGAGGCCCGCGAGGTCGCAGACCGCAAGGCCAAGATGATCATGGCTCTGGCGATTCAGCGCTACGCCGGTGATTTCGTCGCAGAAAAGACCGTCAGTGTCGTGCCGCTGCCTTCGGATGAGATGAAGGGGCGTATTATTGGCCGCGAGGGGCGGAACATCCGCGCTATCGAGGCGGCCACCGGTATCGATCTGATTATCGATGACACACCGGAGGCGGTGGTGATTTCAGGCTTTAACCCGGTGCGTCGTGAGGTTGCCCGAATTTCGCTGGAGCGGTTGATCGCCGATGGTCGGATTCATCCGGCGCGTATAGAAGAATTGGTTGAGAAGGCGGCTCAGGAAGTTGACGAGACGATTCGTGAAGCAGGTGAGCAGGCGACCTTTGATGTCGGCGTTCACGGCATCCATCCGGAAATCATCAAGCTGCTTGGGATGCTCAAGTATCGCACCTCTTATGGGCAAAATGTACTGGTTCACTCTATCGAAGTCGCCTTTTTGTGCGGCATGATGGCTGCCGAACTGGGAATTAATGTCAAGCAGGCCAAACGAGCCGGTCTGTTGCATGACATCGGCAAGGCGGTCAGTCACGAGCTCGAGGGTTCGCACGCGGTGAACGGCGGCGATCTGGCCCGCAAGTATGGCGAGGCGCCGCAGATTGTGCATGCGATTGCCGCCCACCACGAAGATGAAGAGCCGGACACGGTGCTGGCGATTTTGGTGCAGGCATCGGACGCTCTGTCAGGTGCTCGTCCGGGCGCCCGCCGCGAAACCATGGAGACTTACGTCAAGCGGTTGCGCGAGCTGGAGCAGATCGGGACGTCGTTTAAGGGAGTTACCGGCTGTTTCGCCATTCAGGCTGGTCGTGAAATCCGGGTCATGGTTGCCAGCGATGAGATCTCTGATGCACATTCGCACGTGCTGGCCAAGGATATCGCCCAGAAGATTGAGCAGGAGATGACCTATCCGGGGCAGATCCGGGTCAATGTTATCCGCGAGACCCGCGCTGTCGAATACGCGAAATAGTAAGTCTGGATATCCCGTTGTTACTCGCAGGGCTTGTGCTGCTGTCTCGGTCTGTTGCTGAGATACTGTGCAAGTCCTGCTTTCATGTTTGAGGAGTGTCGCTTGAGGCTGTTATTTATAGGTGATATTGTCGGCCGGGCGGGTCGCAAGGTGCTGGCGGACAACCTGTACCGTGTGGTCGATCGGCAGATGGTCGACATGGTGGTTGCCAACGGTGAAAATGCCGCGTCTGGCTATGGCTTGACCCATAAAGTGTTAGGTGAGTTGTTTGACGCTGGTGTCGATGTTGTCACCAGCGGTAATCATATCTGGGACAAGCGCGAAATTACCGATGCTCTGGAGCGGGAGAAACGTCTGCTGCGGCCGGCCAATTATCCGCCCGGCTTGCCGGGGCGCGGTACCGGCGTTTATGAGACCGCCGCCGGAGTCAAGGTTGGTGTTTTGAATCTTGAAGGGCGGGTGTTTATGAAGAATCTGGACTGCCCGTTTCGCGCCGCAGATGCTCTGGTTGCTGAGTTGCGTCAGCAGAGTTCAATTATTCTGGTTGATTTTCATGCTGAGGCGACCAGTGAGAAGCAGGCGCTTGGCCACTATCTGGCGGGAAGAGTGTCTGCGGTTATCGGTACCCATACCCATGTGCAGACGGCGGATGAGCGGATTCTTGCTGGGGGGACCGGCTATCTGACCGATGTCGGCATGACCGGCAGTCAGGATGCGGTCATTGGCAATGAAAAAGAGCCAGCGCTGGAGCGGTTTTTAACCCAGATGCCGGTGCGGCTTGAACCCGCAAAGAAGGACTCGCAGCTTTGTGCCGTGCTGCTGACGATTGATGAAGGCACGGGCCACTGTGAAAAAATTGAGCGAATTCAGTTGAAATAGTTCTGTTGACGACGAGCAAAGGACGGCATTGAAATGAAATCAGTACAGGAGCAGATGGAGATTATCCGCCGCGGTGCGGTAGAGATTCTGGTAGAGGCCGAGCTGGAAGAACGCTTGAAGGCGGGGCAGCCGTTGCGAATCAAGGCTGGGTTTGATCCAACTGCCCCTGATCTGCACCTCGGGCATACGGTGTTGATCCAGAAGCTCAAGCAGTTTCAGGACCTCGGTCACGAGGTCTGCTTTCTGATCGGTGACTTTACAGGCATGATCGGTGATCCGACCGGCAAGAATGAAACCCGCAAGCCGCTCACCAAAGAGCAGGTGCTTGATAATGCCAAGACCTATCAGGAGCAGATCTTCAAAATTCTCGATCCGGCAAAAACCCGCGTTGTCTTCAATAGTGAATGGATGGGTAAGATGTCAGCGGCTGACCTGATCAGTCTTGCTGGTAAGTATACGGTTGCGCGGATGCTGGAGCGGGATGATTTCAACAAACGCTACAATAATCAGCAGCCGATCGCCATCCATGAGTTTCTCTATCCGCTGGTGCAGGGCTACGATTCGGTTGCGCTGGAGTCGGATGTGGAACTCGGGGGGACCGATCAGAAGTTCAACCTGCTGGTAGGGCGCGAGTTGCAGAAACAGGCCGGGCAGAAACCGCAATCAGTTTTGACCATGCCGCTGCTCGAGGGGCTCGACGGCGTCAACAAGATGAGTAAGTCGTTGAATAACTATATCGGGATCACCGAACCGGCCAAGGAGATCTATGGCAAGGTGATGAGTATCTCCGATGAATTAATGCTCCGCTATTATGAATTGCTCTCCGATGTCGATCTTGACGCGCTGCAGAGGGTTAAGTCTGGCGTAGCGGGCACTGAAGGTGGTGCGCATCCGATGGTCAGCAAGAAAGCACTGGCCCTTGAATTGACGGCCCGTTTCCATGGCGCCGAAGTTGCGCAGGCTGCTGCTGAGGAGTTTGTGCGTCAGTTTGCGCAAAAACAGCTTCCGGATGAAATCCCCCTGACTCTGATATCTGCAGACGGTCCGGTCTGGATCTGTCGCCTGTTGGTCGAGGCTGGCCTGGTCAAGTCGAACGGTGAAGCGCGACGGATGGTAACCCAGGGTGCGGTTTCCCTCGATGGAGAGAGGGTGGAGGATGCCGATCTGGAGGTTTCGCTGCTGACGGAGAGGACAGTTCAGGTCGGTAAGCGTCGCTTTGCTCGATTCTCGACTACTTGACGAAGTGGTAAAGTACGCTAGATTGATAGCTTAGAGGTTGTGCTTGGAAAAAGACGTGATTTTCTAAAAAAAGTATTGACGGTTCGAGGGTGATTGCGTATAACTGCCCTCCGTTGCTCAGGACGGCGCCCAAAGTGGGCTGCTTGGAGCGACGCAAAAAGTAGAAAAAAGCAAAAAAAGGGATTGACAGTGAGGGGTTGATTGGGTAGTCTCTTCGCTTGTCGCCGCGCTTCGGCGGGGCAGAGAGCTGGTCTTTGAAAACTAAATAGCAGATGTAGTAAAGAGCTTGTAAGGGTTCAAGTAAATTGAACAAACCAAGGATACAAAACTTCAGAAATAAAACTGGAGAGTTTGA
>DATCYW010000024.1:0-12700 GCA_036526255.1 Malonomonas sp. | reverse complement strand
CCGACCCTGGCCCTGGCCGAGGATGCTCCGGTTTCGGAGATGTCCTACATCCTCAACACCTTTTCCTTTCTGATCATGGGGATTCTGGTCATGTGGATGGCCGCCGGCTTCGGCATGCTTGAGGCCGGGCTGGTGCGTTCGAAGAACGTCGCCACCATCTGCCTGAAGAATATTTCGCTGTTCGGCATCGCCGGCATCCTGTTCTACCTGTTCGGTTACAACCTGATGTACGCCGGCGTCGACGGCGGCTACATCGGCAGCTTCGGCCTCTGGGCGGCGGATGATGCCGCCGCGCTGGGGGGCGACTATTCGGCCGGCTACTCGGCGGCGTCTGACTGGTTTTTCCAGATGGTCTTCTGTGGCGCGGCCTGTTCGGTCGTCTCCGGTTGTGTCGCCGAGCGGATCAAGCTCTGGTCGTTCCTGGCGTTCTGCGTCATCCTCACCGGCTTCATCTACCCGATCCAGGGGTCCTGGGGCTGGGGTGGCGGCTGGTTGTCCGAGATGGGTTTTGTCGACTATGCCGGTTCGACCATCGTTCACTCGGTGGGCGGCTGGGCCGCGCTGACCGGCGCCATCATCCTCGGCGCCCGTAAAGGCAAGTTCGGTAAAGGTGGCCGCGTCAACCCGCTGCCCGGTTCCAACATCCCCATGGCGACCCTCGGCACCTTCATCCTCTGGATGGGCTGGTACGGCTTCAACGGCGGTTCGGTGCTGGCGCTGGGCGCAGCCTCTTCGGCCATCGAAATGGCCAACGTGATGGTTAACACCAATATGGCCGCCTGTGGCGGGATGATCGCCGCGATGATCATGGTGCAGCTGCTCTACAAAAAAGTCGACGTCACCATGGCGCTCAACGGCGCGCTGGCCGGTCTGGTGTCGATCACCGCTGGTCCGGCAACCCCGTCACTGGGTGCCGCGGCGCTGATCGGCGGCGTTGGTGGTGTGCTGGTGGTGCTGGCAGTGCCCTTCTTCGACAAAATGAAGATCGATGACGTGGTCGGTGCGCTCTCGGTTCACCTGGTCTGCGGCATCTGGGGTACCCTGGCGGTGCCGATTACCAATGCCGATGCCAGCTTCACCACCCAGCTGATCGGGGTCGTCGCGACCGGCGTCTTTGTCATGGCCACCAGTTCGGTTGCCTGGCTGGCACTGAAGTACACGGTCGGCATCCGCGTCAGCGAAGAGGAGGAGATGCTCGGCTGTGACAAAACCGAGATCGGCATGGAGGCTTATCCCGATTTCCAATCAGTCAGCAGCGGCGGCATGGGGGGCGCATTCTCCTCCGCTTATCAGGCGACGGCTGTTGCCAGCAAGGTGACTCAGCCGGTCAAGCAGAGCTGAGGTTAGAGAAATAATCTGCAGAACGCCGCTGTCCGATTCGGGCAGCGGCGTTTTTTTGTTTCCGCGCCAAGAACTCTGGTGATTCCGTTGTTTTGTCTGTTGACTCATTAGGGAAATGAGGCAGAATATGGTAAGTCTTCAGTGGCAAGATCCGGTGTCTAACAAGGGGTGTTCTAAGCTACGAACGACTTTTCGGACCGGCAATCTTAAGCCGATATAAACCGCCAACTTTTGGCAGATAAGAGGTGTTCTCATGCGTTTGCAGGGTTTGGTTGGAGTGTTTCTGATGGTTCTGTTGCTGGCAACAGTCGCCCAGGCTGCCGAGGTCAAGGATTATTCAGCGGCAATCCGGGTTTTCAAGTCTTCGGATGTTGTCCAGCCGTTTTTTGAAAACAGCTATGGCTATGTGGTCTTTCCGCTGGTTGGCAAGGCGGGGGTGGTGGTCGGCGGTGCTTTCGGGATCGGGCAGGTCTACCGCAACGAGCGCGTCACCGGCAAAGCCTATCTGACCAAGCTCTCGCTCGGTTTTCAGCTTGGCGGTCAGGCTTTCAGCGAAATCATCTTCTTTGAAGATCAGCGCGCCTTTGATGAATTCACCAGCGGGACCTTCGAACTTGACGCATCAGCCTCGGCGGTTGCCATAACGGCAGGAGCTCAGGCCCAGGTTGGCAGCAGTGGGACCTCGGTCGGCGCCAGCAACGGGCCGACGACCGGAATTCAGTTTGCCGGTAACTATGTCAAGGGGATGGCGGTTTTTGTGCATACCAAGGGGGGGTTGATGTATGAATTGTCCGTCGGTGGCCAGGTCTTCAGCTATGAAGCGCTCGGCTATTAAAAGCGTTTGCAACTGATTGTTGCTGAGACCGCAGCTATGATGACAAAAAAGCCACTGTCCGTTTAGGGACAGTGGCTTTTTTTGCCAGACAAACCGGACGAAAAGAGTTGTCTTTAGCGCCGCCATGGTTTCATTCTTAACTTCTACTGTTGAACTGTGAGAAGATGCAAATTTGTAACGTTGACGCTAACTGCCTGCGAAGGGATTGAATCGATGCCAGACCAGAACGGGACACCGGATAAAAAGAAGCTGGGTGAATATCTGCTGGAAGACCAGGCGCTGACCGGCCGACAGCTGGATGAAGCGCTCAAGCAGCAAACCAGAGGGGGTGGCCCGATCGGCTCGAAGCTGGTCGAGATGAACTACATCGAGGCGAAAACTCTGGTCAAGGCGCTCGCCAAGCAGCTGGGGCATCCGGTCGCCAACCTGCTGGAGATGCAGCTTGATCCGCGGGCGCTGAAACTGCTCAGTCTGGAGCAGATGAAAAAATACCAGGCCTTGCCGGTCGGCTTTTACAACAAGAAAGTCGTGCTGGCGGTCACCACGCCCGATCAGAAGCCGGCCCTCGATGAGCTGCCTTATCTCCTTGAAGCCCAGATCAAGCCGATTGTTGTTCCCGCGTACCAGTTACTGCTCGCTTTTGACAAGTTAACCGAGCGGGAGCAGGTGAAAGGGGTTGCTGATGAAGAACTCCCACCTGTACCGCGTTTTCCGAGTATCTGGGAGCTGTGTAAATCTCTGGTCAGGAGGCAGGCCTCGGACCTGTTGTTGGTGGCAGGCGCGATCCCCAGTCTGAAAAAGAATAACGAACTGGTCCGGCTTGAAGTCCCGCTGCTGTCACCTGGTCAAGTGGAGACCTATGCCAACGAGTTGATGAGCAAGCAGCAGAAAGAGGAGTTTCGCCAGAACAAGGACATCGATTTCGCTCTAACCGAGCCGTCACTGGGGCGCTTTCGGGTCAATCTCTATCGTCAACGGACCAGCATCTCCATCGCCATCCGCCACATCGTTGAGGATATTCCGACCTTTGAGCAGCTCAATCTGCCGGGCTGGCTAGAGAACTATGCGCTGAAGCCACAGGGGCTGATCCTCGTCTCCGGCCCGAACGGTCACGGCAAAAGCACAACCATGGCGGCGCTTGTCGATATCATCAACAGCAAATGCCGCCGGAATATTATTACCATCGAGGATCCGATTGAATACCTGCATCAGCATAAAAACAGCAATGTTAACCAGCGTGAAGTCGGTCTTGATACCAAATCATTTCAGGAGGGCCTGCGGCATATCTATCGGGAAGCACCGGATGTCATTATGATCGGCGAAATGCGCGATCGGGAATCGATCAGCATTGCGCTTGAGGCGGCCGACACCGGCCATCTGGTGATCAGCAGTCTGCACGCCAACAACAGCACAATGGCCGTCAATCGCATTATCGATGTTTTTCCGGCGGATCAGCAGGCCCAGGTTCGGGTGCATCTTGCCGACAACCTGCTCCTTTCTTTTAACCAGCGATTGCTCAAGTGCCGCAGCGGCGAAGGGCGGGTTCCGGCCTATGAGAAGCTGAGTAACAGTCACCGGGTGGCGAACATGATCCGCGAGGGGAAGGATCACCACATCCGCAGTCAGCTGGTGTCCGGTGAAGAGTTCATCTCGTTGGATGTCAGTCTGGCGATGTTGACCAGGGAAAAGCGGGTGGATCGTGAGGTGGCACGACATTTCTGTCAGGATCCCAAACTGTTTCTCGACCAGCTGAAGCCGTAAGTGCGCAGTCCGGGGAGCTGAAGATTATTTTTTGACTCAGTCTTTTGCGAGTGCTTCTGTCGGTGCTTCCGGACTGAGCAGGATCGCGAGCCAGCGGGTCGAATCGTTCACCTCCAGGGCGATCTTGACGATCATCGTCAAAGGCACTGACAGCAGCATCCCGACCGGTCCCAAGACCCATCCCCAGAAGACCAGGGAGATAAAGATCACCAGCGAGGAGAGCCCCAGCTTGCGCCCCATCAGCCGCGGCTCAACGGCGTTACCCATGATGACGTTGACTGATAGGTAAATCGCGGCGACCAGCAGCGCCTGAAACAGCCCCAGTTGAACGACGGCCAGCAGCACCGCGGGGACCGCCGCGATGATCGAGCCGATATTCGGGACGTAATTCAGCAGGAACGCCAGTAATCCCCAGAGCAGGGCATAGTCAAGGCCGAGCAGTGCCAGACCACTCGCAACCACTGCCCCGGTGGCCAGGCTGACCAGGGTTTTAATCGCCAGGTACTGCCGGACGCCGTCGATAAATTTCTCGAAAGAGGGGAGCGAATTGCTCGAATCGGGCAGCGCGGCCTTCAGCTTGGCGGGCATTCCGGCGGCTTCAAACAGGATAAAGATGACGGTCAGCAGGATCAGAAACGAATTGGTCAGCACTCCGCCGGCTTTCGCCAGCATGCCGGCGGCCGATTGCATGACCGCACCTGGATCGAAGTGCTCAAGTAGGATTTCTTTGGATATCTTGATGTTGAATCTGTCCAGATAGCTGACCAGCTGCAGCGTCTGGCCGCGGAGCTTTTCCTGGTAGATCGGCAGGTCGCGGGTGAAGTCGTTGACGGAACTGCCGACCAGGGTAACCACCAGCAGTCCGGCCAGCATCACCGCCGCGATCACCACCAGCAGCGCGGCCGGTGCCGGAACTTTGCGTTCCTGCAGCCAGTGGAACGGGCCGGCGCAGATGATGGCAATGAAAATCGCCAGCAGAAAAGGGACCAGCAGGGCTGAGGCGGTTTTTGCTCCGGCGATGATGATGACCAGTGCCGCCAAAGTCGGCAGCAGGCCAGCGGATTTTTTCATGGGGGGCGGCTTTGTCATTGGTACCTGCAGGGATCGGGAGGATATCCGGTTCGCAGATAACTAAAGCCTAAGCGGCAGGGCTTGTCAATATTTACGCAGGTTTCAGCCGAGTTTGCAGCGCAGCAATTTAACGCCGGATTGAAAACGGACGTCCATTTTATTTGGCTTGGTGACGCTGATGACCTGACCGAGACCGAAGGTCGGGTGCATGATCAACAGCCCCTCTTTCATCGGTGTGTTCATGCTGTACGGGACTGCGTCTTCAGGCTTGGCATCTTCCAGCAGATCGTCCCAGTCGCGTTGCGCCTTATTGGTTGTCCGCGCCGTGGCTGACGCTGTGCTGACACGGGTGGTTCCGGTTGCGGCGCTACGGCTGGCCGGCTGCTTTTTTTTCGTTTCAGCCCGGTAGTTGTGGGTGCTGCTGCAGGTGTTGCACTGAACTCTGACAACTTTTTCGCCGACCATGGCGACGATGGTATGGTTGGTGTTATCTTTGCATTTGGTACATTTGGAGGCGATGTGATCGCCGGCCGATAAAACTTTAACTGACATACAGACTCCTTGAGAAACGGGTGCTTTTTGTACCCTCAAGCGCTGTTGACTGTCAATCATCTTCAGATTAGAAATGTCACGAAAAGCTTGATTTTCCCCTGAACTCTAACTATTTTTGTCCTTGTTGAATTTGCCGCTGAAAGGGTTTTTATCGTGTCGATTATCATCTGGAAAAAGGAATACAGTGTCGGTGTCGCGGACATTGATAACGATCACAAAAAGCTGATCAGCATGATCAATCAACTGCATCTGGCCATGGGGAATGACCGTGGGCAAGCGTTGATAAAGACAATCATCAGCGACATGCTTGACTACACCAAGATGCACTTCGCCAAAGAGGAAGCTTACATGCGTCAGGCCGAATATCTGGGCCTGCTGCAGCACTTTCGTGAGCATGACAACTTTGTGCGTAAGACCCAGGACCTGAAACAGCGCAGCGAATCTGGCGAATTTGTCCTGTCTCTAGAGGTGGTCCAGTTTCTGTCCGACTGGCTGAAAAACCATATTCTGGAAACAGATATGAAGTACGTACCGACGTTCAAGCAGAAAGGGATTCGCTGAATACATCAGTTTTTCCGGTGCATTTGCCCCTGAGGTTTAGATGGCATAGATTTCGTGTGCCCATTTGATCGCTTCCATGTAGGCCTCGCAGAGCGGTTGTTCGTCAATCTGCAGCTCTTCTGCCAGGCTTGAGACCAGCTCCCATTCCCCTTTTTCAACCGCTATAATCAGCCTCAGAATGTTCAGCAGGATCCCCGGTTCGCCGGTGAGCGCTGCTTGGATGTCATCTTCTACCGTGATTTCGTTCAGAATTTCCTCGATCGGCCGGGACATGATGACATCCAGCAATGAGAAGAGTCCCATCAAAAACAGGTCGGAACGGCGGCCTGGTAACCCGCAGGGTTCAGCCAGTTTTTCGCAGAAACGCGCGCGGATCAGCGAGGTGACCACCAACTCTGCCGGTTTGTCATCCGCCATCGCCGAGATCGACAGCAGCGAGACCCAGGAGCGGACTTCACGGATACCGAGCAGCGAAATCGCCTGAAGAATCGACGTCACTTTGTGGCGCAGGGAAAAGGCCGCCGAGTTGATCAGTTTGAGGATTTTGTAGGAGAGGAAGACTTCGCTCTGAATGGTCTGGGCGAGCTTCTTGAAATCGATCTCTTCGGCGTGGACATCTTTGAGAATCCGCAGAAACTGCAGTTTGTTGGACGGAATATCCTTGCGCGAAACGATCACCGGTTTAGAGAAGAAATATCCCTGAAACAGCTGATAACCCATCTGCTTGGTCTGTTCGTAGACCTCATGGGTTTCAACCTTTTCCGCCAGCATACGGATGCCGCGGGGGATGAATTTGTCTGCCAGCATTTTTTGTTCTTCGACACTGCTGGCAAGTACGTCGACCTTGATGATGTCGGCCATTTCCAGCAGTGGTTCGTAGTTTTTGTGATAGACAAAATCGTCCAGAGCCAGAATATAACCCTGCTTTTTCAGTCGGCGGCAGGCCTCGATGATCTCATCGTCCGGTTCGACATCTTCCAGAATTTCAACCACCGCCTGTTGCTTCGGCAGCACGGTCATGAAATTCTCGGTCAGCACCTTGCGGGTACAGTTGATGAACACCCGGACGCCGCCACTCATTTCATTCAGGCCGAACAGCAGGGAGCTGTTGGCGATGACACTGGCGGCGGCATGATCCGCGTCGTCGCAGTCGAAGTAGTTATGCAGGCCGGAACGAAACAGCAGTTCGTAAGCGTAGACCTGACCCTTGGTGTCAAAAATCGGCTGGCGGGCAATAAAATGTTCCAAGTGAAAATCCCCGATTGCTTCTCTAAAAGATAAGCTGATTCTAAATGAAGGTTAAATAATACCTCATTTTCACTGTTGCCAATGAATTTTAATTTTACCCTGACGTTGACGATTTGTTGTGAATCGGCTAGCTTCTTGTGTATTGAATCAACAAGGTTGTTTCTGCGGTTTCTCAATTCATTCAAACACAAAGGGTGGGTATCATGAAAAAAATGCTGATTCTGATGGCGGTCATCTCGTTCTGCGTTGTCACTGCTGCAGTTGCCGTTCCTCCGGGCAAGACTTTGGAGTTCGACAAAAGCTCGATGGGCACCGTAAGTTTTTCCGGACAGATTCATAAAGACGCCGGAGTCAAGTGCGCCGAGTGCCACAACAAAGACATGTTCCCGAAGATGAAGCAGGGGACCGTGCAGATTTCCATGGACGAAATTTACGCCGGCAAGTACTGCGGTGTCTGTCACAATGGCGAGCGGGCTTTTGAGGCGAAGAAAAACTGCAACCGTTGTCACGTGAAAAAGTAACTGTATTTTTAGACCCGCTGTCAAAAAAGCCTGCAGACCACTGCAGGCTTTTTTGCGTCAGGGGCTTGACCGCTCATTAACTTCTGGTAAAAGTAAACTATTCCTTTTTAATATAGAGGTAATCCCGATAATGCTAACCCTCCCGTGAGGGGGGCGCGGAAAGCAACGGGTCTTGTGGGACGAAGATGGCCGAGCTGCCGAAGGATATTTATCCTTATGGTGGTTTCGGTTTTTTTAATTTTATCCCGTCACAACATTGTGTGCGGTTATGGGAGGGGCAGGATTGCTGTTTACGGATACCGGTCAAGGTTCGCAGCGTATCGCAAGGAAGGCAGTGCTGGATGAGGAATCATCGGAAGTTCATACAATGGGATATTACTCACCGATGCAATTTGCAGTGTGCCCATTGCCGCTCGACGGAGTTCTACCGTAACCGGCAGGTCGAAGACCTCTCCCTCGCCGACAACAAAAAAATCGCTCAGGAATTGTGCCTCAATGGTGTCAGGCGCGTGCATTTTCTTGGTGGCGAGCCCTTGTTGCGTGATGATTTCCCCGAGCTGGTCGGCTACATGGTCAAGCTGGGGATTGACTGCAGTGTCAACACCAATGGAACGCTGTTGACGACGTCGGTCGCCGAGCGGTTGATTGACGCCGGCATCTCTATAATTACTGTCAGTCTGGATGGCCCGGATGCGCAAAGCAACGATGCTGTCCGCGGTAAAGGGGTCTTTGCTCCGGTCTGCAGAAATATCGAACAGTTAACTCAAATGATCGCCGCGAAGAAAAAAGCGACCCGGGTTGTTGTTGCCTGTACCCTGGTCAAAGGCAATATCGGCAAGCTGCGGACGATGGCCCTGCTGATCAAGAGGCTTGGCGTGGATAACCTCATCTTGAGCCCCTTGCGGTTAAGCGGAAACGCTATCGACCATGCCGCCGACCTTTCGCCCGATCAAGATATGCAACTGGCGATGGGTGAAGAGATCGCAGCCACGACCGCAAGCGGCGACACAGTGCATCTGCAGTTGGGTTTCCCGCCAATTGTCACGCAATATCTGAACGAAAAATATGCAACCTCTTTCCCCGTCTATGCAACGGCGTGTAACGCGATCCGCGTTAAGGGTTACTTGCAACCGGACGGCGCTTTGTTCCCCTGTCAGGCCTTGACCGATACCGCTGACAAGCGGCTGCCGATAGGGCCGTTGCCGCGAAGATCACTTGTCGATCATTCTTTTGCTGAAATCTGGAATTCCTCTGAACTGCAGAACATTGAAGCTCTGTTGTACAGCGAGGAAATAAAAAACCGGATGTTGCCCTGCCGCTACTGTCGATACTTTCCCACCATCTGTTATCCCTGCCCGCTGACCAGTCTACGTGGCAAAACGACGATCAAGTATATGTGCCTGAAGGCGATGGCGAAAATGGCAAAAATACGCGGGCAGAGTGTTCCCTGGGAGAATCTTCTAGCGGCAACAAACCCTTTACCGTAGAGGAGGGGTACAGATCATGAGAGGAAAATTAACCAAACCGATCAGCCGGCCGGAAAGTGTGCTTTATCGTTTGGCCATGGATGTCAGATATCGATTACTGGCAATCCTGGCCCCTGAAAAAGCTCTCGCGGCCGAAGCGCTTACGGACACGGAGCGACACAGTATTCAAGCCCGGATCGAACTGGTGCGGATGATGGGTCTGTCGCTGGCATTTCAGAGCATGAAGGATGACATGCGCTTGAGGGCCGCTCTGGTGCAGCCGAAGCAACTGGAAATGCAACTTTTCTGTAGCCAGGCCGACCTTGAACGGCAAGCGTTTAGCGTACCCTTAAATGAGGTTCCTGAGTTTGACCGGCTACGCGAAACGATCGCCGCCGTCGCGGTGAATATTTTCAACACCGCACCGAGCGTTGACATCGAAATGGGTCCCGGGTCAGTTGGCGCCGTAGGCGGCAGCGGTTGCACCGACCTGCGTTGCTCGGATACCTATTGCGGTGACGAAAACTGCGGTGACGGTTTCTGTTCCGATACCGGCTGTGCAGATACCGGCTGCGACAATGCCGGCTGTCGGGATGATCAGTGCACCCACGATGATTGCAGCGATCCAAGCTGTTCACATACCGATTGCACCGATTCGTGCGCCGAAGAGTTCACTGACGGGATATTCTTGTCGGATCAGGTCTGGGAGAACCTGTTAAGCAACTGGTACGTGGATTTCCTGGTCCATGTCGATGGGCAATCCTATCCGGCGCAAATGTTCACCGACCCGAAATCGATTGCAAAGCTGCTCCCGACCCATATTGATCTGGAGCAAGCCGGGAGGTCTCTGCGTTGACAGGGCCAGTCGCAGCTGAACTGCCGAAGATCACTCTGACGGATCACGCGTTTTTTCAGCTGCTGCAGGAGGACCGGTCATTTCGTCAAGCGCTCGTACTCGACCTGCCGACGGCGCTGGAGCCCTTTTCAATTTCAGCCCGAAGCAGGCAGTGGATCGGCTCTCTGGTCGCGCAATTGGATGATCTCACGGACATTCTCGTTGCAACCTGGGTGGAGAACGTCGAGTTGAAGTCGTTTCTTGCTGATCATCGGTCCCGCCGAGAATTGCTGTTTGCCCCCTCACAGGCCGGATTGTCGTCGAAGTTGTCAGAGGCGGCTGCTAGCGAGTTGCAGGATCTGACGGAAAAGGCAAACATTCTTGCCGAAGGGCTTCTCGCCTGGCGCTGATGGCAGCTTTATCCGCCGACGACCGGTCAGTTCTTCAACTGCAAGGCTGCGACCCGCTGGCTGCGATCAAGCTCCAGTACCAGGTCGGCTGTTTCGGGCAGGGTCGCTAACTGATGGCGGGTCAGTCGTTCGTAGTGTTGAATAAAGCGCAGCAGTGCGGCTTCATCCATCACCCCAGCCCCGCTCTGTCGGGCCGCCAGCTGCTCTTCCTGGCGTTTGCGCCAGTGGTAGACCAGCTCCCAGTCGGGGATTTTCAGCATCAGCAGCAGATCAAGCTGTGCGAACAGTTGTTGATAGGGGCCGGCAAGTTGGCAGTTGACATAGCGGCGCCACTGGCCATCGGCATCTTCGTTTGCTTCCAACGGGTTCAGGGGCGGGGCAAGTGCGGCTTCCCTCTGAGGCGTCGCGCCAACGCACCAGCCTTCGAACAGAATCAGGTCGCAAGGGCCGGTCACCTGATCCCAGCGTTCTGCAGGCAGCCGATCATCGCTTGCTTTGTTGAAACGGGGGATTTGAACGATTTCTGTCGCAGCGGCTGCTTTCAGCTGGGCGAAAAGTTTCATCCCCTGCGGGATGTCATGGGTACCTGGGACGCCGCGGGTTGTCAGCAGCGGGTGGATTTCTGCCGCCAGTCGCAGTCGCGCCGCTTTCGGCAGGTAGAGATCATCGATGGAGAGGACACAGGTCCGGCAGCGAAACGCAGTTTCAAGCAACCATTTCAGCAGACCGCAGAGGGTCGATTTGCCGCTCCCCTGCGAACCGTTGATGCCGATCAGCAGCGGTCCTGTCTCAGGGCGCCGGGCGTTCAACCAGGCCGCCAGCGGCAGATAGAGTCGCGAAAGCTCGCAGTTTAGTTCTGCAGGCAGCTGATGCGATTGCAGCTGCTCGGCGAAAGGGATCTCCAGCGACTGCTGCAGCTGCTTGAATTCAACCTGCGTAAGCGGCAGCGTCGTCGCCTGCCAGAGGGGTGACTGAGTCATCTCGCGATTTCCGCCCTGTCAGCCCAGCAGCTGGCGCATGATCGCCAAAGCGGCTTTGCGGCCATCCGCCGCCGCGGTGACTGCCAGGTCGGCGCCGCGTTGGCAATCGCCGCCGGCGTAGATTTTTGCATTGCTGGTCGCGCAACTGAGCGGATCGACCTGCAACTGCCCCCACTTGTCAGTCGTGACACCCTGTTCTTCCAGCCCCGGACAGGCACCGACATCAAAGCCGAGCGCCATGATAATCACATCAGCAGGGACGCAGTGCTCGGTGTTCTCGATGATTTGGACACTCTGCCGCCCATCAGCACCTTTTTCGCCCATCCGGGTCTTGACCACATCGACACAGAGCACGCCATCCGCTTCGACCCTGATCTGTTTTGGCACGACGTTAAAACAGAACTCGACCCCTTCTTCGACCGCGTTTAAAAACTCTTTACGACTGCCCGGCATGTTCGCTTCATCGCGCCGGTAGAGGCAGGTGACGCTGGCTGCGCCATCACGGATCGCGGTGCGCAGGCAGTCCATGGCGGTGTCCCCGCCGCCGATCACCACTACCTGCTTGCCGCGCATTTCATATGGCGCTGGCAGTTCTTTGCCGAACAGTTGCTGCTGCTTTCGGGTCAGGTAATCCATCGCCATGAACACTTGTTCGTGATCTTCCCCCTTGATCCCGGCTTGCCGCCCTTTGGTGGCGCCGATGCCGATAAAGACCGCGTCGTGCTGTTCGACCAGATCGTTCAGTTGAATGTCTGTGCCGACGTCCTGCTTCAGGTACAGTTTGAGGCCGGCTTTGCGCAACAGTTTGAAGCGGCGGGCGATAATTTTCTTATCGAGCTTGAAGCCGGGGATACCGTAGGTCAGCAGGCCGCCGGGGGTTTCGGCCCGTTCGTACATGGCGACACCAATGCCGGCGCGCAGCAGAAAGTGGGCGCAGGAGATGCCGGCCGGACCCGAGCCGATGATAGCAACGGTTTTCGTGTGCCGGATGCCGGGGAAAGGGAGTTCCAGTCCGGCGTCGAAGGCCAGGTCGGTGATCGAGGCCTCGATGGCGCCGATAGTGATGGCCCCGTAGCCGTCATCCAGTGTGCAGGCGCCTTCGCACAGGTGCCCCTGTGG
>DATCYW010000023.1:0-10639 GCA_036526255.1 Malonomonas sp. | reverse complement strand
TCGCGCACCAGACGCTGGCGATGCGGATTCACCGGCTGCTGGAGCGGCGCGCCAAGGAAAGACTGAAAATCAGGAGTGAAGCCGCAGAATCAGGTCGTCAAGTCGGACGATCAGGCGACTGAGCCACTCGCCGCCCTGGGCATCTTCTGCCAGCGCCACGGCAATGTAACGGCGGCCGTGATGTTCAATGATGGCGCTGTCGGCGTGATACTGTCGCCAGGAACCAGACTTGCGGAAAATTTCAGCATCCGGCCTGAGCTTTAACCCTTTGACGAATTTATGCGAAATGGCCGGTTTGCTGAGGATATTCTTCATCTCGAGGCTCATTTCGGGCGAAACCAGCTGGCCGGTTTCGAGCAGATAGTAAAACCGCGCCACCTGGAAGGCGGTCGCGCCGTGAGACAGGTTGGCCAGCGGGTCGCGTTTCCAGGCCCCGGCCTTGCCGTAGTCTTTGCCGACCCAGAGCCCACCGTTATACAGCGGATCGTAGAGGCGGTACTTTGGTGATTGCAGCAGATCGGCCAGATAAACCTTGCCGACCTTATTGAGCATTTCGGTGGCTGCCTGATTGGAAGAATTGCGGATCATCCGCGTCAGCTTCTCTTGCGTGGCCGCGTCTAATTCCATTTCACCGCTGGCAATCCGCTCAAAAGCGCCGAGCAGAATGGCGATCTTCGGCAGACTGGCGGCGTACATCATCCGGTTGCCATTAATCTCGGCCAGCTGTGGTTGTGTTGGATCGGTAATATCAACCAGGGCGACGCTCAGCTTATTACGCTCAGCAGCCTTATCCAGCTTCAGCTCACGCAGGCAGGATTCAAGCCCCTCCTGCAAACGACTGTTAGAACAGCTGCCCAGACGAGGCGGTTGCTGTGAACCGAACACCGATGGAACCGTGAGCAAAAAGACCAGCAGGATTATTAATATTTTCTTAATAGCGATTTTCATATCGCGCATCATACTGAAATATGGTCATAAACGCAAATGATTGAATCAGAAAACTCTGCCACGCGCTGCAACCAACGCTACCCCGCACACCGGACCCTCAGCATCCGGGCAGCCTTTCTGTTCGCCAATTTCCTGCTGATCATCATGGCGGTCTACCACCTGAAACCGGCCAGCCGGTCGCTGTTCATCGAGTACCTTGGCGCTGACCAGCTGCCCTTTGTCTGGATCGGCACGGCCGTGACCATGGCGATCCTTATCGGCATCTATCATCGTTTGGTCGAACGCTGCAGCCGGGTCGCACTGGTCCTCGGCACCTGCCTTGTTCTGTCGGCCTGCCTGGTTGTTTTTCGCCTGCTGCTCAACGCGCCCGGCCCGGCCCTGGCGACCTCTTTCTACATTTTTGTCGATATTCTCAGCGTCCTGATGGTTGAACAGTTCTGGAGCCTGACCAATTCGATCTACAGCACCAAAGAGGGGAAGGGCTGGTACGGTTACATCGGCACTGGTGGGCTGGTTGGCGGTGTGATTGGTGGCGGCGCCGCGGCGCTGCTGCTGAAACACACGCCACTGCAGACGGCTGATCTGCTGCTGGTGGCCGCTGGCATCCTGCTGCTGCTGTTCTTTCTGACCTGGCTGATGGGCAGATTGGGGCTTTATTGCGAAGTGGAGGATAATGGCCAGCCGTTGAAATACGCCGGCGGCTGGCAGGCGTTGAAGAAAAGTCGTTTTTTACTGCTGATCACAGTGATTCTGCTACTGGCACAGCTGGCCTCACCGCTGATTGAGTTTCAGTTCATGAAAACCGTGGAAAGCAGCTACCTGGTGATGGATGAGCGAACCTCGTTCCTGTCGCTGTTTTTCAGCATCATGGGAGCCTTCTCAATTCTCGTCAACCTGCTGCTGACCCCTTTGATCCATCGATTCTTCGGCGTCATCACCGGACTGCTGATTCAGCCGTTGGTGATCAGCCTGTTCACTCTCGGCTTTATGTTCGCCCCTGGCCTGTTGCTGATTTCAGCGGCAAAAATCGGTGATCGTGGTCTCTCCTATTCAATCAACCGCGCCTCCAAAGAGCTGCTCTACGTGCCGATCGACTCGGTCCTGATCTACCAGGCGAAAGCCTGGATCGATATGTTCGGCTATCGGCTGTTCAAGATCTTCGGTTCAGTGCTGATCATCATTTTCACCCGCTGGTTCGATCCGCCGTTAAACCTGCCGCAACTGGGCTGGCTGGTGCTGGGAATATGCTCTATCTGGGTGCTGGTGCTGGTGGTGCTAGGGAAGGAATACGCCGGGGTCGAAAAATAACCGCCTGACCAGTTTCAGGATTCGGCCATCAGAGCAACACCATCAGCAGGGTCAACGTCAGCAGGCTGGCCAGGGTCGAAACCACCACCACCGAGGTGACGAAATCCGGCACGATATCGTTCTCCTTGGCGATGATCGCCACCAGGATCGCCGTCGGCATCGCCGCCTGCAGCACCCCGGCCGCATGTTCGGTCGGCCCCAGCGCGAAGGGGACTGCGACCAGCAACGCAAGCGCCGGAACCAGCAGCAGCCGGATTCCACTGGCCAGCAGCACGTCTGTTGACAAGGCCACTCGTCTCTGCTCCAGCAGCTGCAGCCCCAGGGCGAACAGCATCACCGGGATCATCGCATCCGCCAACAGCCCGATCATCCGCGAAAACATCAGCGGCACGACCAGATCGCCGCTAGAAACCACCAGCGCCGGAACCGTGGCCCAGAGCGCCGGCGTTTTCAGCACCCCCCAGAGTGCCCCCTTGCTGCCACCATGCGCCCAGCCAGCAGCGCCGACACAGATAATAAAGGCCGTGATGGTGATGGCGACGAAATAGATGGTCGCCGGAGCCAGAGCCTCATCCCCAAGCCGGAAACGGATCAGCGCCAGCCCGTAATTACCGACATTGCCGAACGCCGCGATCATGACAAAGGCGGCGATCATTTCTCTTGAACGTCCAAGCAATCGAGCAATACCACCGGCGACCAAAGCTGCCAGCAGATGGGTTGCGACAATGAAACAGAGCATTTTCAATGCGCTGTCAAGCGGCACCTGCGAACCGCTGATCGCCTTAAAAATAAACGCCGGAACAAAGACGTAATAGGCAACTCGCGTCAAGGTTCGTGCCTGCAGTTCCAGGCGGCCGCCGAGTAGAAAGCCGAGGGCGACAATACCGAAAACCGGCAAGATCACATTGAGGAAAACATTGAAGAGTTCTGACATCGGGCACCTGAATTCGAAGAGACGTTGTAACGTTGCGTAAACCTAACGCTTCGCGGTTGTTTCTCCAAATAAAAAAAGCTCCCGGCAAATCGATGCCGGGAGCTTTTATCAGCAGCTAAAACAATTCAGCTTATTTGCCGCAATCGGCCTGCATTTCAGCAAGCTTGACGTACAGGTCGTAGCGGGTTGCCACGTCCTTGGCCGAAGCGGCCATCAACTCATCAGCATGCTCGGGGTTAGCCTTTTTCAGGACCCGGAAACGATTCTGCTTGTTGGCGAACTCCTCAAAGCTGATGGTCGGTGCTTTGCTGTCCATCTGCAGCGGGTTCTTGCCTTGCGCGGCAAGACGTGGGTCGTAGCGGAACAGCGGCCAGTGACCACAATTGACTGCATCCCGACAGTTATCAACCGCGGTGGTCATGTTGATACCGTGGGCAATACAGTGGCTGTAAGCGATGATCAGCGACGGACCATCGTAGGCATCCGCTTCGATCATCGCCTTGACGACCTGAGCCGGGTTGCTCAGCGCAACACGGGCGACGTAGATGTTGCCATAGGTCATGGCGATCATCGACAGGTCTTTCTTCGGCATGATCTTACCGCCGGCAGCGAACTGAGCAACAGCACCGATCGGCGTCGACTTGGAAGCCTGACCACCGGTATTGGAGTAAACCTCGGTGTCAAGAACCAGGACGTTGACGTTCTCGCCGGCAGCCAGAACGTGGTCGAGGCCACCGTAACCGATGTCGTACGCCCAACCATCACCACCATGGATCCAGACCGACTTGACGACCAGGTAATCAGCGTCGACCAGCAGCGGCTTGGCGGTTTCGTGAGTACAGGCAGCGAGGATCTTCTTCAACTCGGCAACACGACCACGCTGAGCTTCGATTTCTCCCTGAGAATCCTGAGCCGAGGCAAGAATCGCCTTTTTCAAGTCTGCGGTACCGACGCAAGCGGCACAGCCACATTCGATGTTACCTTTCAGCAGTTCACAGGCATACTCGGTGGTCTTGTCGACCGCCAGGCGCATCCCGAAACCGAACTCAGCGTTATCTTCAAACAGTGAGTTACTCCAGGTCGGGCCACGGCCGTCCTTACGGACCGTCCAGGGAGTGGTCGGCAGGTTGCCGCCACAGATCGACATGCAGCCGGTTGCGTTGGCGACCATCATGCGGTCACCAAACAACTGTGAGCAGAGCTTGACGAACGGAGTCTCGCCACAACCAACACAGGCACCGGAGAATTCGAACATCGGTGGCAGGAACTGGCTGCCTTTGACGGTGGCACGGTTAAACAGGCTTTCGTCCGGATCGGGCAGGCCGAGGAAGAACTTGAAGTTCGCCGCTTCGGTCTCACGCAGTGCCGGCTGAGGAGCCATGTTGATCGCCTTGACACCCTCTTCGGTCTTGCTCTTGGCCGGGCAGTTGTGAACACAGGCACCGCAACCGGTACAATCCTCCGGAGCGGTCTGCAGGGTGAACAGCTTACCCTCGAGATCCTTGCCCTTGGCAGCGCAGGACTTGAAGGTTGCCGGAGCGCCTTTGAGATCACCCTCTTCATAGACCTTCATCCGGATCGCTGCATGTGGACAAACGAAAGAGCAGATGCCGCACTGCACACAGAGCTCTTCTTTCCAGACCGGAATATTGACAGCGATATTACGCTTCTCGACTGCCGCGGTCGCGGTCGGGAAAGTACCGTCGCAGGGCATGGCCGAGAGCGGCAGCTTGTGACCGAGACCGTCGATGATCGGGCCGAGGGTGGTCTTGACAACGTCACTGCAACCGTCCCACTTGCCAGCCTGCATTTCGATGACACTGTCGGCAGTCGCCGGGACAGCAACGGCTTGAATATTCTCAAGGGCGGCATCAACCGCCTGCTTGTTCATGTTGACAACCTTGTCGCCAGACTTGCCGTACGATTTGACGATAGCGCCCTTGATCTCGGTAATCGCGGTTTCGAGCGAAATGATATTGGAGATCTTGAAGAAGGCGGTCTGCATGATGACGTTGATGCGGGAACCGAGACCGAGCTTCTCACCGAGAGCAATACCGTCGATGACGTAGAACTTGAGCCCCTTGTCGATAATCTGCTGTTGAACAGCCTTCGGCAGGTGCGGCCAGATCTCATCCTTGCTGAAAGGTGAGTTGAGCAGGAAGGTTGCACCCGGCTTGGCGTTTTTCAGCATGTCGTACTTCTCGAGGAAAGAGAAGTTGTGACAGGCGACGAAATCGGCTTCGTTATCGGAGAGCAGGTAGGTCGATCTGATCAACTTGTCACCGAAACGCAGGTGCGAGGTGGTCATGCTGCCAGCCTTCTTCGAATCATAGACGAAGTACGCCTGTACTTCGTTGTCGGTGGTGTCACCGATGATCTTGATCGAGTTCTTGTTAGCACCAACGGTACCATCAGAACCGAGACCATAGAACATCGCCGAGTAACCGCTGAACGGAACCTTGTAGAACTCGTCGAAGTCGAGGCTTCTATTGGTAACATCATCATTGAAGCCGACGATGAAGTGGTTTTTCGGCTTGTCCTGCAGCATGTTGTCGAGAACCGCCTTACACATACCGGCGTTGAACTCGAAGGAACCGAGGCCGTAACGACCGCCGACAACCGTCGGGTATCCGTCGAAGTTGCTCAGACCGTCGACCATGCCTTCGCCGATGGCGGTCCGGATCGCCTGATACATCGGCTCACCAATGGAGCCCGGCTCTTTGGTGCGGTCGAGTACGGTGATCTTCTTGACGCTGCTCGGGACGGCCTGACAGAACTGCTCGATCGGAAACGGCAGGAACAGCCGGATTTTGACCAGACCGACCTTCTCGCCTTTATCAGCCAGGTGCCGGATCAGTTCTTCCATTGCTTCACAACCGGAACCCTGCATCACGACAACGCGCTCAGCTTTCGGGTGACCAACATAATCAACCATCTTGTACTGACGACCGGTCAGCTTGGCGAACTTGTCCATCTGCCCCTGAACGATACCCGGAAGCTTGTCGTAGAAGCTGTTGACCGACTCGCGACCGAGGAAGTAGACATCCGGATTCTGGGCAGTACCACGCAGCACCGGACGGTCAGGCGACATGGAGCGGTTGCGGTGAGCTGCAACCAGCTTATCGTCGATCATCGACTTCATGTCCTGCATGCTCAGTTCTTCGACCTTCTGAATTTCGTGCGAGGTGCGGAAACCGTCAAAATAGTGCAGGAAGGGGATCCGTGACTCGAGAGTCGCGGCCTGAGAGATCAGGGCGAAGTCCATGACTTCCTGAACATTGTTGGAACAGAGCATCGCCCAACCGGTCTGGCGACAGGCCATGACATCGGAATGATCGCCGAAAATCGACAGCGCCTGAGCGGCAATCGCGCGGGCTGAAACATGAAAGACGGTCGGGCTCAGTTCACCGGCGATCTTGTACATGTTCGGGATCATCAGCAGCAGACCCTGTGACGCGGTAAAGGTGGTGGTCAGCGCGCCAGTCTGCAGAGCGCCGTGAACAGCGCCGGCGGCACCGCCTTCGGACTGCATCTCAACGACCTTGGGGATCGTTCCCCAGATATTCTTTTCGCCAGCGGCGCTCTTGGCATCAGAGATCTCGCCCATTCCCGAGGAGGGAGTAATGGGATAGATCGCGATGACTTCATTGGTCGCGTGAGCGACGTGCGCGGCTGCAGAACAACCATCGATACAAACCTTCTTCCGAGACATGCAAACCTCCTTTGTACAGTGAGAAATGGACAGTCCCCGTCAAGGGAACCGTAACTTTGCTTGCGGACTAAAAATAAGGATCGACAGAAACTCTAAAATGAGTGCCTGCCGAAAGTAGCTTTGTCTGCCTAGTGCGTTTATTACAACTCACGCCGCCCGGTAACGGCCTGTTGAACCGTGCCGGCGTCGATGTATTCCAGATCGCTGCCCATCGGGATGCCGTGCGCCAATCGGGTCACCCGTACCCCCCGCTGTTTAAACAGTTGGGCCAGATAGAGCGCGGTCGCTTCCCCTTCGACGGAGAAGTTGGTCGCCAGCAACACCTCTTCGATCGATTCCTGCTCCAGGCGTTGCCACAGCTGAGGGATTTTCAGATCATCCGGCCCGATGCCGTCCAGCGGTGACAGCGCGCCATGCAACACATGATAAACACCGCGATACGCATGGCTGCGTTCAATCGCCAGCAGATCCTGCGGCTCCTGAACGATACAGAGCCGTTGTGTCTCCCGCGCCGGATCGCTGCAGATCTGGCAGAGTTCCGATTCGGCGATATGAAAACAGCGCCGGCAGAAACCGACCTTCTGCTTCATCGCCACCAGCGCCTCAGCCAGAGCGGTCACATTCTGTTCTGAGGTACGTAAAAGATGAAAAGCCAAGCGCGCCGCAGTCTTGCCACCAATGCCGGGTAACTTGCTTAACTCGGCGACTAATCGCGTGAATGACGGGAGTGAACCTAGCATGGAATCCTCACGAAATCCAATTTTTTAAAATAGTGTTTTATTTTTTCAGGGAGACTAAAAAAGTAAATTTTCCCCAAAATGGTTTTTGGGTCATTGGTCTGACCAACAAAAACTCTACCACGCGTTTTGTGCATATTTCAATCTTTTTATCGTATACCGTATGCAGAAATAAGCCAGCCCCGGAGAAAAAAAATCCCCACAGACCGGAAGTTTGGTCAGCGGGGATCTATTTTTTACCATATCAAACCTAGAACATCCCGGGGATATTCATTCCACCGGTGGCCTTGCTCATCTCCTGCTTAATCAGCTCCTGGCTCTGCTTGATCGCGGCGTTGACGGCAGCCAGCACCAGGTCCTGCAGCATATCGACATCTTCCGGATCGACAACCGCTTTTTCGATCTGCAGACTGAGCAGCTCCTGCTTGCCGTTGACACGCGCCGTCACCATCCCGCCACCCGAGGTCGCCTCGATCTCTTTGGTCTCCAGCTCCTGCTGCACGCGCGCGATCTTTGCCTGCATCTGCTGGGCCTGCTTCATGATGTTACCAAGTCCCTTTGACATGTTTGTCTCTCCTTCGGTACGTAATTAACCCGACTTGCGCCGGCGGTTTTAGGCATTGGTTCGATTTTGCGCGGTTAAATAAAGCCTTTATCGTTCGGGATGATCTCTTCAATGGTGCCACCAAAGATCTCGACCGCTGATTTCACCATCGGATGCTGTTCGGCGTTTTCGCGCAATTTTTTCTGCCGGTCGCTCTCCTGCTGGGCCCGCTCCTGATGCAGCGAAGGGGGAGCACCCTGCTCGCCGTTGACCTGCTGAAACTCAACCTTAACCTGGGTTGCAAAGTATTCCTGCGCCAGCGCTTCAATCGCCTCACGCTGGTCGTTGCCGAGCAAGTTGAAATACTGTCGGGGGAAACCGATTTTCAGCTTCGGCAGCTCCAGTTGCAGAAGACTGCCGTGCTCAAGCCGTGAGCCGAGCGGTCGACGGCGCTGGTTGATGAAGTCAACCAAGCCCCCCCAGGTCTTGTCGCCAGCCGCCGTGACAGCAGGCACGGCAACAACTTCGGCGTGCGGTTCAGGTGAATCAGGCTCCGGCGGCGGTGGCGGCAGATCGAGCTTCGGCGTCGGGGTCGGAGGCGGAAGCGGAAGCGAATGAGTTGCCGCTGCCGGCTTGGGAGCGGGCAGGCTGCCACCAGCCAGACGCCGCTCGAGCGCCTCAAGTTTCTTAATCAGGGTCGCCACCTCGACCCCGAGCGGCAAACTGGCCAGTTTGACCAGCACCATCTCCATGGTCAGGCGTGGATAGTTGGAAACCGCAAGATCGGCCTCGGTGCGGATCAATAGAGCCAGCAGACGTTGTAGATCGTCGAGACTGGCGGGGGCAGCCAGCGTCCGCAACTCCTGCAGCTCGGCCTCGGCATAATCGAGCAGCTCGTTCGGCTGCGCGGTCACCTTCAGGATGACCAGCGCTCGGACCAGTTCGACCAGTTGCTGGCAGAACTGCCGGAAAGAATGCCCCTGGTCATCAACCCGCTGCACCGCAGCCAGCGCCTGCCTGGCATCCCGGGTCAGTATGGCATCGATACAATCCAGCAACAAACGGCGACTGACCAGCCCAAGCAGCCCCTGCAGGTCGTCATCGGCGATCTGCGCCCCGCAGAATGCGATCACCTGATCGAGCGTCGAGAGCGCATCCCGCATGCTGCCGCCGCCACTGCGAGCGATCATCGCCAGACCGGCGTCGGAAATCTGGATATTTTCCTGATTGACGATATAACGCAACCGCCCCTGCAAAGGCGCGAGACTGATCTTACGGAAGTCAAACCGCTGACAGCGCGACAGGATGGTGATCGGGATTTTGTGTGGTTCGGTGGTGGCGAAGATAAACTTGGCGTGGTCCGGCGGCTCTTCGAGGGTTTTCAGCAGGGCGTTGAAGGCGTTGATCGAGAGCATGTGAACTTCATCAATGATGAAGATCTTGTAGCGCGATTGAGAAGGCAGATAGCGGATGTTTTCGCGCAGCTCGCGAATATCGTCGACGCCGGTGTTGGACGCGCCGTCGATCTCGAAAACATCGATCCCCTGACTGGCGGTAATTTCAACACAGGAGGGGCACTCACCGCAGGGCTCGGTCGCCGGCCCCTGCAGGCAGTTGAGCGCCTTGGCAAAGATCCGCGCCGCTGAGGTTTTACCGACGCCGCGAGCGCCGGTAAACAGAAAGGCGTGGTGCACCCGGTCAGCGCTGATGGCGTTCTTCAGGGTCTGACTGACGTGCTCCTGACCGACCAGATCTTCGAACAGTTGCGGACGCCACTTGCGAGCCAGAACCAGATAAGACATGCATCTCTCCGCAATCTTTGCCGGGGGAAAAGAAAAATTGCCGGTACAAGTGACAGCCAGGCACCCCCGCGGCACACGTCCAAGACCGTTACCGCTGCTCCCTTCCGGGCCTGACGGAGTTCACGGATGTCCGTTGCGCGGGACCCGGCTGTCACTTCTACCGGCAACCTGAACCGGAATCCTAAATCTATGAATTGAATATGGCGGAGAGGCGGGGATTCGAACCCCGGGTAGCTTTCACTACACCCGCTTTCCAGGCGAGCACCATCGGCCTCTCGGTCACCTCTCCGCAAGTCGGGTAACATACACTAAGCGTAATGAAGCTGTAAAGGGATTTTTCGGACACCTGAGGCGGCTGAAAAACACTGGGATTACGCGAATTACCGGCTAATTCTTGTCGGCGGCGTAGCGGCCATTGACACGATAGATAAAGGCGAGGATTTCGGCGACCGCCTGAAACAGTTCGGGCGGAACCTCTTCACCGATCGGCACCCGGCCGAGCACTTCGAGCAGGTCGGGGTCCTGAACGATATCGACTCCGGCCGCTTCGGCGGCGGCGATGATCCGGCGCGCCACCTCCCCCTTGCCGGTCGCCGAAACTTTCGGTGCCGCACCGGGGCGATGATCGTAATGCAGGGCTACGGCCTGTTCAAT
>DATCYW010000022.1:0-71356 GCA_036526255.1 Malonomonas sp. | reverse complement strand
TACGATCTTATTCTGATGGATGTACAGATGCCGACTGTCGACGGCTATCAGGCCACCCAGGCAATCCGCTTGCTGGAGGAGACGCCTGCCGGCGTCGGAAGAATACCAATTGTCGCCATGACAGCCCTGGCCATGCAGGGGGACAGAGAAAAGTGCCTGCAGGCCGGTATGGATGATTACATCACGAAACCTTTGAACAAGACCGAATTGCTACAGATGGTGCAGAAATGGTTGGCCAGCAACGACCGGACACAGGGTCAGGTCGAGCCAGTCGTCGCAGGAAACCCGCCGGTTGTAATCGAAAATCTGCAATGGGTGCCGATTAACCTCGAAAAAGCGGTCGAAGAATTTGAAGGGATGAAAGAGCTTCTGCTGGGAATTGTTGCGGAGTTTTTACGTCTGGCCGAAGCTCAGGTGAAAAAAATGTATCTGGCGGTCGAAGAGGCCGATATGAAAACGCTGCGCCGGGAAGCCCATGCGATTAAAGGCGGAGCAGCCAATATTCATGCCGTCCCTGTCAGTCGTGCCGCGCAGCAGATCGAAGAGGCTGTCGGGTCCGGACAGCCGGTGAATAGCCAGGCGGTCAGTTCTCTCGAAGCAGAGTTGCTGCGCCTGAAGAACTACCTGGAGGCGCAAGCCGACAGGAGCTAACCAATACCGTTTGTCTGTAAACGCAAGTCTAACTGAATAAAGAACGTGGGGGCCAATGATGAGAATTCTGATCGTAGACGATGAATTTGTCAGTCGGCACAAGCTCAGTCTGTTGCTTGAAGCGAAAGGGGAGTGCGATGTCGCCTCAAGTGGGGAGCAGGCGTTTGACCTGTTCTGCCAAGCGTTCAACGACAAAAAGGCTTACCGTCTGATCACTCTCGATTTTGAAATGCCTGGGCTCAGCGGCCCTCAGGTGCTGGAACAGATCCGCGCGTTCGAAGCTGAGAATGGTGTAACCTCACGCGACAAGTGGGTTAAAGTCATGATGGTGACCTCCAAGAACGATTCTAAAAGCGTTATGTCATCATTTAAGAGCGGCTGTGAAGGCTACCTGACAAAACCTTTCAACAAAGCCGATATCCGCAAGAGTCTGGCAACGATCGGACTTTAACCCTTCCGCTCTGCTGCAACGCGTAGAATCAAAATTCAAAACAGGCACAGCCCAACCTGAAAATCAGATTGGGCTGTGCCTGTTTCTGTCGCTAAAAAGCTCACTACTTCTGCTTAAGGATTAATCCACGGCGACATGACAATCTGGCGTTCAGCAGCCCAGCGGAAACAGCACCAAGTGGCGGACATCGGGTTGGATGCCGATCTTTTCTCCCGGCTGATGGTCGCAGTGGCTTGGAACCAGCGCCTGAACCTGATCGCCCCCCTCCAGCAGCAGATGGTAGAGGATGTTGGCGCCGCGGAAGCTGCGGCGGATTACCTGGGCTTTGACCGGACTGTCGTCGTCGTGGATGATGTCTTCCGGACGGACCAGCAACTGTACGGCGGTGTTGGTCGGCAGTGAACTGTTGACCACTCCAGAGAGTAGGCCGAGGCCGGTGTCTACCTGCTGGTTGGCGCGGACCACGCCGGTGATCAGCGCTCCTTCGCCGACAAACTCGGCAATTTTCGGGCTGACCGGCTGATGGTAGAGGTTGTGTGCCTTGTCCCACTGCAGAATTTCGCCGCTGTGCATCACACCGATCCGGTCGGCAACGGCAAAGGCTTCGTTCTGATTGTGGGTGACGAACAGCGCGGTGGTGCCGTACTCCTTCAGGATATCGCGTACCTCCATCGACAGCCGTTCGCGCAGCGTCACATCCAGATTGGAGAAGGGCTCATCCATCAGTAGCAGCTGTGGCTTCGGCGCTAGCGCCCGGGCCAGGGCCACCCGCTGCTGCTGGCCGCCGGAGATTTCGTGCGGATACTTGTTGTGTTCGCTGTGTAAACCGACCAGCTGCAACACTTCATTGCCCCGCCGCAGCTGTTCCGCTTTGGGTAGTTCGCGCAAACCGAAGGCGACATTGTCGAAGATGCTCAGGTGCGGGAAGAGGGCGTAATCCTGAAAGACCATGCCGATCTGCCGCTTGGCCGGGGGCAGGGAAAAGCCGGCCCTGCTGACGCAGTTGCCAGCGATCAGAATCTCACCGTCGAGCAGTGGTTCAAAGCCGGCGATGGTGCGTAGCACCGTGGTTTTGCCGCAGCCGCTGGCACCGAGCAGGCAGCCGATTTCACCATGCTTCAGGGTCAGCGACAGGTCTTTGACGACCAGCTGTTTGCCGTAGGCCTGCGAGATCTTTTTCAGTTCGAGGATGGTCTGGTTGTTGTCGCTCATAGTTTCCTTTTAGTCTTTTTCCGTACCGCGCATCAGCACCACTATCGGGATCAGGCCGGCGAGCAGCAGGGTCAGCGCCGGCAGCGCCGCCCGTTCCCACTCGCCTTCGGAGGTCAGTTCAAAAATCTTCGTCGCCAGCGTATCCCAGCCGAACGGCCGGGTCATCAGGGTAATCGGCATCTCTTTCATCACATCGACAAACACCAGCGTCAGGGCGGTAAAAATCCCGCCGCGCAGCATCGGCAGATGAACTTTCGCCAGCAGCTTGATGCCACGCAGCCCCATCAGGCGTGAGGCTTCGTCGATATTGGTCGTCACCCGGTACATGGCGCTGTCGATCGCCTTGAAGCCCGCCGCCATGAAACGGATCAGGTAGGCGATCAGCATGATCAATATGGTCCCCTGCAGCAGCTGCGGGATTTCCCAGCCGAACAGGTGGCGGGCCTGGTTGATCATCAGGTTATCCAGTTTCGCCAGCGGAATGAAGATTCCGACCGCCAGCACCGTGCCCGGCAGGGCGTAGCCGAGGGTGGCGGTGCGGATCAGGCCGTGGGTCAGGCGATCCTGATGACGGCGACCGGCGTAGGCGAGCAGCAGGGCGACCGTGGCGATCAGCACCGCCGAGCAGATACCGAGGGTCAGCGAGTGGCCAAGCAGTGTCAGGTAGCGGCTGTCGAATTCCAGATGGAAGGATTCCAGGCTCCAGCTGAGCAGTTGCAGGGCCGGCAGCAGAAAGGCGATCAGCAGGATTGTCAGGCAATATCCGCTGGCCAGCCATTTCTTGTTCCCCTGCAGCTTGATTCGCTCCGCCTGCGGAGCCAGACGTCCCTGAGTGAAGCGCATCCGCTTGCGCAGTTTCTGCTCCAGCAAAATGAGCAGAAAGACCAGTACCACCAGTAAGGATGATAGCTGCGCTGCTGCCGCCAGAGAGAAAAATCCGAACCAGGCCTTGTAGATGGCGGTGGTGAAGGTGTCGAAATTAAAGATCGAGACCGCACCGAAGTCGGCCAGCGCTTCCATGACCACCAGCGTTGCGCCGCCGGCAATCCAGGGGCGGGCCATCGGCAGGGCGACGCGAAAAAAACCGCCAAGTGGATGACTGCCAAGGCTCTGCGCTGCTTCCAGAGCTCTTTTGCCCTGGGTCTGAAAGGCGTTGCGTGCCAGTAGGTAAACGTAGGGGTAGAGAGCCAGCGACATGACCAGCACCACGCCGCCGGCCGAGCGCATATCGGGAGCCCAGGCCCCGCGCCCGAACCAGTCGCGCAGCTGGGTCTGGACCGGGCCGGAAAAGTCGAACAGGCCCAGAAAGACAAACGCCAGCACGTAAGTCGGCATTGCCAGCGGCAGCAGCAGCAGCCATGAAAAGTACCGGCGGCCGGGAAAGTCGCAGGCGCCGGTCAGCCAGGCCAGACTGACACCGAGCAGCAGGGTGCCGGCGGTTACGCCCAGCACCAGCGTCAGGGTGTTCAGCAGCAACCGGCCGAGCATGGTCTGCAACAGGTGCTGCCAGATGTCCCAGGCCGGGTCCTGCCAGGCCAGCAGCAGGATTGACAGTGGTGCCAGCACCAGCAGGGCGACCGCCAGGGTCAGCCACTGCCAGCCGCTCGGTTGGCGAAAAAACCGGCTGAAGCCCCGCCATGAGGCTTCAGCACGATTTCCTGCTGAAGTGGTCAGTGTCCCCACGACCGCTGTTTACCGGTAATCCGCACGGTCCATCAGTTTGATGGCGTCGGTTTGCAGTGCTCCTGCGTCGGCCAGATTCTGCTGGCTAGCTTTAAATGTCCCCCAGGCTTTGACATATTCGTGGGCCTCGACAGCCGGATTGACCGGATACTCCATGTTGGCATCAGCAAACATGTTCTGGGCTTTTTCGGATGAGAGCCATTCGATGAACTTGATGGCAGCTTGTGGGTTTTTCGCATAGCGGGTCACTCCTGCGCCTGAGACGTTGACATGCACGCCGGTGCTGTCCTGATTCGGCCAGAAGAGCGCCAGTTTCAGCTCCGGATTCTTTTTCAGCAATCTGCCGAAGTAGTAGGTGTTGACGATGCCGACATCCCCCTGCCCGGCGAGGATCGCTTCCATCAGCGCTGTATCGTTAGAAGTTGGGGGCGCGGCCAGGTTGTTCACCCAAGAGCGGACAATCTGTTCGGTGCGTTCTTCGCCATGCTCGGCAATCAGCATGGCGACCAGCGACTGGTTGTAGACTTTTTTCGAAGTACGCAGCAGCAGGCGATCTTTCCAGGCGGCATCGCCGAGAGCTTCGTAGCTGCTCAGCTCGCTCGGCTTGACCCGCTCTGTGCTGTAAACGATGGTTCTGGCTCGCAGCGACAGACCGAACCATTGATTCTGCGGGTCGCGCAGGTTGGCCGGGATGTTCTTGGTCAGCACCGCAGAGTCGACTTTTTGCAGCACGCCTTCGTCGGCTGCGTGCCAGAGGTTGCCGGCATCGACTGTCAGCAACAGGTCGGCGCGGGTATTTTCGCCTTCGGCTTTCAGGCGCTGCAGCAGCGGTCCTTCCTTGTCGGTGATAAAGGAGATCGTCGTGCCGGTTTCTTTTGTGTAGGCATCGAACAGCGGTTTGATCAGATGCTCGTTGCGGGCTGAATAGACGACCAGTTCGTCTGCGAGCGCAGCAGTTGATACGAGCAGCAGGCTGCTGAAAAGGATCAGGGCGATAAATTTACGGACGTGGTTCATGTTTGCAACTCCTCGTGAGATTGATTATGAAAACGGATTTCAAAATAGGCGGATAAAGTAAAACTGTCAAGAAAAATAATCAGCTAAGGAATGAAAATTACTCAAGAATATATTACCGAAATGGTAATCAATTCTGCTGGACGTCGTTTGCTAGCCGCTGCAGAAGGAATTTAGTCCTGGTACTATCGATTTTTAGGCTGATCCGGTTATCATAAAGAAGGCAACGATCAAGACGCTCGGAGTTTTTTTGCCTGACCTGAAAGGATAACTATGGAACAGCTTGACCAGATTGCAACAGTTATCGCCCTGAGTATGGGGGTTGCCTGGGCCAGCGGCATCAATCTGTATGCCGCGATCCTAGTGCTGGGTTTACTCGGCAGCTCAGGTAACATGGTCCTGCCGGCCGACCTGCAGATTCTCACCAATCCGCTGGTGTTGTTTGCCGCCGGCGCTATGTACCTGGTCGAATTTGCCGCCGATAAGGTGCCGGGGGTGGATAACTCCTGGGATACCCTGCATACCTTCATCCGCATTCCAGCCGGTGCCGCGCTGGCCGCTGGCGCTGTCGGTGAAGTCGATCCGGTGGTGTCGCTGGTGGTGGCGATTCTAGGTGGCGGGCTGGCTGCTGGCACGCACGCTACTAAAGCCGGTTCGCGGGTACTGATCAATACCTCGCCGGAGCCTTTTTCCAACTGGATGGCGTCGCTGGGCGAGGACGTGCTGGTCGTCGCCGGACTCTGGACGGCGTTGCACTATCCACTGGTGTTTATCGTCTTGCTGCTGCTGTTCATCCTGCTGATGGTTTGGCTGCTACCGAAGATCTGGCGGGGGGTGAAACTGGTCTTTACCGCGCTGGTCAGTTTTTTTTCCGGCGGTCGCAAACCGCCGGGACCGCCGGGGTTTAAACTGCCAGCGAACTTTCCGGAGCTGCCGAACGATTCAGGTAATGGCGGGAAGGTCAGTTAATAAATGTGGAATAAAATAAGGCCGGAAGATCTGAGTATCTTTCGGCCTTTAAATCAATGATGTGCTGCTTTTCAGCAGCATGCCTGCAGCATCTGTGGTGCTCGCTGAATCTGCAGCGGCTGCAATGGGGTCTGTTGATGCCGACGGCGCTCCGCTTCCAGGATTTTTGACCGGCTTTCAGCTCGAATAGCATCTACGCCGATAATTGCCCAGTCGTTGTTTCTCTGGAACATCTGCACCTCATTCATGTGCAGCAGGATGTCCAGAAATTTTTGTGTGACAAGATCCTCTTTCCCGTCCCTATAGATCACCCGAATCATCACGCCAATCCTCCTTTTCATTCTGGTTAATTTAGATAGAAAAGCATATTTGCGACAAAATGCAAGCGACGCACACTATAGCAAAAAATATCACCGTAATGAAAGTAAAACCGCTGCTAAAATGTGGGTTTAGGAGTTGTCTCATTAATTATTAACAGATAGGTGGTGCGGGCGAATACGGCTGCGAGATATCGAATTTAGCTGACTTTTTAAGTCGGATATATTGAAGGGGCGGATGGAACAATAATAGCCTGCCGAGAAGACTCGACAGGCTATTATCTGTTTCTGGAGCCGCTGATCGGAGTTGAACCGACTACCTGATCATTACGAGTGAACTGCTCTACCAAATGAGCTACAGCGGCGAAGAGGGTTGAATATTTACCCTAATTCAACAGATGAGTCAATCGGTAGTCTTGCCACCAAGGCAACTTCGCGGCGCTCTGCTAAACTGTTAATGAGTGTTGTCGTTCGGAGGATCTAAACTGTCAGCAGTCAGGATAGAACTATGGAGATCGAACAGTACCTGCAGGAGCGGTTGGATGATCAGATCAACTGGTATGACCGCAAGAGCGGCTCGAACCAGCGGTTGTATAAGCGACTGCGCCTGCTCGAAATTGTCGCGGCGGCCAGTATCCCTCTGCTCACCGGATTTATTGCCGAATATTCCTTCATGACCCACGTGGTCGCAATCGTCGGGGTGGCTGTCGCGGTAATTTCCGGGGCCTTTGCGCTGTTCAAGTTTCAGGAGAACTGGATCGAATACCGCACCACCGCCGAAACGCTCAAACACCACAAGTATCTCTATCTGACCCGCAGCGCCCCTTACCAGGGGGAAGATGCCTTTCACACCCTGGTCGAGACCGTCGAAGGGCTGATTTCACAGGAGAATTCCAAGTGGACGCAGTACATCAGACAACAGCGGGCGCAGGAAAAGAAGGCCGATAGCACCGCCAGTCAGTGATGTTTTCCGCAACGAGGTGACCATCATGGAAAAAGCGACTAAAAAGGGGCGCATCTTTCTCAGTTATCGACGTGAAGACAGCTCGGGGTATGCCGGCCGGTTATTTGATCACATCAAGCGGCACTTTGGCCAAGACCGGGTGTTTATGGATATTTCCAATATCGAGCCGGGGGTTGACTTCGTCGATTCGATTGAAAAGGCGCTCAACTCCTGCGACACCTTCCTGGTCCTGATCGGCAAGAACTGGCTGGATTGTCGGGATGCCAGCGGCAACCGGCGACTGGACGACCCGGATGATTTTATCCGCATCGAAACCAGCGCCGCGCTCAAACGGGATGTGCGGGTCTTCCCGATTCTGGTCAAGGGGGCGGTGATGCCCTCGGCGAAGGATCTGCCGGAGGATATGGCCCGACTGGCACGCCGCAACGCCCACGAGCTGAGCGATCAACGCTGGGAGTTTGATTGCAACGAGCTGATGGCCGTGCTCGAAACGATTGTCGGGCCGCCAGACAAACAGCCGGTAGCGCCGAAACCGGATGACGACATAAACCAGCCGATCAAAAAAGAGAAGAAAAACATCAAGGCGATCATCGGTCTGGCGATCGCTGCGCTGTTGTTTATGACCCTGCTCTCTGAAGGGTTCAATGATTTCGATTCCTTTGTCGGAGCGCTTATCATGGCCGTGATCGCGCTACTTTTCGGGGTGCTCGGCTGGTACGACGTCAAAATGAAAAAGGTCGGCGGAAAGGGACTGGCGGTCGGCTGTATTGTCAGTGCGGTGCTGGTTGCGCTGATGCTGGTCGGGCTATTTTCTTCTGAACCAGCCACGGTTTATCAGGGCACCACGGCGCCGATTATGGCCAATGAAGCTGCGCCGCCAAGGGATGACACCGCCGCCAGGGCTCCGGTCGCTGTCGGCAAGCAGGCAAGCCCTAGGGTTGTCCCGCTCAGCGGCCGCTGGCAGGGGAGCGACGGCATGACCTACATGTTTGAGCAGGATGGCAACAGTATTCAGGTCTTTGGCCTGAATCAGTTCGGTGTGCCGATGATGACCGGTCAAGGGTGGCTCGGCCCGCCGCCGTTGCATTTCAACTATTCACTGGCCGATGGCAGCAGCGGCGAATTTACCCTGCAGGTTGTTGCCGAGGGGCGAACCATGAACGCGACCTACACCAATCACAGTACCGGAGAATATGGCAGCATTCTGCTGAACCGACAGCCTGGCGGTTATTGAAATGCTTTTTTCTGTCGCGCCTTGAAGTTGGAGCGGCTTTTCCAGAGGGCGTCCGCCGAGTAGATCGCCAGTCCGGCCCAGATAAACAGAAAGCTGAGCAGGTGTCCCGCCGAGAAGGGTTCGCGGTAGAGAACCACCGCCAGCACAAAGTGCAGGCTTGGGGTGATGTACTGCAGAAAGCCGATGGTCGCCAGCTGCAGTCGGCGGGCGGCGCCGACAAACAGCAGCAGCGGGATGGCGGTCACCACTCCGGACAGCGGCAGCAGCAGATCCAGCCGCAGCGAACCGACGCCGAAGCTGCCCTGCTGCAGGCTGCCCAGGTAGAGCAGGTAGCCCAGGGCAAACGGGGCCAACAGCAGCGTTTCCACCGTCAGTCCGACCATCGCTTCGACCTTCGCCAGTTTGCGCAACAGGCCGTAGAGGCCGAAGGATGTCGCCAGCACCAGCGCAATCCAGGGGAACTGGCCATGGTGAAAGGCCAGATTCAGAACTCCCAGCAGGGCCAGCAGCACACTGAGTTGTTGCCAGCGGCTCAATCGTTCGCGAAAAAACAGCATCCCCAGCAGCACACTGATCAGCGGCGTAATGAAGTAGCCAAGGCTCGACTGCAGCACCTCGCCGCGCTGGATGGCGTAGATAAACACCAGCCAGTTGGTGGCGATCAGCAGCGTCGAACCGCAGAGTGTCAGCAGGGTCGAGCGGTCCTTCAGGGTCACCAGCAGGCTGCCAAGTTGTCGCCGCAGGCAAAGCAGTACCAGCAGCAATGCCACCGACCAGAAGATCCGGTGACAGACGATTTCCAGCGGCGCGGCGCCGTGCAGCGCCTTGAAGAACAACGGAAAGGAACCCCAGATGCTGTAGGCGGCCAGGCCGAACAGAACCCCTTGGCGGGTTTTTCTGGCGGCTGACTCTTCGGCGTTCAGTTCAGGCACGCGTTAAAACTTCCCTGTGGTTTCGACTGCTCGGACATCGACGCAGTTGTCGTAAAAGGTGCTGCCGTTGCCCAGATCGGTCAGGCGTTGCGACGTCAGGGCGTTGACCGAGCGCTCCCCCGGCGCGAATTCCAGCCACCAGATCCCTTCGGCAACCACCACGCCCTGCGGCGCCTTCTCGGTGACCTGCAGGATGAAGGTCACTTCCCCCAGTTCATTGAAGACACAGACCGGCTGCGCATCGTTCAGTCCGCGCTGCTGCGCGTCCTGCGGGTGCATCTGCAGCTGCATTGAACCCTGTTTCTCGCGCAGCTCGTCCCGCTCGTAAAAAGAAGAGTTGAGCGCGTGCAGCGAGGGGGCGGTCATCAGCCGCAGCGGGTAGTTCCCCTGATGCGGCGGCCGATAGTCGGGCAGGGGTTCTGCCAGTTGTGGATTGAGAATTTCAATCCTGCCGCTCGGCGTACCGTAGCGACCTGTTGTTTTCGGCAGCGCCAGTTCGACCGCTTTGCCGGCTGCCAACGCCACAGCGTCGACCCCCTCGCGCCAGGGGCTGGGTGTTGCCAGCAGCTGTTCGATCAAATCATCGGCGCTCTGTTGGAAGAAGGGTTCGGTAAAAGCCAGCGCTTTTGCCAGCAAGGCAAAAACCTCCCAGTTGGATTTGCTCTGGCCGACCGGCGCAATCACCGGTCGGGCGCGCTGCACGCAGTAGTGACCGTAGGAACGGTACAGGTCGCTGGTTTCCAGCGACGAGCAGGCGGGCAGAACGAGGTCGGCATAGCGGGCGGTGTCGGTCATGAAGCGTTCATGGACCACGGTGAACAGGTCTTCGCGGGCCAGTCCTGCTAACACCCGGTTCTGATCCGGGGTCACCGCGGCCGGGTTGGAATGGTAAACGAAAAGGCTGGCGACCGGGGGATCATTCAGCTCGCAGAGGGCGGCGCCCAGCTGATTCATGTTGATGGTGCGCGGCTTTGCAGAAATGAAATCTTCCCGCAGGATTTTCTCCATGACGAAGGCGCCGCCGCTGCTGATGCTGGTAAAACAACCGGCCCCCTGTTTGCCGTAGGCACCGACCAGCGCCGGCAGGGCGACGATGCTGCGCACCGTCATTGCGCCATTGATATAGCGCGACAGGCCGCTGCCGAGGATGATGTAAGGGGCGGCGGCGCGGCCATAAGCGGTTGCCAGCTGCTCCAGTTGCGCAATCGGCAGTCCGGTCAGCTGGCTGACTTTTTCTGGCGGAAAGTTCGGCAGGACCTGATTCTTCAGCTCGGCGAAGCCTTGAACCTGCTGGGAAAGAAAGTTTTCGTCGGTCAGTTTGTTTCGCACCAGCAGATGCATCAGCCCCAACGCCAGCGCCCCGTCACTGCCCGGCTTGACCAGCAGGGTCTGATCGGCCAGCGCCGCCGTCGGCGTCTGATAGGTTTCGATCAGCCAGACTTTGGTACCTTTTTGCTGTGCGGCTTTGACTCCGGGCAGAACGTGGATGTTGGTCGCGGCGGCGTTGCTGCCCCAGAGAATCACCAGGTCGCTCTGCCGTACCTGATCGGGATGCGGTGCAGGGGTGCTGCCCATCACCGCCTCCCAGCCGACCCCTTTGGCCGAAGCGCAGATAGTTCGTTCCAGCAGCGATGCCCCCAGGCGATGAAAGAACGGATGCCCGGCCTGACGCTGCACCAGTCCCATGGTGCCGGCGTAGGAATAGGGGAGGATCGCCTCGGCGCCATATTGCGCGATAATCTTCTGCCAGCGTGCGGCGATCAAACCGATCGCTGCATCCCAACTGATCGGTTTGAACTCTCCCGAGCCTTTGTCGCCAGTGCGCAGCAGCGGTTCGGTCAAGCGGCGCGGCGAATGGACGGTCTGCTGGTAGCGGTTCATCTTTGCGCACAAAAAGCCGCGCGTGTAGGGGTGCTCCGGGTCGCCACTGACCTTAATGGCGCGATCGTCTTTTATCTCGACCAGCAGGCCGCAGGCGTCTGGGCAATCGTAGGGGCAGACCGAGCGTTTGATTTCAGCAGGCATGTTGGCTCCTGGCGTTCGTGGGAAAGGGGTCGCTAAAACAGGGTCGCAGGATACTACAAAACGGCCGGCTGACCATCAGTGAATAAATGATTGGTTTTTTTGCAGAGCGACACCAGCATGAGCATCAGAGGGACTTCAATTAAAACACCGACTACGGTCGCCAGTGCCGCTCCAGAGGAGAGCCCGAACAGCAGGATAGCCGTGGCTATCGCCACCTCAAAATGATTCGAGGCACCAATCATTGCCGCAGGCGCGGCATCCTGATAGGAAAGTTTCAACCAGCGGGCGAAGAGAAAATAACCGATGGAAAAAATAAAGACGGTCTGAATGAAGAGGGGGATGGCAATCCATAAAATCGTCAGCGGATTACTGATGATGACTTCGCCCTTGAAGGAGAACAGCAGAATCAGCGTCAGCAGCAGCGCAGTGATGCTGACCGGGGTCAGGAAGTGCAGAAACCGGTCATTGAACCAGTCCATCCCTTTGGAGCTGATGATCCATTTTCGTGACCAATAACCGGCCAGCAGAGGAAGCGCGACATAGATAGCGACGGAAAACAGCATCGTCTGCCAGGGCACCGGCATGGAGTTTACGTTCAGCAGTAAGCCGCCCAGAGGGCCATAGAGAAGCAGCATAATCAGAGAGTTGATGGCCACCATCACCAGAGTCAAGCCGTCGTTGCCTTTTGCCAGATAACCCCACATCAACACCATTGCCGTACAGGGGGCAATCCCGAGCAGGATTGCTCCGGCAATATAGCTGCGCCATAACTCCACCTCTTCACCGTTGGCGAGGATTTCGCTGCCCGGCAAGAAATCCCTGAACAGATAACCGAGAAAAAAATAGGCGATGGCAAACATGGTAAAGGGCTTGATCGCCCAGTTGATGAAGAGCGTGAGCAGCACCGGTTTGGGGGTCTTGGCCGACTTCATCACCTGCGAAAAATCAATTTTCACCATGATCGGATACATCATGAAAAACAGGCAGACCGCGATCGGGATAGAGACCTGGTAGAGCGAGAAATCGTTCAGCCTGGTGGCGACCGCAGGCGCCGCTTTGCCTAACAGAATTCCCGCGACGATGCAGAGTAAGACCCAGATGGTTAAATAGCGCTCAAAAATGGATAACTTTTTCGTCGCTGTTTTGTTCATCATCCACCTCCTGTGCCTGCTCGGATTCAGCTTGCCAGCGGTTTGCCGCGCGGCAGCAATAAGGAGATCCCGCCGGCGAGCAGGACAAATCCGGCGGACACCCATAAGCAGCCGACCAGCCCAGCCAGCTGAAAGACGATTCCCGAAAGCAGGGTGCCGACCAGTCTTCCGGCGGCATTTGCCATGTAGTAGAAACCGACGTTGAGCGCGACCTCGTCGTGTTCGGTGTAGGCGAGGATCAGGTAAGAATGCACCGAGGAGTTGACGGCGAAGATCAGTCCAAAGAGTGCCAGACCGGCGACGACTGTCAACCAGTGGGAGAGCCCGATGCTGATGCCGATGGCGATCAGCGCGGTCAGTCCGGCCAGGGCGAAGGCGCCGCTGCTGGCGGTTCCGCCGCGCGGGGTGCCTGAGCCGAGCACGCTCTTCAGCAGTTGCGGCGCCAGCGCCTGCACGCCGCCGTAACCGATCACCCAGAGGGCGAGAAAACCGCTGACCTGGGGATGGCTCCAGTTCAGGCTAGAGGAGAGGAATACCGGCAGACCGACGACGAACCAGATATCGCGCGAACCGAACAGGAACAGCCGCGCCGCCGACAGCAGGTTGATGTCGCGACTTTTCGAGAAGATGGCACTGAATCTGGTCTTCTTTTTCGTCCTGCCGATCTCGCGCGGCAGCGCCAGCAGCGTGGCCAGCAGCACCAGCGCCAGCCCTGCGGCCATCAGCAGCAGCGCGGCGCGAAACCCGACCGTCGCCAACAGCAGCCCGCCGAGGAAGAAACCGATCCCTTTAAGGGCGTTCTTCGAGCCGGTCAGAAGTGCCACCCATTTAAACAGAATGCCGTCGGCGGCCGTCGGAATCAGCACCTTGATGGCGCTCTTGCTGCTCATCTTGGTCAGATCCTTGGCGATCCCCGACAGCGCCTGCAGGCCCATCACGTAAGCGACCGAAAGCAGCACCGGCCAACTCGGATTGAGCAGCGCCAAAGCGCCAAGCGCAATGACTTGCAGCGCTAATCCGGCGAACAGTGTGACTTTCAACCCCAGCTGCGAGCCGACCCACCCGCCGATCAGGTTGGTGATGACGCCGCAGAATTCATAGAGCAGAAACAGCATGGCGACCTGCACCGCGCTGTAGCCCAGTTCATGAAAGTGCAGCAGAACCAGCATCCGCAAGGCGCCGTCGGTCAGGGTGAAGCCCCAGTAAGCGCCGGTGACCAGCATGTAGTTTCGCAGATTGGTCATGGCAGGCTGAGTGCGACCTTTTTGCAGAGTTCCATCATCCGGTTGGCATAGCCCATCTCGTTGTCGTACCAGATGAACACCTTCAGCTGCGTGCCGTTGACGACCATGGTGCTGGGTGCGTCGACAATCGCCGAGCGCGGATCGCTTTTAAAGTCGATGGAGACCAGCGGCCGGTATTCGATGCCGAGAATCCCCTTGAGGTCGGTTTTTGCCGCTTCGTCGAACAGCTGGTTGACCTCCTCAGCGGTGACCTCGCGCTGCATCTCGAAGACCGCATCGGTCAGTGAGCCGGTCAGCAGCGGTACGCGGATGGCGTGACCGTTCAGCTTGCCGGTCAGTTCCGGGTAAATCAGGGTGATGGCGGTGGCGCTGCCGGTGCTGGTCGGAATCAGCGACATGCTCGCCGCCCGCGCCCGGCGCAGGTCCTTATGCGGCGCGTCTATCACCACCTGGGTGTTGGTCGCATCGTGGATGGTGGTGATCACCCCGTGCTCGATGCCGATCTTTTCGTGCAGCACCTTGATCACCGGCGCCAGGCAGTTGGTGGTGCAGCTGGCGGCGGTCAGCAGGTGATGCTGGGACGGATCGTAAAGCTGATCGTTGACCCCCATGACGATGTTCAGTGCGCCCTGTTTGACCGGCGCGGCGACAATCACCTTTTTCACGCCCCGCGCAAAATAGGGCTGCAGCAGTTCGGTGGTGCGGAACTGGCCGGAGGCTTCTATCACGATGTCGACGCCCAGTTCGTCCCAGGGGACATCGGCGGGGTTGTTGTGTTCACTGAAACTGAGCTGTTTTCCATCTATGCTGATTGCGCCTGCGCCAGAGGTTATCTGCCGGTCCCAGCGACCGTGGACCGAATCAAATTCGAGCAGATGCGCGGCACATTCTGCCCCGCCCTTGATTTCGTTGATGTGGACGATCTCAAATTCCAGCCAATCCCAGGCGGACCGTAATGCCAAACGCCCCATGCGGCCGAAGCCGTTTATTCCGATACGAATCATTGCTGCTCCGATTGAGTTGTGAACAAATGTTTCAGGGTTGATTGAGTAACTTTTCGATTTCAGCAGCACTCGGCACTTTGCCGACCAGCAGCACCTTGCCATCGACCGCCAGTCCCGGGGTGGTCATGACGCCGAACGCCATGATCTGATTCAGCTCGGTGACTTTTTCCAGCTGGTAGTCAAGGCCTAAGCCGTCTGCCGCTTGCTTAGTGTTATCCGCCAGCTTTTGACATTTAGCACAACCGGTACCAAGGATCTGGATTTTTTTCATCTGTATGCTCCTTTTCTGTTAAAAGAACGTCCCGTAAAGTAGCCCGCTGATCGTTGCCATCACCATCACCAGCAGGACAAAGACAACAGTTTTCTTGGTTCCCATGATACTGCGGATTACCAGCATGTTGGGTAATGAGAGCGCCGGGCCGGCCAGCAGCAGCGCTAATGCCGGCCCTTTGCCCATCCCGGCGCCGAGCAGTCCCTGCAGAATCGGCACTTCGGTCAGCGTGGCAAAATACATGAAGGCGCCGAAAACCGAGGCGAACAGGTTGGCCGAGATCGAATTGCCGCCGACCAGTGAGGCGACCCACGCCGATGGAATCAGCCCCTCCTGTTCCGGGCGACCGAGCAGTACGCCGGCGATCAACACGCCGATTAACAGCAGCGGCAGAATCTTCTTGGCGAAATCCCAGCTCTCACCGAACCACTGCCCCATCTCTCCCTCGCGCGTGCTTTTCAGATTGCTCAGTACCGAGAGGCTGATCACTCCGGCAGTAAAAGAGAGTTCTTGATGTTGTGGGGTCAAAAACGCCAGAAGCAGGACCGGGAGCGCTGCCAGCGATACTTTTTTGAAGCCAAGGTTGAACCAGGCGGCCAGTATTAACGCCAGGGCAAGAGCAAAGCCCCCGGTGATCCCCCATTTGGCGACGTAAATTGAATGCCAGAGACCGGCAGTCTGATCGGTACTGCCCCAGTTGGCAAACACCAGAATGCCGACCATCGCAACAAAGTAGAGCGCGGTCTGCAAGAGTGGCCTGCTTTGTTCATCGGCAATCAGTAGTGGTGCGGCGACCGCTTTTTCCGCTTCTTCATGACGAAAGAAGAAGTGCATCAACAGACCGATGATCACGGCGAAAATAATGGCGCCGACGGCGCGGGCAATCCCCATTTCCGGACCGAGGATGCGTGCCGTGAGAACAATCGCCAGGATGTTAATCGCCGGACCGGAGTAGAGAAAAGCACAGGCAGGACCAAGTCCCGCGCCCATCCGGTAAATTCCGGCAAACAGTGGCAGGATGGTGCAGGAGCAGACAGCGAGAATGGTCCCGGAAACCGCGGCGACGCCGTAGGCAAGGATCTTGTTGGCCTTGGGACCTAAATATTTCATCACTGCGGCTTGACTGACAAAGACAGCGACCGCCCCGGCGATGAAAAACGCCGGGACCAGGCAGAGCAGCACATGCTCGCGAGCGTACCATTTGACCAGATGTAGAGATTCCATGAGTGCGTTTTGCACCTGCGGAATTTCGACCGGCAGGAAGAAGCAGCCGGTAAATACCGCGATGATCCAGAACAAAGGCTTCCACTCAGTTTTCCAGTTCATAGCTAGTTTCCTTTTTGGCGTAATTGCCAAGAAGTTGGGCAAAAAAACTACTTAACGCCGCCCGCAAGCGTTGCAGCATGATCTGTCGCCTGCGACTCCAGCACCGATTCGACGCACCCGAAAAAATTGAGGATACAGGGGACCCGCAAGCAGTAGAAAACCTGATTGCCGCGCTTGTCAGCAATGATAATTCCAGCCTGTCTGAGCACCGACAGATGCTTGGAGACGGTCGAGACATCGGCACCGATCAGCGTGGTTAAGTCGCAGACGCAGCGTTCTTCTTTTTCCAGTTCCTCAACTATAAACAGTCGTGTCGGGTGGGCCAGTGCCTTAAGGACGTTAGCGCGAGCAGTCAGCTGGTTTTTACGATTCTGGAACATCGGCAGCTCTCCTTTTGTTTGGCAGTATGGCCAAATAGCCAAGCAAGGTCAATGCCGATTTTTGCTGGTTTTGCTCTGCAGCAAGCGGCGCAGGTCTGCTGCTCCATTTAAACCTCGAATCGGGCTCTGCGTTCAGCTATACTTTTCTCCTTGATTTGTCAATGTCGTTAAAGGGAGATTTACTGTGGCCGCTGCACAGAAACATATCCGTTTGAAAAAAGAGTTGCGGCTGCTCGATGTCTATGCCATTGCCACCGGCGCGACCTTGAGTGCCGGCTTCTTTTTATTGCCGGGGATCGCCGCACAGCAGGCTGGTCCGGCGCTGGTGCTGGCCTATGCTTTGGCCGCGATCCCGTTGATCCCGGCCATGTTCAGCGTGATCGAGCTGGCCACGGCGATGCCGCGGGCGGGCGGGGTTTACTATTTTCTCGATCGCTCCCTCGGCCCCTTTCTGGGAACGATCGGCGGCTTCGGTACCTGGCTGGCGTTGATTCTCAAGGTCGCCTTCGCCCTGATCGGCATGGGCGCCTATATCGCTCTGTTTGTTCCGACCTTGAGCATTGTCCCGATCGCCGTGACCATTGCCGTGCTGCTCGGCGGCGTGAATCTGGTCGGGGCGAAAAAGACCGGCGGCCTGCAGGTCGTGCTGGTCTTTGGCCTGCTGGCCATTCTGACGGTTTTCTTTGCCAGCGGGGTGGTTGCGTTTCAGCCGGTCCATTTTCAGGATTTTCTTGCCGCCGGGTTCGATTCGATCGTCGGCACGGCCGGCATGGTTTACATCAGCTATGTCGGCGTCACCAAGGTTGCCAGCCTGTCTGAAGAGGTCAAGGATCCGGAGCGCAACCTGCCCAGAGGGATCATTCTGGCCCTGGCGACCTCGATCCTGATTTATATCTTCGGCACGGCCCTGATCGTCGGACTGGTGCCGATGGCCGAATTGCAGGGCAGCTTAACCCCGGTGGCGACCGCCGCCGACTACGCGCTCGGGCGCACCGGCGTCATCCTGTTGTCGATTGCCGCGCTGCTGGCCTTTATTTCGGTGGCCAACGCCGGCATGATGAGCGCGTCGCGCTACCCGTTGGCGATGAGTCGTGACCATCTGGCCCCGCGGCTGTTTCGACGACTCGGCAAATTCGGCACCCCCTTCTATTCGATCCTGCTGACCCTGTTGACCATCGTCATGATTCTGGTGCTGTTCGACCCGATGCGGATCGCCAAGCTGGCCAGTGCCTTTCAGTTGCTGATGTTCGCGCTGGTCTGTTTTGCTGTGATTATCATGCGTGAGAGCCGCATCGCATCCTACGATCCGGGCTATAAATCGCCCTTCTACCCCTGGATGCAGATCGCCGGGATCGTCTCGCCGATCTTTCTGATCATTGAGATGGGGATTGTGCCGACCCTGTTCTCCTGCGGCCTGATTGTCATTTCCAGTCTCTGGTACTGGTACTACGCCAGCGGTAAGGTCGCGCGGGTTGGCGCCATTTACCATGTTTTCGAGCGGCTGGGGCGACTCCGGCATCAGAACCTGGATACCGAGTTGCGCGGGATTCTGCGTGAGAAGGGGTTGCGCGAAGAGGATCCTTTTGACGAGATCGTGTCACGCAGTATGGTCTTCGATCTGCCGCAGCAGAGCTCATTCGAGCAGGTGCTGGTGCTGGTTGCCGAAAAACTCTGCAACATCATACCGCTGTCGGCCAATGAGATTATCGACCAGGTGATGGAGGGTACCCGGGTCGGCGCCACCCCGGTGACCCACCGTGTCGCGCTGCCGCACTTTCGTACCACCCGTATCGACCAGGCCGAGATGGTGCTGGTCCGGGCCAGGCGCGGCGTGATCATGCCGCTCTATAACCCGCTGACTCACGAAGAAGAAGAAGTCACCCAGGTTTCAGCGCTGTTTTTTCTGGTCAGTCCCGACAGCAATCCCACCCAGCATCTGCGCATTCTTGCCCGGATCGCCGAGCGGGTCGACGACGAGAGCTTCACCCGCGAGTGGGAGTCGGCTACCGACGAGCACGGCCTGCGCAGCAGTCTGCTGCACGATGAGCGGCTGTTGACCCTCAATCTGCAACGGCAGCAGGCGACCGAAGCTTTGATCGGGCAGCCGCTCAACAATGTCGCTATCCCCAATGGGTGCCTGGTGGCCCTGCTCAGCCGCGCCGGACAGTCTTTTGTGCCGAACATCGGCACGATTCTGCGCGAGGGGGACCGGCTGACGATTATCGGCGAAGAGTTGGGGCTGGCTGAACTGCGCGATAATTATGCGGACGGGAACGAACTCTCTTGAGGATGGCCCATGCTACGGACACTTAAGCAACAGAAACAGCAACTGACCGCTTTTGAGGATGCCTGCCGCAAAGCGGGCCTGCGTCTGACCCCACAGCGGTTGGAAGTATTTCGTGAGCTGGCTCGCGCGACCGATCATCCCTCGGCCGAGACCCTTCATCAACGCCTGGTCAAAGGGATGCCGACCCTGTCGCTCGATACGGTTTATCGCACCCTGGGCACTCTGGCCAGCCATGGATTGATCAATAAAGTCGAGACGGTCGAAAGTCAGGCACGTTTTGAAGTCGCGCAATGGCCGCACCATCACCTGATCTGCCGCAAATGCCGGGAGATCATCGATTTTCAATGGCAGCTCATCGACGAGGCGGCATTGCCCGATGAGGTCGACGCCTGGGGAAAGGTCGAGCGGAAAAATCTGGTGGCTTACGGCACCTGCAGGAAATGTCTCTAAGTTGATCGCAGCACCTCCGACCGAAGCGTCAGGTTGGCAGAGCCCGCGTTAAAATTCCGGCCGCAGTGATGCGGCCGGAATTTTTTTTGCTGTAGCAGCGGTTGGCGCAGCGAGCCCTCTCAGTGTTTTTTACGTCCGAACTGGAGCGAGAACTTCTCTTCCTGCTGACTGCTGCCGATCATCACCAGTTTCATTCCGGCCTGCAGTACAATGTCCGGTGCCGGCGATGGGAGGGGTTCGGCGCTGTCCGTTTCCAGTGCGACCACCGAGCAGCCGGTCAGTGGCCGAATCCGTGATTGCTCCAGCGTTTTACCGATCAGGGTCGCCGGCAGCTGGCGGCGGAAGATCGCCAGCCCTTCTGTGAGGAAAATCGACTCCTTCGACTCGAGAATATTGGTCAGAATATTCGCACCGACCGAGGCGTTGGAGACGACAAAATCGGCGCCGGCGGCATACAGTTGCTCGACGCTCTCCTCTTTGTTGGCCCGGGCGACGATGCGGATATGCGGGTTGGTATGCCGGCTGCTCAGGGTGAGAAAGACGTTGGTATTGTCGTCGTTGGTGGTCACGATCAGCCCCTTGGCCAGCTCAATCCCTGATTGGCGTAGTAGGTTGCAGTTGGTGGCGTCGCCGACCACGGAGATATGTTTTTCGCAATGCTGGTTTTCGGCCCGGTCGATCAGAATATAGGGAACAGGTTTGTTATCAAGAAAGTTGGCTGCGGCGCAGCCGATCCGGCCGTGGCCAAGAATGAAGACCAGGTCGTCGGAGGCCTGTTCGCCGGTCAGTGTTTCCATCTGCGTTAACTGTTCGCTGGTTCCTGCCAGCACCACCAGTGAATTCGGCGTCAGCAGGGTATCTTTCGAGGGGATGGTAAAAACCCCGCGTTCCCAGACCCCGACCACCGCCAGCCCGGTTTTCTGCCGGATCTGTGCCTGTTCGAGGGTCTGGTCGGAAAATGGCGTGCCGTAAACCGGGATCTCGGCGATCTTCAATTGCCCGATAGAATCGAGAACATGCGCCAGCGCACCCTGCGTTGTGGCACGGATACCCAGATAGCGCCCGATAATCCGTGTCAAGGGCACGGCCTTGTCGGCCCCGGCCAGCCGGACCAGATCGACATGTTCGGGGTCGGTCACTATTGCTGCGATCGGGGTTTTGCAGAGCGAGCGAATTGTCAGGCAGAGGTTGACATTCTGCGTATCGTCGAGGTTGGCGAAGATATAGCGCGCCGACTCGACCCGGACTTTTTTGAGCAGAGCTTTGTCGGTCACCGAGCCGCAGGCCACCTTGACGCCTGCCTCCTCAAGCCGCAGCGACTCCTGATAGTCTTCGGTGACAACGACAAAGGGGATAGCGAGGCTGGTCAGATTGTGGATCAGCACGCGGGCGATCGGGTTGCAGCCGAACAACACCACATGACCGCTGGTCCCCTCCGGCAGTGAAAAATCGGGGCGAAAACGTAATCGCTCTTCAATCCAGGGGGCCAGAAACAGACTGATCAGGCCGAACGGCAGGATGATCAGCAGGAACACCACCCCGGAGATCGTCACCAGCGCGGCGAAAATATAACCGAGATCGCTGTGAAAGGTGATGTCACCGAAGCCGAGCGTGGTCATTACCGTGATCGTCCAGTAGACCCCGGCGATAAAGGAATATTCACGCCCCTCCAGATGGAACATAAGGTAGCGAAATATGGTGGCGTAGCTGAGGGTCATCAGCAACAGAAACATGGTGTAATACAGCAGGACTTTCAGGTTCTGTCTGGCCTTGCCACGTAAGAAATAGGCGAGTTCCGCGGAGATGGTTTTCATAGTGTCCTGTGGGCAACGAAGTTCGAAATGGCGTGGACCGATGTTGATCTGTCAGCGAAGCGTTAATGCACGGGTCCGGTTTATTTGGTTTTGCTACCGGCCTCTGGCGGCAGAATGTCCAGTTCGCGCGAGCGCCATGAGATGATCGCGGTTTTGCAGCGCATTTTATCGGCGAGCTGCGGGTACTCGCTGCGGATCACTTCGGCGGCGTAGTCGGCCAAAAAACGGGATTTCAACTCGGCCCGCGCCTGATCGACGCCGATTTCATCGTAGGGCGCCGAGGTGAAGAGCAGAAAACCATCGTCCGGGATGCGGCCGGCGCGCATGTTGGCTTCGATGATCCCGGCCGCCTTGCGAATCGGGTCGGCCAGGTCGGGGCTGTAGGGGCCGATGATCAGGGCGATGTTGGGGGTGTGCAGAAAGTCAAAGCCACGCCCCAGGCAGATCATCCATTCGCGGTGTTCGAAATCGAGCAACCGGCAGGTTTTGCGCATGCTGGCGATCCATTGCAGGTTCCCCTGCAGCAGCGGCAGCAGGTCGGCATGCATCTGCTCCGGCATGTCCGGGTAGAGGTTCGCCAGCCGCTGGCCGAGGTTTGCGGCCTGCTCCGGAGTGACGGTTGACAGGTCGAGTAGCTGCTCGTCGACGCCGTGCAGCAGCAGCGCATCCTCATCGGTTTCAAAACCGCAGATCAATGGGTAGACGGTGCCGCGCCTGGCACCGAAGATCTGCTCGGCCTGGCGCTTGATACCGCGGGTGTAGGCCTCGGCGGCGGCTGTGTCATAGTTGAACCCGGCGCAGCCGCGCTGGGCGTCACCACGGGAGAAATGGTAGGTGATGAAGATGAGCACCCGCCGACCGTCGGCAACCATCCGCTGGATATGACTGGCCAGCACTTCTCCCAGATGCGGCCAGCCCAGGTCGAACATGCCGCCCAGGTTGCGGAACGGCTGGATAATCCCCGGCGGCGTGCCGGTGACGATCGGGATGTTGATCCGCCCGTCCATGCACTTCAGAACCACGATAGAAGTCGGGTGCTGCGCCCGGTAGAGGTCGCGGGCCAGACAGGCCTCGGGGTTGCGAAAATCGGCGGTATGTCGCCGTGCCAGTTCCAGCAACCAGTCAATCCGTTCGTCAATCGGCCTGTGATGAATCGTCATGAACTCCTCCCGGTGGCGCGGCAGCTGTTTGCCGTTACTGATTCAAACAAATTCTCTGCAATATGTCACGCGGTCAGGCAACTTTCGCTGTTTCTAGGTGGCGAAATATTTCCGTTCCGGCCGGCCGACGGCGCCGTAGATCAGTTCCGCACTCAGTTGGCCGCCGGCGGTCAGGTATTCGAGGTAACGACGAGCGGTGGTGCGGCTGGCGCCGATCCCCTGGCCGACCTCTTCGGCGCTCAGGCCGTTGGGGTGGGGTTTGTCAAATGCAGCGCGGACTTTCTTCAGGGTCAGCGGGTCGATCCCTTTGGGATAGCTCGAGTCCCCCGGTTTGCTGTCTTTGTAGGGGTGCAGCAGCCGGTCGATGTCCTGCTGGTCGAGGCGGGTCTCATTCTGCAGCTGCCGGCGGTGTTCGCAGAAGCGTTGCAGCGCTTCCTGAAATCGGGGGAACATCACCGGTTTCAGGATGTAGTCGAACACGCCGCCGCGCATCGCCTCCTGCAGCGGTCCCAGCTCTTTGGCGGCGGTGATCAGGATGACGTCTGTGGCCTGATGGCGGGCACGCAGCTTCCAGAGGACTTCGGTGCCGAGCCCTTCGGGAAAGTACAAATCCAGCAGGATCAGGTCCGGCTCCAGCAGTTCGCTCATCTTATCGGCATCTTCCAGGCTGTCAGCCATGCCGCAGACCTGAAAACCGCTGACTTTTTCGGTAAAGTGGCGATGGATTTCGGCGATCTTCGGGTCATCATCGACGATCAGCACCTGGAGTGGTTTCATGCTCTTCTCCGTTTTGGAATAAAGACGCTGAACAGCGCGCCGCCCAGGTCGCTGTCCGCCAAAGTGATCTGGCCGCCGAGGGCGGTCAGCGCCTGATTGACCAGGTACAGCCCCTGGCCGCGATCCTTCTGCTTGGTGGTGTAGCCACGAGCGAAGATCTTTTCTTCCTGTTCCGGGCTGATGCCGCCGCCTGAGTCTTCAATCTCGAACACCAGATCGTTGCCGACGTCGGTCATCGACAGCCGGACGGTTGCTTCTCGGTTCCCCTGAAGGGCCGCATCGAAGGCGTTGTCGAGCAGGTTGCCGAGGATGGTGACCAGTTTCTCGCGGCTGAGTTCGGGCGGAACGTCGGTCAGCTGGCTGTCCGGATCGATGGCAAAATTGATCCGCAGCTCCTGCGCGTGGTTGTATTTGCCAAGGATAAAGGCCGCCAGTACCGGAAAGGGGACTGCCTTGGCGAGAAAGCCGATCAGCCCCTGATAGCCGGCGGTTTCGCGGCCGATCAGTTCGAGTGCTTCTTTCTGGTGATCGATCTGCAGCAGCCCGGCGATGGTGTGTAGCTTGTTCGAATACTCATGGGTCTGGGCGCGCAGCATCTCGGAGTATTCCTTCACCTGCGACAGCTGCCGGGCGAGAATATCCAGCTCGTCTTTGCGGCGGAAACTGGCAACCGCACCAATAATCTGACCGCGTTCGAGCATCGGCACGGTATTGATGATCATCGGCGTGTCGTTGACCTCCAGTTCCTGATCGACCCGCTGCTCGCCCCCGGTCAGAATCCGGCTCAGCTTCGCCCCCGGCAGGACTTCACGGATCGGTCGGTCGAGCACCTGCTGTTCATTCTGTTTGCCGAGAATCTCCAGCGCCTGCCGGTTGATGACGGTCACTTTGGCATCGCGGTCGATGGCAACAATCCCTTCACGGATCGATTCGATAATGGTCGCCCGCTCGGTGAACAGGCGGGCGATCTGTTCCGGCTCCAGGCCGAAGATCGCCTTCTTGAAGCGGGTCGAGATGCTGATGGCGCCGAAAATCCCCAGCAGCAGCAGGATCGCGACCAGCACCCCGACTCTGGACTGATGCGACTGGACAATGGTTTCGACCTCATCCATCAGATAACCCACCGAGACGATGCCGATGATTGCTCCATCGGTCGCAAAGATCGGCGCCTTGCCGCGAATCGACGGGCCCAGGGTGCCGACCGCCCGCGAGACATAGAATTCGCCGCGCTCCAGCGCCGGGGCGTTGTCACCGCCAACCATCGGCTCGCCGATGCGATCCGGGCGCGGGTGAGAAAACCGGATGCTGTCGCGATTGCCGATGACGATGAATTCGGCGCCGGTTTCGCGACGGATCTGTTCGGCCAGCTGCTGCAGCTTCCCTTCTGGGTGCGGTTTGACGATCTGCTCTTTAACCAGGGGGATCTGGGCGACGGTTCTGGAGACCTGCAGCGCGCGTTTGCCGATCTGTTCTTCCAGCACTTCGCCGATCATCAGCGTGTACATCCCCCCGGCAACCAGAGTCAACAGCAGCGCCAGCAGGCAGACCAGCAGAATCATCCGGGTCTGGAGGTTCAGCGAAAATCTGGTTTTTTGCGGATCGCTCAAGGATTTCATCATAGTTTTCCGCAGCCCGTGGTCCAGTGAAATAAGCAGCTCCAAACTGATGGTCATAACTCAAATCACATCAGAACTTGGTATTCTTTGTCCTGGAATCTACCACCAGTCGCCGGTGAACAGTATGAACAGAATGAATTTAATGTGGCATAAAATCAATATGGAGCAATTGTATACAGTGTTTTTATCGCGGATTAGAGTGAGAAACAACTTAAAGGGTAGAACATGGTTTGTCCGGTCGAGCTGCGGTTGGCTGATCGACCCCTATATTTTCATCCAATGATGAAAGGAGCTGTCTCATGAAATTGCTAAAAATGTTCACGGTCCTCTGTGGTTTGTTGTTGGTTGCACAGGCTGCCAGCGCTTTTGAGCCGAACAAGGTCCTCTGTATCGCGCCGTCCGATCCCGGTGGCGGCTGGGATTTCACCTGCCGCAACATGGCGCCGATTCTGTCCGATCTAAACCTGGTCAAGGGGCGGATTCGCACCCAGAACATGCCTGGCGCCGGTGGCGGGGTTGCCTATGCGCATGTGGTCGGTCAGCAGAAGGGCAACGCCAACCTGCTGGTTGCTGCCTCAACCGCGACGGCGACCCGATTGGCGCAAGGAAAATATACCGGCTTTGATGTCGATGATGTCCGTTGGGTGGCAGCGCTGGGTGCTGATTACGGAGTCATCGCGGTTGCGCCGAGCAGCCGTTTTCAGACACTTGAAGAGCTGATGTCGGCGCTGAAGTCAGACCCTGCCAGTGTCAGCTTTGTCGGCGGTTCTGCCGTCGGCGGCTGGGATCACCTCAAGGTGCTGTTGCTGGCTGATTCGGCCGGTATTGAGAATCTGAAAAACCTGCGCTACACCAGCTTCAGCAGTGGTGGCCCGGCGATTATCGAAATCCTCGGCGGCCGGGCTGATGTCTTTACCGGCGACGTCAGTGAAACCATGACCCAGCTGGAAGCTGGCACCCTGAAAGTGCTCGCTGTTCTCGGCGATGCGCGGCTTGCAGGGGCACTCGCCAATATGCCGACCGCAAAAGAGCAGGGCTATGATGTGATCGGCGCCAACTGGCGGGGATTTTATCTGGCCAAGGATATCAGCGATGAAGAGTATGCCTATTGGGGCGATGCGATGAAGAAGCTGGTCGCTTCCGAGCAGTTCAAGCTGCTGCGCGAGCAGAACGGCCTGGCGGAGTTTTCACGCAGCGGCGCCGAGATGGATAGCTTCGTGCGCAATCAGGTCGAATCGCTGAAGAAGATCTTTGCGCGGATGGAAGTCAACAAGTAATGCTTTGATCATGCCGGAGGTTGCCGGAATCCCGCAATCTGGGGGTTTCGGCAATCCTTTTTTTCGAAGAAAGACATCGTAATGAGCGAGCGTATTGTTGCTGTTTTTTTACTGATTCTCTCCGCGGCCTTCGGTATCCAGGCCTGGACGTATGTACCGGAGGGCTTTACCGATGTGCTCGGCGCCAGAGCCTTTCCGCTGACGGTGGCACTGTGCATGGTGCCGCTGGCCGCAATCCTGTTTTTTGAAAAGAACGCCGCAAAAGCCTGGCCGAGCCGGCAGGCCTGGCGGGTTGTCTTTATCGCCCTTGCGGCGCTGGTCGTTTACGGGCTGGTGATCAATTTTCTCGGTTTCTTCGTTGCGACCACCGGCATCTTTATTGTTTATGGAACCCTGTACCGGGCCCGGCTGTGGAAGACGGTGCTGGTCGGCGTGCTCGCATCCCTGACCCTTTATGCGCTGTTTGTCTGGGTTCTGGACATGTATCTGCCGGTCGGCCAGCTGTTTGAGAGGATCTTCTGAATGGATGTTTTTCAGTCGTTAATGCAGGGATTTTCCGCCGCGCTGACCCCGACCAACCTGCTGGTCGCCTTTGTCGGCGTGACGGCCGGAACGATTATCGGCATGCTGCCCGGCATCGGACCGATCAATGGCATCGCCATCCTGATTCCCATCACCTTTGCGCTGGGGATCGACCCGACTGCGATGCTGATCCTGTTTGCCGGAATCTATTATGGTTCGCAGTATGGTAATTCGATCAGCACCATTCTGCTGAATGTGCCGGGAACCCCTTCGTCGGTGGCCACCGCCCTGGACGGTCATCCAATGGCCAAAGCCGGCCGGGCCGGGCCGGCCCTGGCGATTTCGGCGATCGCTTCGTTTGTCGGCGGAACCCTGTCGGTGGTCGGACTGATGTTGCTGTCACCGCTGCTGGCCACCTGGGCGATCCGTTTCGGGCCGGCCGAATACTTTGTGCTGATCCTGTTCACCTTCACCATGCTTTCGGCGCTGTCGGGCAAGCAGTTCGTCAAGGGCTTGATCGCGACCGGCATCGGGCTGATGCTGGCCTGCATCGGCATTGACCAGGGCACCGGGATCCCCCGTTACACCTTCGGCCATCTGGCGTTCTACGACGGCCTCGATTTTGCCGTGGTCACCATCGGCCTGTTCGCCATCTCGGAAGTTTTCCTGTTGATCGAACAGACGCAGACGGTTGGTGAAGTCAACACCAAGCTGGGCCGGGTGATGGTCAACCTCAAGGAATTCACCTCCTGCTGGTGGGGGATTATCCGTTCTGCCGTTAGCGGCTTCATGATCGGGGTGCTGCCCGGCGCCGGCGCGACCATCGCCAGTTTTATCGCCTATGCCACCGAACAGCGCCTGGTCGACAAGCACAACACCTTTGGTACCGGCGATATCCGTGGTGTGGCGGCGCCGGAATCCGCCAACAATGCCGCCGTTTCAGGTGCGCTGATCCCGATGCTGACCCTCGGGGTGCCGGGTAGCGGCACCACGGCCGTTATCCTCGGTGCCTTGCTGGCACTCAACCTGAACCCCGGCCCTTTGTTTATACAGCAGCACGGCGATCTGTTCTGGACGCTGGTCGCTTCGATGTACATTGGCAACGTCATGCTGCTGATTTTGAACCTGCCGCTGGTCGGCCTGTTCGTCAAGGTGCTGCTGGTGCCCCGCTATATTCTGGTGCCGATGGTCGCCATGATCAGCTATGGCGCCATCTACGCGGCAAGCAGTTCGGTCACCGACCTGATGCTGATGTCCGGTTTCGGTCTGCTCGGTTATATGATGCGCAAGCTGGAATTTCCGCTGGCCCCGGTCATCCTGGCGATTGTGCTCGGGCCGATGATGGAGGTCAGTCTGCGGCGCGCGCTATCGCTGTCCAACGGCGACTGGACGGTTCTGTTCTCCTCGCCGCTGGTCATGGTGCTCTGGGGGTTGGTCGCCTTGTCGGCGCTGTTTCCGTTCCTGCGCATACTGCGCAGGGCCCGCGAGATCAACGACAGCGAACAGCACTGATTGTCCGGGCAGGTTTATTGTTACGCACAACAGCAGCACAGAGGGTTGGCGCAAGCCAGCCCTCTGTTTTTCAGCGGCCGACAAAATCGATTTTCAGCAGATGGGTCGAGCAGGAGATGCAGGGGTCGTAGGCGCGCACCAGCATCTCCAGGCGCTGGCGGATTTCGGTGTCGCTGCGGTCAAGAATTTCCGGCACCAGCTTGTGCATGTCCTCTTCGATATTCTGCAGGTTCTGTCCGGTCGGTATCACACAGTTCGCCTGCAGGATCATCCCCGCCTCATCGACCTGATACTGGTGAAAAAGCAGACCACGGGGAACTTCCACCGCCCCGACGCCACTGCCGGCCTGCACCCTGATGCGCTGGTTTTCATTGACGCCGACGATCAGCGCTTCGTTCTGATCGACCCCGTCGGCCAGCAACTGCTCGACAATGCGCAGCGCCATTTCGCTGCAATGAACGCACTCGACCAGTTGGGCCGCGCTGTTCAGATAGGGATTATGGCACTGCGCAGTCAGGCCGAGCTGCGCGGCGACAGCCTTTGCCGCAGGTTGCAGGCTGTCGGCGTTGAGGTTGAAACGGGCCAGCGCGCCAACGGCGTAGGAGCTGCGGCTGAGTCTGGCGTGTTTAGCCGTGGAGTGTGCTACCAGAAATTCATTGGTCACCGAGCGGTAGTCGGCTTTTTTCCGTCGCACCCCGTCGCTCGAGCCGATCTCGCCGCTTAACAGCGGATATTCGTCGCGGTCGCTGACCAGCGCGACATACTCAGTTTCGCGGTAGAAATCCGGAAAGCACAGCGGAGCGATCAGGTCGACGGTTGCCGGCAGCTCCGCGCGGATCTGTAGCAACAGTTCGCGCATCGCTTGCAGCTGCGCCTGGTCGGGGAGCTTAGTGAAGCCGCCGATCACGCAGGAGATCGGGTGGACATGGCGGCCGACCAGGATGTCGCAGACCGCATTGCAGGCCTTCTTCATCCGCAGCGCACGGCGGACGTCGGTTTCATGGCTTTTGAGCAGGCCGATAAAGCTCTGCGCGCCGAGCAGATCGGGAGCGGCAAGCAGATAGATGTGCAGCAAGTGGCTGTCGAGATTCTCCACCAGCAGCAACAGTTCGCGCAGCAGCAGCGTCTGTTCGCTCGGGGTGAAGCCGATAGCGTCTTCAGCGGCCTGGATCGAGGCCAGGCTGTGACCACAGGCGCAGATGCCGCAGATCCGCGAGCTGATGTGCTGGGCCTCGAAAATCGAGCGGCCGACCAGCATCGCTTCGAAAAAACGGGGCGCCTCAACGATCTGCAGTTCAGCTTTTTGCAGCCGACTATTTATCACATCAATGACGATATGACCGTGCCCCTCGACCCGGGTCAGAAACTCCATGTTCAGCGAAACGTCTCTAGTCATCGCAAGTTCCCAGCGCGGCGTTGTACATCTGCATCCGCTTGGCGATCATGTTCGCATCAAGGTTGTAGCGGCGCAGCACCTCGGCCGCGCCCGCCAGGTTCGGATTGCTGACCAGCCCCCGGCAGCCGTAGCAGAGATTGTTATTGTTGACGCACCAGGAGTTGCAGCCGGCGCGGGTCACCGGCCCGAGGCAGGTCACCCCCAGATCGTAGAGGCAGATGTTTTCGTTCAGCTTGCACTCGACGCAGACGGCGTAATCGGGCACCTGATAGGGGAGCCCGGCCAGGGCCGACTTGAACACCGCGACGAATTCGGCCGGGTAGATCGGGCAGCCGTGGATGAAATAGTCGACTTTCACCAGCTGGTGCAGGGCGCGGGTCGCGGTCGTCGGAAACCCGTCGGCGCGGTCGCCATAGACTTGCCGCTGCGCCTGCCGCAGCGGCCGGCGGTTCTTCATGCCGTTGACGCCGCCGATGGTCGCGCAGCTGCCGTAAGCGATCAGCAGGTCGCTACGCTGGCGGATGTCACGCAGGCGCTGAACCGACTCTTCATTGACCAGGCTCCCTTCAACAAATGCCAGGTCATAACGGCCGATCCAGCGCTCCGACATCAGCTCCCGACATTCGACCAGCTCAACCTGTGTGAGCAGGTCGAGCAGCTCCTCGCCCAGATTGGTCAGCTGCAGTTGGCAGCCCTCGCAGCTGGCGAGATCGAAAAACGCGATCTTCGGCTTCGTCATCAGATCGCCCCTCTGATCCGCTTGACCCGGCTGTAGTTGAACACCGGGCCGTCCTTGCAGCAGTAGACGTCATGAATCTGGCAGTGACCGCACTTGCCGACCCCGCATTTCATGTGTCGTTCGAGTGACAGGTAGATCTGCGTCTCAGGGATGCCTTTTTTCAGCAGTTCGGCGACGACGAAGCGGTACATCACCGGCGGCCCGCAGGCGACGGCGAAGGTTCTCTTCGGCTCAAGGTTGACCCCCGGAATCAGGCTGGTGATCAGGCCGACGTTCCCCTGCCAGTCGGGCGCAGCCCGGTCGACTGAACAGCAGAAGTTGAGATCGAGCCGCTGCTCCCAGCATTTGAGCTCGCTGCCGAACAGCATGCTGGCCGGATCACGGCAGCCGAGCAGGATATCGACTTTGCCAAAGTCGCGGCGGTTGTCGATGATGGTGTTGATCAGCGAGCGCAAGGGCGCCAGGCCCAGCCCGCCGGCGATCAGCAGGATGTCGTTGCCGATCAGCGGCACCAGCGGAAAACCGACGCCGAAGGGGCCGCGGATGCCGACCTCATCCCCCTGTCTGAGCCGATGCAGCGCCTCGGTCAGGCGGCCGGTTTTACGGACGCAGAGCTCGAAGCCGTCCAGTTGTGACGGTGAAGAGCAGACAGAAATCGGCGCTTCGCCGGCGCCGAACAGTGACACCTCGACAAACTGCCCCGGCTCATGATCGAGAGGCTCGCCATCCGCCAGGACAATCCGGTAGAGCTTCTCCAGCGCGGTCAGCTGCGTGATGCTGGTGATTCTGCCGCGCTTGATCTGGTAGCTGGAATGGTTGATGGCGATGGTTTTCATTGCGGACTCAGCTCTTCCAGCAGCGCCGCGAGCGTCTCTTTTATGGCGATTTGAGCCATGCAGCTGCGGCTGCAGCGACCGCAGCCGGTACAGAACAGTCGCTTGTAGCGCGCCATCGGGTAGCTGTACTTGCGGTTGAAACGGTGGCGCTGGCGCGCGGCGCGCTCTTTGCGGAAGCTTTCTCCGCCGGCAACCTTGGCGAAGCTTTCGTGCTGGCAGGAATCCCAGACCCGGATGCGGCGGCCTTTGCTTAGGTCGAGTTCCGGTTCGTCGCGCACGTCGAAGCAGTAGCAGGTCGGGCAGACGTTGGTGCAGTTGCCGCAGGAGAGGCACTTTTCGCCAAGTTGCTGCCAGAGGTCGCTGTCGAATCTGTCGTCGAACAGTCTGGGGATCTCCTGAGGGCGGATCGGCAGCTCACTTTTGAAGCTCTGTCGTTTGGCTTTGCGCAGCGCCCGCAGCTGTTTTTCCGCCGCGGCGGTGACTGGCTCGAAGAGGCCGGATTCCGCGACGATCCGCTCCCCTTTTGCGGTGTTGATATCGACAAAATAGCCATCTTTCAGCTGGCTGAGAAACAGATCGTAGCCGCCTTTCGGCAGCTGGGTGCCAAGCATGGCGCAGTTGGCGAAAGCGTCGCAGTAACGGCTGCACTCCAGGCCGATCAGGCCGATATGCTGCTTGCGGAGCAGGTAGTGAAGGTCCTTGGGGCGGTCTGAAAAAACCATGTTGAGGCACTGAATGCCAGCCAGATCACAGGTGCGGACGCCGAACAGCAGCAGCTCTTCGACTTCGACCACCGCCTGCATCTGTTGTCCGTTAGCGACATCGTAGTGCAGCAGGGTTTCGTGCTGCGGAATGAAATATTTTTTCGGCGGCAGGATGGTCGGGATGGAGTCGAGGCTCAGCTGTGCCAGCGAACTGACCTCGGCGAATTTATATTGACCGTTGCCCAGGGGGACCGGCCCGACCACTTTCATCCGCCCGGCGAGAAATTCAATCAACGGCGCCAGCTGCGTCGTTCTGAGCAGACTCTGGGTCACACAGGATCTCCTTTCCTACACTGCTGCCAGATGTTGCTGAAGAAACCGGGTGGCGTTGGGAAAGATTTCAGTTGATTGCAGGCGTGCCGTGCACCATGAAGCTCTGCTTTTGAGCGCTGATTCCTGCTGAAATTTTATCGGGCCGGCAGGGCGAGTCAACTGTCAGTCGATACTTTTACAGGTGCTTTTGGGAAAGAGGGAGAAATGCCTGAGAGCCTGAAATCGGCCCACAAACTGGTATATTCATTGAGCAGGATAAAATCATTGTGAACCACGACAGGATACCGTCTCGCGAAGCTGGAGCCGCTATGAGGTATGACGTCATCATCGTAGGCGGTGGAGTTGTCGGTTGTGCGCTGGCCCGGGAACTCTCTCGCTATCAATTGCGTCTGGCGCTGCTTGAAAAAGAAGTCGAGGTCGGTTTCGGTACCAGCAAAACCAATTCGGGCATCATCCATTCCGGACACCATGCCCCCGCGGACACGCTCAAGGGGCAACTTGAGTGGGCCGGTAACCAGCGGTGGGACGATCTGGCCCGGGAGCTGAAATTCGGCTTCAGCCGGATCGGCGAATTGATGCTGGCACAGCAATCGGCAGATCTGGCTTATCTGCTGAAACTCAAAGCGCAGGGGGAAGAAAAAGGAGTCACCGGACTTGAACTCTGGTCGCCGAAAAAAATACAAAAAGAGGAACCCAACCTCAGTCATAATATTCTGCAAGCACTTCACGCCCCGACGGCGGCAGTTGTCAATCCCTATGAAGCCTGTTTCGGCTTTATCGCCTGCGCGCAGCAGAACGGTGTAGAACTGTTCTGCGGGGCTCCGGTGCTTGAGATCAGCCAGGCAGGCGAGAGTTTTTCGATTCAAACCCCACAACACAAATTCCACTGCCGAATTATTATCAATGCAGCTGGCATTTATGCCGACCGGATAGCGGCATTGATCGGTGCGGCCGATTTTACCATCCACCCCCGCAAGGGGGAGGAATACCTGCTCGACCGTCGCCTGCAGGGGATTGTGACCCGTCTGATCTTTCCGGTTCCTTCAGCCACCAGCAAGGGGGTGCTGATTATCCCGACAGTTGACGGTCCGATCATGGTCGGACCGACCGCAGAAGATGTTGCAGATCGCGAAGATCTGACGACCAGCTTCTCTGGTGCAGATAAGGTTTTTGCTACGGTGCGCCAATACTGCCCGGCGATCTCGGAGCGGGACACCATCACCGAATTTGCCGGACTGCGGGCGGTGGCGGAGTCAAACGACTTTATCATTAGTCCTTCTCCGGTGAAGGGGTTCTTTAACGTGGCGGGGATTCAGTCGCCGGGGCTGACGGCGGCACCGGCAATCGCCACTTACGTGACCGAGATGCTCCGCTGCGAGGGCTTGGCCTTGAGCGAAAAAACTGCCTGGAAGGCAGAGATTGACGGGCCGTCGCGATTTGCCCGGATGTCCGTAGCAGAACGAAAAGCCGCGATCCGCAGCGATCCTGCTTTCGGGCGGATTATCTGTCGTTGTGAATCGGTCACCGAGGCCGAAGTGCGCTACGCCATCTGCCATGGTGCGCGCACCCTAGACGGGGTGAAGTTTCGGGTACGAGCCGGAATGGGGCGCTGTCAGGGCGGTTTCTGTACCACTAGAATCATGGATCTGCTCTCACAGACAGCGGGTACGCCGTTGACCGAAATCAGTAAGCGCGGCCGAGGTTCAGAGATCTGCTATCCACGTCAAGACAGTCTGACCGCTGGAGAGGAGGGATGAAGAGTCCGCTACGAAAAAAATACGATGTCGTGATTGTCGGTGGCGGGCCAGCGGGCCTGGCAGCGGCGCTGGGGGCCCGACAGGCTGGAGCAGAAAGGATTCTGGTCGTCGATCGCGAAATAGAAGCCGGAGGCATTCTCAATCAATGTATTCACAGTGGTTTCGGGTTGCACTATTTCAAGGAAGAGCTCACCGGGCCAGAATACGCGGAACGATTTGTTCGCAGCGCCCTGGCTGATAGCATCGAGATCATCACTGATTCCTACGTTCTCGATATCAGTACCGATCTGCAGTTGGAGGTTGTCAGCGGCCGTTATGGCTATCTGCAGTTTAAGGCTCGGGCTGTCGTGTTGGCGATGGGCTGTCGCGAACGCACCCGCGGAGCGATCCGTACCCCGGGTTTTCGGCCGGCCGGGGTGATGACCGCCGGGCTGGCGCAGAAAATGGTCAACATGAAAGGCCTGCTGCCCGGGCGTCGCGTCGCCATTCTCGGCTCTGGCGATATCGGCCTGATCATGGCGCGGCGGCTGGTTCTGGAAGGGTGTGAGGTTGTTGGCGTTTACGAATTACAACCCTATTCCAACGGTCTGACGCGCAACCTGGTGCAGTGCCTGGATGACTTCGATATCCCGCTGCACCTGTCGACGACCGTCGCCTTCATTCATGGCCGGGATCGCGTCGAGCGGTTGACCCTTGCGCCGGTCGATATGAAATGCAATCCCGACCTCAGCCGAACCAGGGATGTTGCCTGCGACACCTTGCTGCTCTCCATCGGTCTGATCCCTGAGAATGAGCTGTCAACCCGGCTCCGGCTGCGAATGGATCCGGCAACTGGCGGTCCGCAGGTTGCCAGCAATCTGGAAACCTCACTGCCGGGCGTGTTCGCCTGCGGCAATGTGCTGCATGTGCACGACCTGGTCGATTTTGTCTCCGAAGAATCGCTGCGTGCCGGGCGTTTTGCCGCTGAGGTCGCCAGAGGGTTACGCCGCCCCGGTGACAATATTTCGCTTCAGGCGGGAGAAAATATCGCCTCCTGCGTTCCGCAGAGTTTGTCGCCGGATCGTGAGCAGGTTGTCTATCTGCGCGTCAAGCGACCACTGAAAAATTGTCTGCTGACGATTGGCGACCGCTATGAGAAAAGCTTTCGGGTCATGATCCCTTCGGAGATGATCCGCCTGACGCTTGCTCCGGAGGTTCTTGACCGCTACTTCGGCGATAACCTGAGGATCGATATCTGGCCACAGGAGAGGGTCTGAATGCCTGAGAAGAAAAACCTGATCTGCATCGGTTGCCCGATGAGCTGCCCACTCGAACTGGTCATCGTTGAAGGGGAAATTCAGGTGGTGATCGGCAACGACTGCAAGCGTGGGGAGACTTACGCCCGGCAAGAGTACCGCGCCCCCTGTCGGATGCTCAGTACTACAATTGCCTGCACTGCGGGGCTCTGGCCGCGCTTGCCGGTCAAGACAGCAGCAGCGATACCCAAGGAAAGGATAACGGCTGTTGTCCAGGCCCTGCATTGCCTGGAAATAACGGCTCCGGTGCTGCTTGGACAGGTCATTCAGGAGAATGTTGCTGATACGGGGATTGACGTCATCGCAACCCGGAACATGCCCAGCCTTCAAGGAAAAAATAACCGCTGATTTCATACGGAAGTAGCTGCACGTCAGGATTATGATTGAATTTTTTAGCGCGTTTGTCCGTGGGTTGTTTCAAAGTAAGCTGTCGAGCAGATCGAGGAAGTACTCAAGCTCCACTTCGGTGTTGTAGTAGTGCAGTGACACTCGGGCCAGTTCGGGCAGTTGTCGTTGTTCGAAGAGCAGCGGGTTGGCGGTAAAGGGGACGGTTGAGATGTTGATCCGCTGTTCGGCGAGTTTTTTCTGCAGCTCAGTCGCACTCAGCTGCGCGGCGCTGAAGGTGACAATCCCGCATTTATCGACCCCCTGATCGGTCACTTGAATCCCGGGCTTGATGGTCAGTTTTGCGCGCAGGTGATTGGCCAGCGCCTTGATCCGGGCTTCGATGTTCTCCATCCCCCAGCCCAGCGCGTAATCGATGGCTACGCCCAGACCGACCTGTCCGGCGCAGCTGCGCTCCCAGCTTTCAAAGCGTCTGGCGTCGGGGCGGATTTCGTAACTGCTGGAAGAGAGCAGGGTGGCGGCGTGATGATTGAGCTGCGGCGGTTGCAGCTTTTCGAGCAATCTCTTGCGCACATAGAGCAGCCCGGTGCCGCGCGGCCCGCGCAAAAACTTGCGACCGGTGCCGCAGAGGATGTCGCAGCCGAGCTGGTTGACGTCGATCGGCAGCTGCCCCAGCGACTGACAGGCATCGAGCAGAAAGGGGATGCCGGCATTCCAGGCGAGTTTGCCCACCGCCGCCGCCGGGTTGATCAGCCCGTTGCCGGAGGGGACATGGGTCAGGCAGATCAGCTTGACCCGTTCGTCGAGCCGCTGTTTTAACGCAGTGACATCGGTCTGCCCCTGCGCGTCATCCGGTACCAGGACGATTTCGACTCCGGTGCGCTGCGCTTGCTGCAGCATGGCGACCAGGTTGCTGCCGTACTCGGCGCTGCCGGTGAGGATGCGGTCGCCCGGCTGAAAATTGAAGGCGTAGAAGGCCATCGACCAACCGCGGGTGGCGCTGTCAACAAAGGCGATTTCGTCGCTGCTGCAGTTCAGCAGTCTGGCTGCGGAGTGGTAGAAATTTTCCAGCGCGGGGGCTTGCTTCTCCATCACCTCGTAGCCGCCCTGTAACTCTTCCTGCTGCAGATAGTCGTGCAGGGCATCGCAGACCGGCACCGGCATCAGCGCCGCGCCGGCATTGTTGAAGTGGATAATGTGGCCACAGCCGCGGGTCTCGCGACGGGCGCGGTCGACATCGATGCAGGTTCCGGTCATCGAATTCTCTCCCAGATGGTCAGTTGCGAAACCGTATGCTGAAATTTGCGCGCGGTTTCGCGGATGACAAACTCAACCTCCTGCGGTTCACCGACGCTGCGGAAGTGAGGTTCGAGCAGCACGTGCAGTCCTTCAAGGGTGGTGAAGGGTTCGCCCGCCTTGCGGATGCCGCCGACCCACTGGGTTTTTTTCGTGTACTCCTCCCGCCAGGTATAGGGGGAGGCCAGCACCAGCAGGCCGCCGAGCTTCAGCCGCTGGTGGATGGCGGATAAAAAGCGCGCCGGGTCGTAGAGCCGGTCGAGCAGATTGCTGGCGAGGATCAAATCGTAGTCGCGCAGCTGCGGCTTGAGGTTGTGGGCGTCGCCTTGCGAAAACTCGATTTTCGCTGCGGTTGACTGCAGGTCGAAGTCGCTCAGCCGTTTTTCGTGATAGCTGACGATCTCCCCCTCTTCCGGCAGCTGGTAATGCAGTAGCCCTTTTTCCTGTAACTGATAGGCGATGCGGATAAAGCGCGCCGAGAAGTCAACGCCGGAAACAAAGTCGAAATGCTTGGCCAGCTCAAAGCTGGCGCGGCCGACGGCGCAGCCGAGATCGAGCGCCCGCTGTTTCGGTCGTCCGCCGAGCGCGGCAAGGCAGAGCTGCACCAGCCGCTGCGGAAAGTTGCCGACACCGAATTTATCCGGGCCAAAATGCGCGTCGCAGTACTGTGCGACCAGGTCGTCGGTTTCGTACATCGCCTCCGGCTGCACCAGCGGCTGTTCAGCCGCGACGTAACGGAAGCCGGCGTGCTGGTAGAAGTGGCGGCGGAAGGCGTAGCGGCTGTCACGGGTCGCTTCGTTGCCGGTCGAGATCCAGGAGCCGCCTTTGATCAGGTTGTGCCGGGTGTCAAAGGTCGGCGTCGAGAAATCGTCGTAGCAGGGGTGCACTTCAAAGCCGTCAAAGCCGCTGATCGCAGTCTCGGTCCATTGCCAGACGTTGCCGACGACATCGAAAAAATCCCCCTGCCGGAAGTGGTTGACCGGGCAGGAGGAGGCCCAGTATTCAAGGTTGATGTTCCCCGGCGCCTGCTGCCAGTCGGGCTGGTCGGGCAGCTCCAGCTGGTCGCGCAGGCAGTACCACTCGTCCTCGGTCGGCAGGCGGATCGGCAGGCCGGTCTGCAGCGCTTTCCAGTTGCAGAAGGCTTTGGCCTCAAGGTAAGTGACTTCAACCGGCCAGTCCCAGGGCATATCGATCTGCTGCGCCATGGTGCGCAAGCGATAACCTGCGCCGGTTTGAATCCAGAACAGCGGTTGCACGACTTTTGTGTAATTGCGCCAGCTCCACCCCTCCTCAGTCCAGAATTGCTGCTGGTGATAGCCGCCGGCGCTGACAAACTCAAGAAACTCCTGATTCGAGACCAGCTGCTGCGCGGCCTGAAAATCCTCAACCTCAAACTGATGACGACCGAACTCGTTGTCCCAGCCGTACAGCCGGTGCTGCCGGTCTTTGCCCAGCACCAGCTTGCCGCCCCTGACCGCCAGCAGCCGGTTGTCGGGCGCCGGGCCGGACCGGTCGCAGATCGCCCAGAGCGGCAGCTGGCGAACCTTTTCCAGCGGCAGGCGGCGGATGATGACCGACGATGTCTCAAGGTGGATGCGCTGGTGTTCGATCCCCATCATAATCACCCAGAACGGACTGTCCCAGGTGATCGGCAGTTGCAGCGGCAGCTCGCTGATCACCCGGTCGACCAGTTCGCGCACCTGCTGCCGATAGGCTTTAAGCTCGGCCAGCGTCGGCCAGTCGTAGTTCGCCTCGTCCAGGTCGTCCCATGACATCTCGTCGACGCCGACGGCGAACATCGCCTCAAAGCCAGGGTTGATCCGTTCGGTAATGAGTTTGGCGATCAGCAGTTTGTTGAGGTAGAAGGTTGCCGTGTGGCCGAAATAGAAAATCAGCGGGTGGCGTAGCGGTTCGGCGCGCAGGTAATACGCGCTCTCATCGGCGAGGGTTTCGTAAAGCTGCTCGTCGATGCTGAAGGTTTTATGAAAATAGGCGCGAATCTCTTCACGTTTCTGTTCCGCCGTCCCCTGGTTGAGGATGATGGTTCGGCTGTTGCGTAACTCCATGAGGTCCACGGGTCGTCTCCGGCGGCTTGAGGGCATGAAAGGATAGCAGACTCATAGCGTAACATTTTTTATCGGAATTTGGGTGGCGGGGGCGGGGGGGCAGTGTCGCGGTTAATGCTTGAAATGCAAAAAAGGTGACCCGTTAAAACGGATCACCTTTTTTTATTATGGCGGGAGTGACGAGACTTGAACTCGCGACTTCTAGCGTGACAGGCTAGCGCTCTAACCAACTGAGCTACACCCCCGTGGTGTTTATTGTTTGAAGCGGAGCGAAACTTACACCAACTGGTCGCAATCTGCAACTAGTTTTTTTGTTCTTTTTAAGCGGGGTCCCAATGACAATATTGAAACATTCAGTGCCCTGAAATTCTTCAGCGTTTACCAAAAAACGAACCGAGCACGCCGCGGATAATCTGTCGGCCGAGGCTGCTGCCGATGGCGCGGGCGGCGCTGGTCATCAGTGCTTCGGAGGTGCTCTGGCGTCTGGAGCCGCTGCTTTTACTCTGCCGTGCGGCTTTTTCTTCTGCCTTCTCTGTCGCCAGTCGCTCGCGCTCCGCGGTTTCCTGGCGGGCCGCTTCTTCGGTTTTTTTCTTCAGCAGTTCATAGGCCGATTCGCGATCGATACTCTGCTGATAGATCGAACCGATCGGCGACCGTTGCATCATTGCCGTACGTTCGGCGGCGGTGATCGGGCCGATCTGCCCCTCCGGCGGGGAGATCAGGGTCTGTTCCACCGGGGTCGGGCTGCCAGAGGCATCCAGTACAGAGACCAGCGCTTCGCCGATGCCGAGCTGGGTGACAACTTCTTCGGTATCGATGTTCGGGTTAGGGCGGAAGGAGTTGGCCACCGCCTTGACGGTTTTGCGGTCTTTGGGGGTGAAGGCGCGCAGCGCATGCTGGATCTTCATGCCGAGTTGGCCGAGAATGTCTTCGGGGATGTCGAGCGGACTCTGGGTAATGAAATAGATGCCGACCCCCTTGGAGCGGATCAGTCTGACGACCTGCTCGATTTTATCCAGCAGACTTTTCGAGGCGTCGTTGAACAGCAGGTGCGCTTCATCGAAAAACAGTACCAGCTTCGGCAGTTCGGCATCGCCCGCTTCGGGGAGCTGCTCGAACAGTTCGGCCAGCAGCCAGAGTAAAAAGGCCGAATAGACCCGCGGTGAACGATGGATCAGGGTGCTGGCGTCAAGCAGGCTGACCACGCCGCGACCGGAGAAATCGCTGTGCATCAGGTCTTTGAGCTGCAGGGCGGGTTCGCCAAAAAAGCGATCGGCGCCCTGTTCTTCAAGCACCAGCAGGCGGCGCTGGATGGCACCGATGCTGCTGGAGGTGATGTTGCCGTATTCGTTACGCAGTGTGGCTGAATTTTCCCCCATCCAGTTCAGCAGTGAGCGCAGGTCTTTCAGGTCGAGCAGCAGCATCCCTTCATCGTCGGCGATCTCAAAGGCGGCGTAAAGAATCCCCCCTTGCGCCTCATTGAGTTCCAGCATGCTGGTCAGCAGCAGCGGCCCCATCTCGGAGATGGTGGTGCGGACCGGGTGCCCCTGGTCATTGTCTATACTCCAGAACAGGCTGGGGCAGGGCTGCAGGCGATAATCGGGCAGCGGAATTTTAGCCAGCCGTTCATCGATCTTTTTATGTGGTCTGCCGCTGGAGGCAAGGCCGGACAGGTCGCCTTTGATATCGGCGGCGAAGACCGGCACGCCGAGTTTGGAAAAGCCTTCGATCAGTACCTGCAGGGTGACGGTTTTGCCGGTCCCGGTCGCTCCGGCGATCAGCCCGTGGCGGTTGCTCATGCGCGCCAGTTGTTGAATCAGTTGACCATTGCTGGCGCCAAGATTGATAACAGCTGCAGCCATTTTTTCCTCCTGTTGGCAGAATGATTTCATCAGTCGGTGGGTAATCGTCAAGTATAGCCGATATTTGTTGTCGCTGATTGCGGCGCACTGGATGGGGCTGAAGCTTATTGCTGGCTGACGATCTGCTGTTTCAGCTGTTGGAATTCTTCCCTGGTGATCAGCTCGTCTTCGAGCATTTTTACCAGCTGCCCCAATTCGTTAACTTGTGACGCGGGGGCCTGCAACTGCCGGATCTCCTGTGTCTCTGTCGCTTCGATTAGCTGGACCGGCTGGTCCTTGTGTCCCAGTTTGACCGCCGCCATGCCGCCGAACAGGCTGATCTCCAGCGTCCGGTCGCGCAGCGCCGGATCGTTCAGCGTATCCCGCAGGCTGCGATTGCTCTCTTTCAGGCGCTGATAAAAGAAATATCCGGAACCAGCCACCAGTACGATTCCGGCAATAAAAATCAGCCATCTGAAATCATAAATACCCTTGATCAGGATAACCGTCACACCCAGACCCAGAATCAGCAGGATGTGCAGCATCAGCACCAGGTAGCCGAGAAAGACGCCGTTCAATATGCTTTTGTTGGGGGAGTTTTCCGTGTTCATTTAATGGTCCGTGCTCTCGGGTGGATAAGCTTTATGAGCCTAGCATAAACCTGGGGGCGGTTCAAAAAAATCCCTTTGACTTGACCCTGATGGGGCGGCTTTTGTCAGTTTGTTCTGACCCGGGGCGATGATCTGCTACTATTGCGATGTGAGTTCACCCTCGTTTTCAACGGAGTTGCTTATGGCACCGGCGTTTCCACTGGAAATTTTCTATGACGGTTCCTGTCGGGTCTGTTCTTCAGAAATTGAACATTACCGCCAACGTAACCCGCAGCAGCGCTTGCGTTTTATCGATATCCGTGCGGCCGGTTTTCAACCGTCGGATTATGGAAAATCGCAGGCTGAATTTATGGCCCGGCTGCACGTGCGTGATCAGCAGGGGCAGTTTTTTTCCGGCGTCGATGCCTTTCTGCTGATCTGGCAGGCCTATCCGAGCGGCTCCCCCTATCGCTGGCTCGGTGCGGTGATCGGCTTACCGGGGATCAACCTGCTGGCGCGCGGCGGCTATCGGGTTTTTGCCCGCTACCGGCACCTGCTGCCAAAAAAATCCGTAACTTGCGACGATGACAGTTGTAATCTGAATCCTCCGCATTGAATTTGACGGTTGTGTATTGGATGACAGGACGCGACCCGAGACTCACGATCCCGATCGTCTCACTGAGTTCAGTGACTTCTTTGACCTCACCGGCATCATTCTAAATTTCAACCTACCCCCATAAGTGAGGGCGTGGATTCACGAATGTCTTATGCCGTAAGTTGCTTCCGCCGCAGGTTTGTCAGCGGAAGCAACTTACGGAAAAACCTGAGGCGCATAAGTACGCTGAGACTTTCTCTGCGCTGGATATGGGTTTCTCGGGCGCCTTGGTTATTATTGTCGAGCTACAAAGCAGATGAGGCCGTTCCACTCCTGGAACAGCCCCACCTGATGTTGAGCTTTATTCGCTGCGCAACGCGACATCCGCAAGCAGAGAGCAGCTGTCTCTTCAGAGCAAGCACATGGCCGCAGCTGAAGAGCACAGTTAGCCCGGGGTTTTTCAGGTTAGATTAAATGGCCTGCAGATAGGCTTCAAAAACCGGCAGTGCTGTCTGGCCATCGACCGTTTTAATCCCTTCGAGCCAGCCCCGGTAAATTTCCGGGTGTTTCTTGAGCCAGAGCAGACCGGCATCACCGTGCTTCATGCGCTTGTTATCCTGCAGCATTTGCGAGATTTCGTTCATCATCGCAATCGGGAAGGTGAAATTTTTGAGAAACAGGGCGACGTTCGGCTGTTCTTCAGAGAACCCTTTGCGGAGATTGGTGAAGACGGTCGCCGTGCCGTCGTTCGCGCCGAAGGTTGCTGCGGTGCTGCCGGTCAAATATTTCATGTCAATGATCTGGTTCATGTAGTGTGGGGACCAGCCAAGAAACACCACCCATTTTTTATCTTGTACCAGATTCTTGACCTCCGAGAGCATGATCGGTTCGCTGGTTTCGACTATTTTGAAGTTGCCGAGGCCGAACATGTCATTGTCGATCATTGCCTGAATGATCTGATTGCCGTCGTTACCCCGCTCAATGCCATAAATCTTGTGGTCAAGCTTGTCAGCGAATTTGGCAATATCAGAAAAATCCTTCAAGCCGCCGTCAACCATATAGGCAGGAGCCGCCAGGGTGTATTTTGCTCCTGGCATATTTGCCACGTACTTGATGACCGTGCCCTGTTCGAAAAATTTATTGGCAATTGTCTCCATGGAAGGCATCCAGTTGCCGAGGAAGATGTCGGCGTCTCCCATAGCGAGGGCATTATAGACGATCGGCACTGAGAGGGTGACCTTGGAGGCATCATAGCCGAGGCTGTTGAGAATACTGACCCCCAATTCGGTCTTGACAGTGACGCCGGTCCAGCTGACGCTGGCGAAGCGCACCTGATTCGATGCCAGAGCGGTGCCGCTGAGGTACACGGATGCTGCAAGGAGCATGATGGCAATAATAAGTCTGCGTTGAGTTCGATAGAACATATCTTTTCCCTTTTTAAGTAACTCTGGATGGAGTCGGCAAATCCGCTCCCTTTCCAGTCATTGAACGCCGAACCAGTTAATCGGTTTTGGGCTATGGTTATGGAATATGTGTTTGACTTCGGTGTATTCTTCTAGACCGCTACGGCCGAGTTCGCGCCCCAGGCCGGATTGCTTGTAGCCACCCCAGGGCGCCTGGGTGAAGTAGACGTTGAAATCGTTGACCCAGACCGTACCGAAGCGCAGCCCTTTGGTCAGGCGGTGAATCCGGTCCGGGTTGCGGGTCCAGAAACCGGCAGACAGCCCGTAGATGGTGCTGTTGGCCCGATTCATGACCTCCGTTTCGCTGCTGAAGGTCTCGACGCTGATGACCGGTCCGAATACCTCTTCCTGGACGATGCGCATGTCGTTGGTGCACCCGGTGAAGAGGGTCGGCAGATAAAAGAAACCGGCTTGCAGCTCAGCCTCCTCCGGACGCTTCCCGCCCAGTTCGAGTCGGGCTCCTTCTTCCTGAGCAATTTTGACGTAGTTCTCGACCTTGGCGCGGTGTTCAGCTGAAACCAGGGGTCCCATCTGGGTTTCAGCGCTAAACCCATCACCAATGCGGATTTTTTTCATCCGCTCTTTTAGTCTGGCGACAAAGCTGTCGTGGATTGATTCTTCAACCATCAGACGGCAACCGGCGGAGCAGATCTGCCCTGCATGAAAAAACACCCCGTTGAGAGCGTAGTCGAGGGCCGTGTCAAGATCGGCGTCAGCGAAAATAATGTTGGGATTTTTACCCCCCAGTTCCAGGGCGACCTTCTTCACATTGCCGCTCGCCGCGCGCATGATCGCTTTGCCGGTCAGCAGGCTGCCGGTAAAGGAGATCAGGTCGACATCCGGACTTTCAGAGAGCTCGGCGCCGACGCTGACACCGGGACCGAGGACGGTATTGATAACGCCCTCGGGGAAGCCGGCCTCGATCGCCAATTCGGTTACCCTGATGGTCGTCAGCGGGGTAATTTCGCTCGGTTTCATGACGACAGTGCAGCCCGCCGCCAGGGCCGGAGCCAACTTCCACGCGGCCTGCAGCAGCGGGTAGTTCCAGGGTGAGATCTGACCACAGACCCCAACCGGTTCGCGCACCACTATGCTGCTGGAGTCAGCGACCGGCGAATCGATAACCTCTCCCGCGTCCTTGTCGGCGAGCCCTGCGTAATAACGGAAGATGCCGGCGATATCGTCCATATCCCAACGGCTCTCCTCGACAGTCTTGCCGGTGTCGAGACTCTCAAGCTTGGCCAGCGTCTCTCGTTCGCGCTCAATCAGTTCGGCCAAACGGAAGAGCAGCACACCTCTGGCTGTGCCGGACTGCCCCGACCAGACGCCGCTGTCGAAGGTCTGACGGGCCGCCGCAATCGCAGCTTTGGCGTCATCGCGACCCCCTTCTGCGACCTCAGCGATCTGTTGCTGGTTGGATGGGTTGATGATTTTGCGGGTGCGGCCGGAGACGGCTGCGACCCAATGACCGTTGATATACATTTTCTGCATGGTTGGGCTCATGGTTGGTCTGCTCCATCCGTATGCCGATAGAAAGGCGCCTGCGAGGCGACTTCCTGAGCGTTGCCGAGGATCAGGTCGGCGGCCTTTTCTGCCACCATCATCACCGGAGCGTAAATGTTGCCATTGGTTATCGAAGGGAAAATCGAAGCGTCGACCACCCGCAGATTGTCGACCCCGTGGACGCGCAATTCAGCATCGACCACGGCCATCTCGTCGTAGCCCATCTTGCAGGTACAGCTGGGATGATAGGCGCTCTCGCCCTCGCGGGCGACGAAGTCGAGAATCTCTTCATCGGTCTGCGCTTCTGGGCCGGGCGACAACTCCTCTCCGCGCAGTCCGTCGAAGGCCTGCTGGGCGATGATGTTCCGCGAACATTTGATTGCTTCCACCCATTCGCGGCGCTCCTGCTCCGTCGACAGGTAGTTGAAGAAAATCTCCGGATAATCGCTCGCCTGTTTCGACCTGATCTTGACGTGGCCGCGCACATCGGTATTCATCGGCCCGACGTGCAGCTGAAAGCCGTGCCCCTGGGCGGGCGCCGAGCCGTCATAGCGGATGGCGATCGGTAGAAAGTGAAATTGCAGATTGGGATAAGCGACTTCTTCGTTGCCGCGAATAAAGCCCCCGGCTTCAAAATGGTTGGTGGCCGCCGCGCCCTTACGGCGGAACAGCCAGTCAAAGCCGATCTTCGGCTGATTGTACCACTTGAGGGCCGGGTACATGCTGACCGGCTTGGTGCAGGCGTACTGAACATACAATTCAAGATGGTCTTGCAGGTTCTCGCCGACTCCGGGGAGATCGTGGACCACCTCAATGCCAAGGCTACTGAGGTGCTCGCCGTTGCCGATGCCGGAAAGCTGCAGCAGTTGCGGAGAGTTGATGGCGCCACCACAAGAGATAATTTCGTTGCCGTAGGCTTTGAGGGTTTTGTCGCCGCGCTTGTATTCAACCCCGACCGCTTTTTTCCCCTCGAAGAGGATACGCGTCGCCATGGCCCGGCACTGGACACGGAGGTTCGAGCGGTTTTTGATTGGATGGAGATAGGCCCGGGCCGCGCTCCAGCGGCGCCCGCGATAAATGTTCTGGTCGAAGCGCCCGAAGCCTTCCTGCTGCTGGCCGTTGACATCGTCGGTCAGCGGGTAGCCGATCTCCTCACCGGCCTTGAAGAAGGCAGTGAACAGCGGGTTGTCGCATTCCGCCGTGGTCAGGGCCAGGGGGCCGTTGGAACCGTGGTATTGATCCGCCCCCTGCAGGCGGTTTTCAGATTTTTTGAAGTAGGGAAGACAGTGGGCATAGTCCCATTTTTCGAGTCCCTTATTTTTGCCCCATTTTTCGTAATCCATGGCGTTGCCGCGGATATAGATCATGCCGTTGATAGAACTCGACCCGCCGAGGACCTTGCCGCGCGGCTGGGCGATGCGGCGATTGTGCATCTGTGGCTCTGGGGCCGATTCGTAGAGCCAGTTGTAGGTCTTGTCGGTCAGCAGGTAGGTCAGTGCGGCCGGCATGTGGATGCGGAAATCCCACTTGAAGTCGGGCTTGCCGGCCTCGAGAACCAGAACCTTATTTTTGGGGTTGGCGCTCAGGCGGTTGGCCAGCACGCTGCCGGCGGATCCGCCGCCTATAATAATGTAATCGTACTTTTGCTCGTTCATATTCTGTGTACTCCTTCTTTTGGTCAGTTATCTTGTTAGCTCTGCTGCTTGGTTTCGCTCTGCGCTGATGCTTTCCGGCTGCTACCGGCCTCCTCCACGCAGCGCTGGAGCATGGCATAGTGTGCTCCGATTGATGAAAGCGCTCGCAGCGGCTCATTTGTCGCAATGTGGCGGGCTGTTTCGGCCCAGTTCTCCACCGTCTTTTGTCGATAGTCCGGGTCCTCATATAACGCGTAATCCTGCGAGCTGAAGCCGAGCTGCAGGGCCTGCATGATCCACTCAAAAATCGGGTTTCCGGTCATCTTTGCCAGGCGGATATTCAGTTCGCGGTCTATCTCTCCAAGCGTCCACATGTCCGGTTCCGGCTGCTCAAGGCATTCACGCAGTTTTTCTGCTTCTGCGACAAGCTGCTGCTTTTCTGCGGCGTCGGCGCGAGCAATAGCCAATAGGGTGATGGTGCGATCGATGCTCTCGCGAAATTCAGCGATATCGGCAAGGCCGACATGCTGCTGTTTCAGAAACAGGGCCAGCGACTCACTGACGTTGGCGACGTCGATCTGTTTGACATAGGCTCCGCCCTTGGCACCTTTGCGAATTTCGATCAGGCCTTTTTGTTTCAGTGCGCGCATCGCCTCCCTGATTACCCCGCGGCCGGTTTGAAACTGGACCTGCAGTTCTCGCTCGCTGGGTAGCCCCTCACCAGGAATAATTTTTTCGTTCAGAATGGCTGCTTCGATCTGCAGCGCGACATCCTCGCCGGCACGGCCGACTTGAGCCGGAGTAAATAGGGATTCGTGAATCATTAAGTTGACAATCCTTCCGCTATGGTCCTACCACTGGTTGTGGCTCTTGTAATAAAAACTGTGGAATTAACAAAAAATCGATCCAATTGGCTCGCATGTCGTAGCTTTGCAAGCTGTTGTCAGCTAATGGTAGGACCAAACTAGGGGCTGCCAGGGTCTGTGTCAACCCCCTAAAAATGTACCGACAGCGCGGTTAGTGCTTTTCTGGGAAATCGGCAGGTCGTTTTGAATGAAATCGTAACCCCGCTCGGGTTTGGGCTGATTGGGTTAATCTGACCTGTCCTATGGGATGTTTTTTTAGGATGGATCTAAAAGCCGGATTGAAAGGCAGTTTGACCATTTCTCAGGATTGAACATAATTACTCACCTATAATTTCAACAAAAAACCGACTATACTCAAACGCGAAATTTTACCTCTCAAAGGGGAGTTGTTATGGACGTGCTGGGGATAGATATTGGTGGCAGCGGCATCAAGGCGGCGGTTGTTGATGCTGCAAACGGTGAATTGAAATCAGAACGGTTGCGGATTGCGACCCCGGTCCCGGCGACTCCGGCGGCGGTGGCGGCGGCGGTGGCCGAGCTGGTGCGCCAGTTCAACTGGCAGGGGCCGATCGGTTGTGGTTTTCCGGCGATCATCCGCAACGGCGTGGCGCAGTCGGCGGCGAATATCGCTGAAGAGTGGATCGGAACCGACGTTGCCAGGTTGTTGCGCGCGGCAACCGGCTGCCCTTGTGTGGTGATTAATGACGCCGATGCCGCCGGACTGGCTGAGATGTGCTTCGGCGCTGGGAAGGGCCGGTCCGGAAACGTCCTGGTTATTACTGTCGGCACCGGGCTCGGCTCGGCCCTGTTCAATAATGGCGTCCTTTATCCCAACAGCGAACTTGGCCACCTGCGGCTGAAGACAGGACTGGCAGAACACTACGCTTCGGCGGCGGTGCGGAAACAGGAAAAGCTCAGCTGGGCTGCCTGGGCCAAACGACTGAACCGTTTTTTCAGCCTTGTCGAGCGGGTTCTTTCGCCGGACCTGATTATTATCGGCGGTGGGGTCAGCCGTAAGCATGAAAAATTTTTTCCGTTACTTAAAACGCGTGCTGACGTTCTGCCTGCGCAGTTTCGCAATCATGCCGGAATCATCGGTGCCGCCTGCGTGGCGGCCGAACAGCTGGCATAGTTTCGTCTTCAACCCTTAATCTCTTCAAAAAGGTTCTCAACAATCATTCTTCAGGGAACCGTCATCAATGTCGTCGCCATTATCGTTGGCTCACTGATCGGTCGCTGGGCCGGACGCTTTCTCTCCGAGCGGATGCGCCAGACCCTGATGGTCGGACTGGGGCTGGCGGTCCTGCTGATCGGCTTGAGGCTGGCGCTGCAGAGTCAGCAGCTGATGATCGTTATCGCCAGCCTGATCCTGGGCGGCCTGATCGGCGAAATACTGGGGATTGAAAAACGGCTTGAGGCTTTCGGCCTGGGGCTGCAGAAACGTTTCTCCGGCGCGGGTAAAATCGCCGAGGGGTTTGTGACCGCGAGCCTGCTGTACTGCGTCGGTGCCATGGCGATCATGGGCGCGTTGCAGGATGGAATGGGGGACAAGCCGACCATTCTTTACGCCAAGTCAGCGCTGGACGGGGTCGCGTCGATCGCCCTGACCTCAACGCTGGGGATCGGTGTGCTCTTTTCAGCGATCCCGCTGGCGCTCTATCAGGGAGGGATCACGCTGGCCGCCGGGCTGACCAAGGCGATTCTGACCGAAACGGTGATTGTCGAAATGAACGCGGTCGGCGGGCTGTTGATCGTCGCTATCGCTCTGGATCTGCTGGGCATCAAGCGGCTGCCGGTCGGCAACCTGTTGCCGGCGGTGTTTGTCTCGGTCGGATTGCTGTGGGCGTTCGGGATGGCCTGAATCAAGCGTCGCTAACCTTCTCCCTGCTTGCTGTCTTCCTTGAGCATCCCCTGCTCCCGCCAGAATTTAATCGCTTCAGGGTGCAGCGGGATCTGAATTCCCTGCAGCCCTTTGTGCAGATCCAGATCTTTGCCGACCGGATGAATCCGGCTCATCTGTTCCTTGCCTTGCGGGCTGTAGAGCAGGCGCAGGGTGGTGGCGATCAACTGCGGGTTGGTTTCAGCGTGCACTACCAGCAGGGCATTGTCCTGAAAACTTTCGACCGGCTGGAGCTGGCCGAAATAGGTCCCGGCCGGGATGCTGACGCTTGTGTAAAAGGGGTATTCGAGTAAAAAATCACTCTGCTCGGCAAGCTCCAAAAGATCGATCAGGCGCAGGGGGTGTTTGCGGTTGGTGGCGACGATCGAGGCACTGGGCGCGCCGACCAGCTGCCAGACCGCATCGGCGCTGCGGTTGGTCAGCTCCTTCATCGCCAGATCGTAACCAAGAAAGAGCGGGATGATTTCGTCCCAGATGCCCAGAATGCGAAAATAGCGTTCAGCGCTGTGGGCCGCGCCAGAGCCGGAGCTGCCGATGGCGACGCGCCGGTTGACCAGGTCTTCCGGAGTTTTTATCCGGCTCTCTTTCAGTACCACCAGCTGTGCCGTGGAGCCATAAACGCGGCCTAGCGCCAGAACATTTTTCAGTCGCTCGGGATGATGTTTCAGCCGCCCCAGACTGGCGAGATAGGCATCTCCAGCATAGACCAGGGCGATGTCCACCTTGCCGGCTTCGACATCGTTCAGGTTGGCGGCAGACCCACCGGAACCGGTGACTTTGATCGGCAGGTCGGGAAGCTTCTGTCGCAACAGCCCTGCCAGCCCTTCGCTATAGACGATAAAGGTGCCGCCCTGCGGGCCGCCGCCCATGCGCACCGTTCTGCTCGGTTCTGTTGCGAGCCACCAGATCAGTGCCGCTGCCACGACAATAACCAACCCGAAAAGTGTTCGTCGCATGGTTTCTCCATTCAATGCCGACCGAGTTTAATTATACCGCAGTTGCCTGCAAGCGGCTGTCAGCCCAATTTCAGGCTTTTTTAACCACCAGGTAGACGCCGAAAACCGTCGCGGCGATGGCGAGAATGGCCACCAGCGAGAGGGATTCGCCGAACAGAATCCAGGCCTCGATGCTGGCCACCGGCGGCACCAGGTAGAAGTAGCTGGCGACTTTGGCTGTTTCCCCTTCGCGGATCATGTACATCAGCAGCAGGATCGCCGTGACCGATAATCCCACCACCAGCCAGCCGAGCGCGAGAATCAGCTGGAGATCCCAGACGACCTGCCGCGATTCCAGCCCCCAGGCCAGAACCGCCATCAGCGCGGCGACGCTGATGTACTGCCACATTGAGCCGGCCAGCAGATTGGTGCCGCTGCTGAAGCGTTTCTGGTACAGAGTGCCCAGCGTGATGCCGAGCAGCGCCGCCAGCGCCGCCAGAACCGCCGGCCAGGTCAGGATCACGGTCTGCTGCTGACTGGTGCTGAGCAGCACCGTGACCACTCCCAGCAGCCCCAGGACCAAGCCCAGCCATTGCCTTGATCGCAACCGTTCATGCAAAAAACACCAGCCCAGGCAGGCGGTCAACACCGGCTGCACACCGACCACGATGGCGGTGATTCCCGCCGGCATCCCCCACTTGATCGCGGCGAACACCCCGCCCAGGTAAACGCCATGCACCAGAAATCCCGTCACCAGCTGGTGGCCCGCCTGGCGTGGCGAAAGCCACTTGACTCTGAACAGCAGGCAGAGCAGAAAGAACACCGCGATAGTCAGCGACATGCGGATGAAGAGCAGGTAGAAAGGGGTGATGAAAGGTAGCGCGTACTTGGCGGCAATAAAGCCGGTGCTCCACAAAAACACAAATATGAATGGCATTAAACTGATCAGTGTGCGCTGCATGGCGGGCCTGTCGATTGCTGCTGGATGCAACAAAGCCGCTGGTCATTTTCGCCCAGCGGCTTTGTTGTTTTCAGTTATTCGGGCACAAAGCTGATCAGGCGATGCGGTAGTTGATTTCGATCAGGTGGTAGCCGAACTGGGTCTTGACCGGGCCGTGCACTTTGCCGATTTCGCCGGAGAAAACCACCTCGTCAAATTCCTTGACCATCTGGCCGGGGGAAAATTCACCCAGCCCACCGCCCTGTTTGCCGGACGGGCACTTGGAGTGAACTTTTGCCACTTCGGCGAAGTCTTCGCCACCTTCGATCAGTTTTTTCAGGGTGAGACAGTCCGCTTCGCTGGGCACCAGAATGTGGCGGGCACTTGCTTTAGCCATGATAAAGCTCCTTTTGTTGAGTGTAGTAACAAAGCGACTATTCATAGCCGATCTGCGGTCTGTTGTCCAACACTGTCAGCCAGGTAATGCTGGTATTTTTACTCGTACTGGCTGGGAACCATGCACATGAAAACCAGCGGCACCTCACCGGTGTTGCGGTACTGGTGCTTTTCGCGCGGCGTGACCAGCACAAAATCCCCCTTGCTGATCGCCCTTGGCGTATCCCCCTCCATCGCCACTCCGCTCCCTTCAAGGATATAATTCAGGTGTTCACTCTCGTGAATATGGTGGGGGGTGTGACCGCCCGGCTCCAGAGTAAAGACGCGGATCGAAAAATTCGGCGCGCCGTCGGCTTTACCGATCGGCACCTGCCGGACCGCACCTTTGGCGCCTTCGAGATTGACAGCGGTTTTTTCACATTGCTGCAGGCTGGTGATTTTCATTCATAGACCTCCCAGGTTATGGAATCAGTGTAACTCTCGATAGAAGATGTTAACCGAAATTGTCGGTTTTCAAAACTTGGAAAAGCACTTGTTGGTGATACTATGCCATTATGCTGTTAGCTTTTAATTATCTTAATCAGACTGAATGGATTTGCTATGAAAAAAACCTTTAAAATGACCCACCCGAAGATCAAGGTTCCAAGGCTCGTTGAAGCAATCAAGCATGAAGTTAAAAAATACATCAAAAGAGAACGGAACAAGACCCTCCCCCCCGACGTAGACTTTTGGGACTTTGACTGCCGGTTTGGAATTGATGAAGCCAGTAGTGAGGTTATTCATCTGTCGGCAATCAACAAATATATCTCTCAAGCCGAAGAAAAACAGCTGGAATCCTTTTATTTAGAAGTGCTGGTCAAGCCGGGGTATCGAAGTAAAAAGATCAAGGAGGAACAGCCCAAAGACGCGGCGAATTCCGTACCCGAAAGAAACGAAAAAGCAGGGTAGGGGACCTGCTCTTTTTTAAGTTCAACCATCCCGAAGGAGGAAGCGATGACGAAACCATTGAGAAGTCTGCTGTTGTTGATTGGCCTTGTCGTCTCCGGGACGGTTCTGGTGCAGCCGCAAACGCTATTTGCTCACTGCCAGATCCCTTGCGGAATTTATGACGACGCTGCCCGCGTTCAACTGATGTTGGAAGATGCTGCAACCATCGAAAAATCCGCCAAATTAATAGCTGAATTGTCAGGCAAGTCCGATGCACAATCGCAAAACCAGCTGATTCGCTGGGTCATGAATAAAGAAAAACATGCACAGAATATCATCCTGACAATCAGTGATTATTTTTTGACGCAACGGGTCAAGCCGGAACAAAAAGATTACCTGGAACGTTTGAAAAATCATCATTCAGTCATTGTCGCGGCAATGAAGGCCAAACAGAATGCGGCTGTCGATCAGGCAAGCAGCTTGAGAGAAAGTATTGAGGCGTTGTCGGTTTATTATCCTGAACATAAGCATTAAGAGAGTCTGACTGGCAATTCAGTGTCAGTTGGATTGCTGCAGGTGTAAGTTTGTCTGTAGCGTTCGCTCCGGTGTTTAATGTCAGTGCCGGGCGATGGCCAATCAGGGTTTGTCAGGTCGATACCCATTCGCTGCTTCTGACCGTAGAAAGAGCAAGGAAACTCTATCGGCAAACCTTACAACCCTGCTGGTCCCGCCAGTTCATAAAGATGGTTGTCTGTTAAATCAATGTTTTGCGTTGCTGGAGTTAGAATTGCACTGATTAGTCTTGGGTTTCAATTGTCGAAGAACGAAGCATTCTAACGTAAGTATTTATTTTTAATGAGCAGGGGCCACACTATGAAAAGAAAAGTATTGTCAGGATTAGTTGCCGTCACATTTTTATTTGGGATGGCCGGGATGGTTGGAGCGACCACTCTGACATCCAGAATTAATATGGATAACGGCTATCAGGTCTACCTGTCCACCAGTGATACGGCGGCCGGAGTTCAGTTTGGCGCTGGGAATAGTTGGCCCACGACCTTTGTCAACACCACGACGCTGACCTCAGGTATGGATTATTTTCTGCATGTCTATGGTTACGATCAGGGGGGTCCCGCCGGCTTCCTCGGAGAGTTTTCTCTTTCTGGAACCGATCATGTGTTTTCAAACAATTTGATGACCCTGTTGACCAACACTGTCGACTGGAGTGGTAACGGCACGGGGTGGGCCGATACCAAGACGGCACTGACCGGTTACGGTCTTAACGGCGTTAGCCCTTGGGGGAATCGGCCTGAGGTCTCCAGTAGCGCTACCTAGGGTGTGGGCAGGTAACAATAATGCCGCCAATGAAGCGAACAATCAGGCCTATTTCTCGACGATGATCACCGCCGTAACTCCTGTCCCTGAGCCTTCAACCATGCTCCTGCTTGGTTGTGGTCTGGTTGGTCTGGCCTGGTACGGGCGGAAACGGCAGACTGCATAAAAGTTCTTCTGACGTAGCTTAAAACGAAAAGGCGGAGTCAATTTGACTCCGCCTTTTCGTTTTTTGACCGTCCGAGAACCGGCCTCATCAACGAAAATTATCCGCACTTTCAAACAGGGTCAGTTCCCAGCAGTCGTTCCGATTGTCGTGGCGCAGAATATACTGGTCGCCAGCCTTGCAGCGGACTTTGAAATAACGGTGGTCGGGGGCCAGCCAGCGATCGACCAGCTCGGCCACTTCGACCAGCCGTTTCTCCAGGTAGAAACGGCGTGGAGTTTCTTCCCCCCGATAGCCTGAGTAGCAGATGACCCGAACCTGCCAGGTTGGTTCATTCATCAGGGCAGTCCTTAACGCCGCTTCGGCGTGGTTTTTCTCAGCGCAGGGTCTGGTTCAGGTAGTCACTGAAGCGCTGCCAGGATTTCTCATCCGCATCTTTGCGGTAGTTTGTGCCGCCATACACGGTAAAGGCATGCGGAGCGCCGCTGTAGGTGATCATTTCGTGGCTGACGCCCTGTGTTTCAAGTTCGACCGCCAGCGCGGCGAACTGCTCCATGGGGATGGCGCTGTCGGCGCTGCCGTGCATGATTAAGAGCGGTCCTTTGGTCTGCGAGTAGTTTTGCCCCTCGGGGGTCTGCAGGCCGCCGTGGAAGGTGGCAAAGCCTTTCATCTCGACTCCGGAGCGGGCAAATTCAAGCACCGCCGCGCCGCCGAAACAGTAACCCATGGTCACCGCGTTAGCTATATTGCCCCCTTGCGTTTTGGCGGTCGCCAGCGCGCCGTTCAGCAGCGCCCGCATTTTGGCGCGATCCTTATAAAGTTCGCCGGTGTGCTGGCGCTTGTCCTGCACTTCGGTCGGCCGCACACCTTTACCGAACAGATCGGCGGCAAACACCGCATAGCCCATGGCGGCCAGCATCTCGGCCCGTTTCACCTCGTAATCGGTCAGTCCATCCCAGTCGTGAATCAGCAGCACCAGCGGCGCATCTGCGCCGGGGCTGACGTAATAGCCTTCGTATTCCTGGCCGTTGACACTATAGGTGACACTGCTGCCGGCGGCACAGGCAACCGAGGCAAAAGTGAGCAAACAGAAAAACGTTAGGATTGATCTCATCGCTTTACTCCTTGTTATCGGTTTTAAAAGGTAACTGACTGAATTCGTCAACTTTACCACCGGTTGCCGTGAGGGCAACGGCTGAAACCGATTTTTTTTATCGGCACTCTGCTGGATATTCACGGCAGGTTCGTTGTACTTTTACCGGGAGTGTCTTAGTTTTGACCGATTTCTTTCCACCAGAAGGTTTGATCATGACCGAACCAGCATCACCCTCCGAATACCGCGGCTTCGAGCAGGGGCCGATCCGCCCGCCGAGTGAAGCCGCCAGCCTGTTGCTGCGGATTTCGCGCAACTGCCCCTGGAACCGCTGCACTTTCTGTTCGATCTACAAACGAGACAGTTTTTCCCTGCGCCCACTGGAGCATATCCTTAAGGATATCGACAGTGTTCATCATTATCTGACGCTGCTGCAGGAGCGCGCCAACACTGCTGGCGGACTCAACTATCATGTGGTGAGCGAGCTGGCGAATGGTCTAGGCGATGCTGAACAGATGGCGCTGTACGCTGCCTACAACTGGCTGGGCGAGGGGATGCAGTCGATCTTTCTGCAGGATGCCAACAGCCTGGTCATCAAACCGGCCGAGCTGGTGGTCATCCTGCAACATATCCGGCAGTGTTTCCCGCAGGTTGAACGGATCACCTCTTATGCGCGTTCGCAGACCATCGACCGGATCAGTGAGGACGATCTGCAGCGGATCGCGGCGGCCGGCCTGAACCGGATTCATATCGGCATGGAGTCAGGCAGCGACGCGGTGTTGAAGATAGTGCAGAAAGGCACCGACCAGGCGATGCACATCCGCGCCGGACAGAAGGTGAAGCGGGTCGGCATGCAGCTCTCCGAATACGTGATGCCGGGACTTGGCGGCCGCACGCTGTCGCGTGAGCATGCGCTGGAAACCGCCGCGGCGCTGAATCAGATCGACGCTGATTTCATCCGCCTGCGCACTCTGGCGATCCCCAATCACACCGAACTGTTCAACGACTGGCAGGACGGCTCTTTCGTCAAGCTCTGTGACAAGGAGGTCGCTGAAGAAATCCTGCTGTTTCTGGAAACTCTCGATGGCATCAGCAGCACAGTGAAGAGCGACCACATTCTCAACCTGTTTCAGGAGATTGAAGGGCGCTACCCGGAAGACAAGGCGGCAATGACCGGTGTGATCCGGCGCTTCTTCGCGCTGTCGGCAGAAGAACAGATGCTCTACCAGGTCGGACGGCGGATGGGGCTGTTTGCCCGGCTCGATGATCTGCAGCGCACTGATCGCCGCCAGCGGGCCGCCGCGGCCTGTACGCAGTTCGGCATTACTACGGACAACATCGACACGACCATTACCGAGCTGATGAAGCGCTTTATTTAAACGCAACCAGCGAAAAAATTAACCAGAGGTTGACTGCATGATTATCGGATTTGCCGGCAAGGCCGCTTCAGGAAAAACCACCGCCGCCAGACATCTGGCCCCTTTGCTCGATCGGCAGACGCTGATCATCCCGATGGCGATGGTGCTGCGCGACGAGGTTGAGGATTTTCTGCGCCGCTGCGGAGCAGAAGAGTTTGTGCCGCTGGTGTACGGTTGTCAGGATGACAAGCTGCGGATTTTTTACATTGATCAGCGGTTGGCGCTGCAACACTGCGAGCAGTGGGCGAACTTTATTGCCGAACATGCCGAAATTCAGGATCGGCCGGGGCAGACCGCGCTCAGCGTGCGGCGGATCCTGCAGTGGTGGGGGACCGAATTCCGCCGCGCGCAGGACGCCGATTACTGGACCAAGGCCTGGCAGCGCAAGGTGTCGGGCTATGATCTGGAACAGGTCCATATCCTGGTCGACGATGTGCGTTTTATCAATGAGTTAGAAGCGGTGCGTGGCTTGGGGGGAAGGATCGTCAAGATCGAGCGGCCCGGCTTCATTGTCGCCGGCAATCATGCCAGCGAAACCTCGCTGGATGGTTACCACGACTGGTGCGGGCAGATTTGCAATGACGGCACGCTGGAGCAGTTCAAAGCAAAGGTCGCCGCGCTGGCCAATCAGTTGCTCCTCTCCTGAAAAGTTGAACCGATGGCTATTCTACAGGTTGAATCTCTCTATAAAAGTTACGGGGCGCTGAACGCTGTCGATGGTCTCTCCTTCAGTGTGGCCAAGGGGGAGTGCTTCGGGCTGCTCGGCCCCAACGGCGCCGGTAAAACCACCACCATCCAGATGCTCTACGGTTATACGCCGCGGGACTCAGGGCAGCTGCGGATCTTCGGGCTGGATATCGACAGCGAACTGCGGCAGATCAAGGCGCGCATCGGCATCTGTCAGCAGGAGGATTCCCTCGACCCCGACCTGAGCCTGCGCAAGAACCTGGTCGGTTACGCCCGCTATTTCTCCATTCCGAAACGGGACGCCGAGCAGCGCGCCGATGAACTGCTGCAGTTTTTTGCCCTGCAACAGCGCGCCGCTGACAATGTCCGTATCCTCTCCGGCGGCCTCAAGCGGCGGCTGATGCTGGCCCGCGCGCTGGTCAACAAGCCCGAGCTGCTGATCCTCGATGAGCCAACCACCGGGCTCGATCCGCAGAGTCGTCAGCTGCTCTGGGAGAAGCTGACCGCGCTGAAGCAGCAGGGGATCAGCATCCTGCTGACCACCCACTATATGGAAGAGGCGGCGCGGCTCTGCGACCGGCTGGTGATTGTTGATCACGGCCGGATTCTGATTGAGGGCAAGCCGGCGCAGCTGGTCCGCGAACAAATCGGCCATGCGGTGCTGGAAATTGCCGACCCGGACAGTCGGGTGCGTGACTTTCTCGCCGGTGAGAACTGCCGGGTCGAGGACCTTGGCAACCGGCTGCTGGTCTATCTGGATGACGGCGATGAGCTGTTTCTGCGGTTGACCCGCGAGGTGCGCAGCGAAGGTTGCACCCTGCGGCCGGCCTCGCTGGAGGATCTGTTTCTCAAACTGACCGGACGGGGGTTACGCGAATGAAATGGCCGCAGCCCGCCCAATTCAGCTGCCGGGTGTTGCACGTCTGGCAGCGCAATTTCGAAATCTACCGGCAGAACTGGAAGATCTCCTTCCTGCCGCCTTTACTCGAACCGATGCTTTACATCCTCGCCTTCGGCGTCGGTCTGGGGGTGATGGTCGGCGAGTTTGCGATTGCCGGGCGACCGCTCTCCTACACCCTGTTTGTCGCGCCGGCGCTGGTGGCGGTGGCCATCATGCACAATGCGTTTTTCGAAACCACCTACAATTCGTTCGTCCGCATGTACTACCAGAAGACCTTCGACGCGCTGCTGGCGACGCCGCTGAATCTGGAAGAAATCATCTTGGGAGAAATGCTCTGGGCGGCGACCAAGTCGTTGATCGCGACACTGTTGATGGGGACGGTGATTGCGCTGTTCGGGCTGTTCGATTTTCCCGGCGCGTTGCTGCTGATTCCGCTGGCGGTGCTGGGCGGGCTCTGTTTCGCCGCGTTGGGGATGATCTGCACCGCGCTGGTGCCGGGGATCGAAACCTTCAACCTGCCGATCTTTCTCGGCATCACGCCGATGTTCCTGTTCAGCGGCACCTTCTTTCCGCTGCAGAACCTGCCCGGCTGGGCGCAGGGCGTAGCGCAGCTGCTACCGCTGACCCACCTGGTCGGTCTGGTGCGTGGCTGTGCGCTGCAGCTCTGGTCGGCCGGAATGTGGCTGAGCCTGTTCTATCTGCTGCTGGCCGTCTGCATTCTGGTGCCGGTGGCGATCGCCCTGATGGTCCGGCGGATTGTGCACTAAGTCAGTTGCCGATTTTCAAGTCTTGTGCCAGTGGCAGGGTCGCGGCCAGCGGGTAGTCTCTTTCCTTGATCAATGCGATGAGCTTATCAATCCGCGCCTGCGGGTGCGGATGTGAGGCCAGCAGGTAAGGAATCCGGCTGCCGGCCTGTTTCGCCATGCGGGCAAAGAAGTCGCTGTTGCCGCCGGCATGGCCGTAGCGCGCGACCAGCAGTTCCAGCCCGAAGCGGTCGGCGGAGGCTTCCTGGGCCTGTGAATAGCTCAGCTGAAAGGTCAGCAGCCAGTTCGAAATCAGATTGCTGGCGGCGTTGTCTTCACCCAGAAACAGCGCGGCGGCAACTGCCAGTCCCAGCCCGCGCCCCAACCCGCGCAGATGGTCCCGTTGGGCGAAGTGCCCCAGCTCGTGGGCCAGAATCATCGCCAGTTCATTCTCCGACTCCAGTTGCTGCAGTAATCCGGAAAACACCACGATGTTCCCCCCCGGCAGGGCAATGGCATTGACCTCGTCAGTCTCCCGCAGAAATACCCGAAAATTATACTGCTGCAGTGGCGAGTCTGCCGGCAGGCTGTCGAGCAGCGCTTGCAGTCGCTGTTTTAATGGCAGGTTTTCCGCTGCCGGAAATTGTTTCAGCGCCTGTCTGCCGAGCCAGTTTTCGACGCTGATCGGTGCTTTGCTGGCGGCCCAGTCGGCTCCGGCCCCGAGCAGCACAAAGCCGATGCCGGTGAGCAGCAGTAATCCACCGAGCAGCCAGAACAGTTCTAGTAGCGGATGGGTTTTAGAGAGGTTGACGTTGTCATCCAACTGCTTCGGAGTGAATTTCATGGCCGGTTAAAGATGATGGCGGTGCCGTAAGCGATCGCTTCGACGCTGCCGACCTGCTTTTTCTGGTTGGCGTTGTTCCCGATGGCCGCGGTTTCCAGACGCATGTTGACGATCATGCCGGCGCCTTGTTGCTGGGCCCGTTCTTTCATGCGCAAAATCGCCTCGCGGCGGGCGCGATCGACCAGCGATTCGTAGGCTTTTACCCGCCCGCCGAAAATGTTGCGCAGAATCGCCAGCAGGCGTTTGAAGTAATCGATAGAAACGACCACACTGCCGGTCACCAGCACGGCCTGCTTGACACGGCCATCCGGAAAGCTGCCTTCAGTAGTAACCACAGCCATTTTCAGCAGTTGCCGCTCCCGCTCGATAATCGATTTGTAATGCTTCTTTTCCGCCCAGGTTCCAACCCCATAGCCGATACTGAGCAGGATCAGAAAACTGAACAGATTGAAATTCTGAAAGATGATATCCATGCCTGCCACCTATTCAACGCGCACAGCGGTGCCGTAGGCGAACAGCTCGGCGGCGCCCTGGGCGACCGATGAGGTGGCAAAGCGGATATTGACCACCGCGTTGGCGCCCATCTGCCGCGCCTGTTCTGCCATGCGGTCCATCGCTTCCTGCCGGGATTCCTGCAACAGCTCGGTGTAGCCTTTCAGCTCGCCGCCGACTAGATTCTTCAGGCCAGCCATGAAATCGCGGCCGATATGTTTGGCGCGCACGGTGCTGCCCTGCACGATGCCGAAATGCTCGACGATCTTTTTTCCCGGAACGGTGTTGACGTTGGTCATGATCATAGTTGCGACTCCTGTGGCGAAAGTGAAGTTGGTTCGGTTGGTTCTCAGGTCTAAGGGGGTCGTCGCGGGCTGTCAACCGCAAAGCCCCGGCTGCGCTCAGGGCTGTTTGTCGACCAGCTGTTTCGCCAGCTGGCCGAGCTGTGCGACCCCCTGTTCGAGTTGCGCGTTCCAGATGCCGGTGCAGCTGAGGCGGATGAAGTTGTTGTACTTGTCCTGAGTCGAAAAGATTGTTCCGGGTGCCAGTCCGATCCCCAGCTGACGGGCCTGATAAAAGTAGTCGACCGCATCGATCTGCCGGGGCAGCTCGACCCAGATTGCCGCGCCCCCTTCCGGGAAGCTGGCGCGGGTGTCCGCCGGGAAGTGGCGGTGCAGGCTGAGCAGCAGCGCTTCCATCTGCTGTTTGACCGCGTTGCGCAGGCGGCGCAGGTGACGCTCGTAGTAGCCTTCGCGCAGAAATGTCGCGATGGCCAGCTGCGTGGGGGCGGCGCTGCAGATGTTGGTGCTGGTCTTGATATCCAGCACCTTGGCGTAATGGCGTCCCGGTATCATCCAGCCGACCCGGTAGCCGGGGGTGATGGTCTTCGAGTAGGAGGAGCAGAGCAGCACGTTGCCCTGTCGGTCGAAACTTTTGCAGGTGGTCGGACGCTGTTCGCCAAAATAGAGGTCGCCGTAGACGTCGTCTTCGACCAACGGGATGTTGCGCTCGGCCAGCAGCGCGACGATCTGCTGCTTGGCGGCGTCACTGGTCAAGCTGCCGTCGGGGTTGTTGAAGTTCGGCACCAGAATCGCCGCGCGGATATCGAACTGCTCGATGGCTTTCTGCACATCGCGCGGGTCGATGCCGCCGCTGGCCGAAGGGATTTCGATGGCGCGCAGGCCGCAGTTTTCGAGCAGTTGCAGAAAGCAGAAGTAGCTGGGCGACTGGATCAACACGTTGTCCCCCGGTCGGGTCAGTGCCCGCAGCGCGATCGACACCCCCTCCATGGCACCCGAGGTTATCAGAACCTCGTCCGGGCTGACGCTGATTCCGGCTTCCATCGCGCGCCGGGCGTTCTGTTGGCGCAATTCCAGGTTGCCGTTGACCGGGGCGTAATCCAGCATCTGGGTCGGATTGCTGCGCAGGGTCGCGGCGGTGATCCGCGCCAGAATTTTCGCCGGCAACAGCTCTTCGGCCGGGCAGACGACGCCGAAGGGGAGCAGTTCGCGATTGCCAAGCGCCTCTAAAACCTTCTGGATCAGGTCGCGCCGCTTGCTGACGGTCGGAACCAGCGCCGGTCGCGGCCGGCTGGCCGGTTGCGGCAGCTGCATGGCGCTGGCGCTCAGGTAAAACCCGGAACGTTCGCGCGCCTCTAAAATCCCGCGCTTTTCCAGTTCCAGGTACGCCTGGCTGATGGTGGAGATGCTGACCTTGAGCTGATTGCTGAGCTGGCGCAGCGATGGCAGCTTTTCGCCCGGCAGCAGGGCTTTGCTGGCGACCAGGGCCAGCAGATGTTTCTCTACCGCCCGGTAACGGAATCCCTCGTCCTGCATATTAAATCCTTTGTTAAATCTGTTATGGTTCAATATTTGTCGATCTGTATCTGTTTTGTAAACAGATTTTACGTTTTTATAGCAGCATGCCGTGACCAAAGGTTTTGAAGCAAATAACTGCTACTGTTGCCTGTAAAGGAGTGATTAGTGAAAACAATCGGACTGTTAGGTGGAATGAGCTGGGAATCGACGCTGCTCTATTATCAACACATCAATCAGGGGGTGCGCGCGCGACTCGGCGGCCTGCATTCGGCCAAAATCATTCTGCACAGCTTTGACTTCGCCGAAATCGAGCAGCACCAAGTACGCGGGCAGTGGGAACTGGCCGGCAAAAAACTGGCCACTGCTGCGGTTGGTCTGGAGCAGGCCGGCGCCGACATGGTGCTGATCTGTACCAACCTGATGCACAAGGTCGCGCCGCTTGTCGAAGCTCGGCTCAAGGTGCCGCTGCTGCATATCGCCGATGCCGCTGGTCGGACGATTCAGCAACAGGGGATGAAAAAAGTCGGTCTGCTCGGCGCCCGCTACACCATGGAGGAGGATTTCTATCGACAGCGACTGCAGGAAAAGTTCGGCATCGAGGTGGTGATCCCCGCGGTGGCGCAGCGCGAACTGGTGCATCGGGTCATCTTTGACGAACTCTGCCGGGGAAATTTTACCGACAGTGCGCGCCGCAGCTATCTGGCCATCATCGAAAATCTGCGCGCGCAAGGGGCCGAGGGGGTGATCCTCGGCTGTACCGAAATCCCGCTGCTGATCCGCGCGGAGGATACTGCCCTGCCACTGTTCAACACCACCGCGCTGCACGCCGAGCTGGCGCTGGAGTGGGCGTTTTATGAAGAAAAGGTTGCCACTGCCTGATCCCTCCGGTACAGATAGCCTATGCAACGGCTATAGGAGGCAGTATGAAAAAAATTATCGGCATTGTCGGCTCACTGCGAAAAGCAGGCAACAGCGAACTCATGGTGAAAGAGATCAGTCGCGCGATCAGCGTGCCGCACCAACTGCAACTGCTGCGCTTGCCGGAATTCAAACTGAACTACTGCAACGGTTGTTATCGCTGTCTGATGGCAAAACGCGGCTGCGTGCTCAAGGATGACCTTGTGCAGCTGCTCGATGCGATCGCCGCTGCGGATGCGCTGATTCTTGCGGTACCGACCTACTTTCTCGCCGGACCGGCCTGCCTGAAGGCGTTTGTCGACCGGGCGATCTCTTTCTATCCGCGCGCCGAACAGCTGTGGGGCAAACCGGCGGTGGGGGTCGGCATCGCCGGCATCGAGGGGAAAGAGGGGAGCACCCTGCTCGACATCGAACGCTTCTTTGCCACCCTGATGGTGCAACACAAATCCAGCCGGATTATCTACGGGGCACTGCCGGGGGAGGCGCTGCTGAATCAGGCGAACCGTGCCGTTGCTGCGGAACTGGCGGCCGCACTGTTTTCAGAACCTGAGCCGAAACGCGGCCTGTTCTGCCCCTGCTGCGGTGGCGAAACTTTCCGGTTCTATGCCGGCAATCAGGTCCGCTGCATGCTCTGCAGCGAATCGGGACAACTGTTGACCGATGGTGGGCAACCAGTAATTGAAATGAACCGTAGCGAGCACCAGCTGCTGGCCGGCAAGACCGAGGCGTTGCAGCACAGGGACTGGCTGCTGGGGATGGTCGGCCGGTTTAAGGAACAGAAAGAGGCGCTGTCAGTAATCAGAGGTGAATATGCCGATGAGGTGACCTGGATCGAACCGCAGCGAGCGAAAATAGAACATTAGAAGTCTGAGGATGCCGCTGCGCCCGGCAGGGCTGCAGCGACCGCTGAAGACCATATTTTAGAAATCCCGATCTGATGCCAGGTCGGGATTTTCTTTTTTTCTGGCAGGTGTTTAGCAGTCTTCTAGCCGTATCTTCCAGCATTGATAGAAGAAAATCAACAGACCCGGCAGGATCGCTAGAAAATATTAATTAGTTATGGGTTTAATATTATTATCTGTTAAGATTGTTCGATAACATAACTGCATTCTAGGTTCAGTCAGTGCAGTGGGGGGACAATATGAGCGGAAAATTTCAGAATATCAATTATGAGTTGGATCGACTGCCGAGTATGCCGTTGGTCGCAGCGCAGATGATGGAACTGATCAGGTTACCGGAAACCTCGGCAAGCCAGCTTGCCAACGTCGTCTCCAAGGATCCGGCCGTCTCGGCCCGGGTATTGAAAATCGCGAACTCCTCTTTCTACAGTATGTCACGACAGGTGACGAGCCTGTCTAACGCGATTGTCATCCTGGGTGAGCGCACGCTGAAAAGCCTGGTGCTGGCGGCGAGCATGCGCGGCATGCATCAGTCGTTCGGCAAGGTCGAGCAGATGCTGTGGGAGGATTCGATGGTCTGCGCCCTTGGCAGCCGCTTTCTGGCGCGGCGCCTGTTGCTGGCCGACCCCGAAGAGGCGTTTATGGCTGGGCTGTTCCGTCATATCGGCAAGGTGGTGATGATCAATCAGGAGAGTGCGGCGCAAAAGCTGACTACCGAGATGATCACGGCAGAGAGTCCGGCGCTGGCAGTGAGTGAAAAACAGCAGTTCGGTGCCTCTCATGCTGAAATCGGCGCCGCGGTTCTGGAGCATTGGCAGCTCAGCGAAACCCTCTCACAAGTCGCCCTGCACCATTACGATGTCGAGCTTGCGGAAATTGAAGAGCAGGGTACCGCCAATCTGATCTGTCTGGTCAATATCGCCAGTGAGTTTCCGGCGATATTCGGTATTTTCGGCGCACCGCAGCAGATCAACTTGGCGGAACTGCCCGGCGCAAAGGTTTTAAAGCTCAGTCCTGAGCGATTAACCGAACTGCTGGAAGAATTCAGCAGTGTCTTTGCAGAGAACCGCGAAGAGTTTCTTTCCTGAACAGAAGCCTGAGGGGGCACGTTTTGCTGGAGAGTTGCTGTGAAGCCATTTAGCATCATAAAGAAACGGATCAGTCTGAAGCTCACTTTGACGCTGGTCCTCTGTCTGGCGGTCATTTTCGGAGCGCTCAACTGGTACCTGATCGAGAGCCGCAAGCAGGCCCTCGAACATGAGCTCTATGCCAGGGGGCAGATGGCGGCGCTGGTCGGGGCCGAGGCTTTCGCCCACTTTCTGGAACAAACCATCGCGACTGGTGAATTTACCCAGGAAGACCTTTTCGACGAAGATTATCAGCCAATCACTGAAGGCCCCTTGTCCGGCGCGGCGATTCCCAAGTACCACACCCGTTATGACAGCTTTTTCGATCAGCATGTGCAAGTGATTGAGGATGCGTTTCTTGCCGACCCAATGGTGGTTTTTGCCGTGTTAGTCGATAGAAATGGCTACCTGCCGACCCATAACAGCATTTACAGCAAACCGCTGACCGGCGACCCTGAAACAGACCGTGTCGGCAACCGGACCAAACGGATATTTGATGATCAGGTCGGGATCGCCGCCGCCAGGTTTCTGGGGGCCGGTCAGGAACGGGTCTTAAAGCAGATTTATCCCCGTGATACCGGGGTGCTGATGTGGGATATCACCGCGCCGGTTTTCGTCAATGGTAAACATTGGGGAGGGTTCCGGATCGGCTTTTCGATGGGGGCGACCGAAGCCAGTATTGCCCGTCTGCGCAACACGGTGACATTTGCTTCGTTCGCCAAGCTGGTTATCTGTGCGCTGGTGATCATGGTTTCGGTGTCCAAATACACCCGCCCACTACGTTCATTGACCCGGTCGGCGCAGGCGATCGCCGGTGGTTGGCGTAAGGATAAAATTAAACTGGAGAGCAGCGACGAAATCGGCGAGCTGGTCGCGGCCTTTAATCAGATGAGCGATGCGCTTGAGCAAACCACAGTCTCACGCGATTTTTACGACCAACTGGTGCAGTCGATGTACGACCTGCTGATTGTCTGCGACCCGCAGGGAAAGATCATCAGCGTCAACAAAGCCTGTTGCGAGACGCTTGGCTGCAACGAGGTTTATCTGCTCAAGCAGCAGGTTCAGGATCTGGTGGTCTTGCGTGAGAGCAAACACGACTGGTTCAACGGTCAGGTCGCGGTGCGCCAGAATTTTACCGCCGACGTGATGCTGATTGATTGTGATAGCGAACAGGTACCGATGGCCATGTCCTGCAGTCCGATGATCGATTACGACAAAACTTTGTCCGGTTTTATCCTGGTTTTTCAGGATAACCGCGACCGGATCCGTGCCGAGCAGGCCAAAGACGCGGCCTTCGATCAGGCCTTCAAGTTCAACGATGAGTTGCGTCAGGTCAACGACGCGATGGAGGCGAAGAACCTGGAGTTGGAGGACGCCTACAGACAATTGAAAAGTAGTCAGCTGCAGATTCTGCAGCAGGAAAAAATGGCCTCGATCGGTCAGCTGGCCGCCGGTGTCGCGCACGAAATCAATAATCCGATGGGGTTTATCACCAGCAATCTGAACTCTCTCGGGCGCTATCAGGAAAAGCTGGCCAGCTATCAGAACCAGCTGGAAGACTGGCTGAAACAGCAGGACAACCCGGAACTTCTGGCGCAGATGCAGGCAGAACGCAAGCGACTGAAGATCGATTATCTGCTCGAAGATATCCGGGACCTGCTGACAGAATCGACCGATGGGGCCGAGCGGGTGCGTGAAATTGTGCAGAACCTGAAGAGCTTTTCTCGGGTCGATCAGGCCGAGTTCTGCGAGTCAGATATCAACAGTTGCCTGGAGAGTACCCTGGCGATCGCCGCTAACGAGATTAAATACAAAGCGACGGTCGAAAAAGATTTAGGGCCACTGCCGCAGGTGCCCTGCTATCCGCAACAATTGAACCAGGTCTTTTTGAATACTCTAGTCAATGCGGCGCAGGCGATCAAAGAGAAAGGCGTCATCAAAATACGTACCTGGCAGGATGGCGGCTGTGCCAAGATTGCCATCAGTGATACCGGATCAGGGATTCCGGAAGCGATCCGCCATCGTATTTTTGAGCCCTTTTTCACCACCAAGGATGTTGGCAAGGGGACCGGGCTGGGGATGAGCATCAGCTACGAAATCATCAAAAAACATGGGGGCGATATCAAGATTGAAAGCAGTGAAGGACAGGGGACGACCTTTATTATTAAGCTGCCGCTGAAATGGGAGGGAGACAGCAATGGCTGAGCAGATAAAAATCCTTTGCGTCGATGATGAGAAGAATGTTCTCAAGGCGCTGCGCCGCCTGTTCATCGATGAGGACGATTACGACATTATGGTCGCTGAGTCGGGGGAAGAGGGGCTGGAAATGTGCGCGGCGGCCGGCGGGGTGCGGCTGGTGATTTCGGATTACCGGATGCCGGGCATGAACGGCGTCGAGTTTCTTGCCCAGGTTTTTGAAAAATGGCCGGACACCGTCCGCATCGTGCTCTCCGGTTACGCGGATACCTCTGCCGTGGTCGAAGCGATCAATATGGGACAGATCTATAAGTTTATCCCCAAACCCTGGGACGACGACGAACTGAAAGAGATCGTCGCGACGGCCTTGCAGCATCAGGAGTTGCTGCTGCAGAACCGCCAACTGACCGAAGAGCTGCTGGTCAAGAACCGGCAGCTCAATGAAATCAATGAGAATCTGGAAAAGCTGGTCGTTCAGCGGACCGAGGCGCTGGAAATCCGTAATCGTGTGTTGCAGGTTTCTCAGGCAGTGCTTGATGTGCTGCCGGTCGCGGTGTTCGGTATCGACCCCGAGCAGATGATTGTGCAAGGCAATGACTGTGCTTGCGAGCTGTTTCCTTTCGGCGGTTTTGGCCCCTTGGGGAATAACCGTAACGACGTTTTTTCCGCCGAGCTGAACGCCTTTGTCGATCGGCTGGAGACTGAACTCGCCCCCAAGGCGCTGCTGGGAATTCATACCAGGCAGTATCGGGCGGAGATCAGGAGGCTGCATGAGACCCGCTCGCAGGGGGCGGTGCTGGTGTTGATTCCACAGTCATGAAGGTCTCTTCGGGGGGCGGCAAAATAAGCAGTTTAGCGAGTGTCACTCAAGTAGCTCGGCAATGAGTCACAAAATCCCCGCTGATGCAACGATCAAGGTGCTGCTGGTTGATGACGAAGTCAATATCACCAAAGCCTTGCGCCGGCTCTTGATGGAGTGCGAACAATACGAGGTTTTTACCGCCGACTCCGGTGCGGCAGGCGTTGAGGTGCTCGAAGCCGAGACCGCTATCGGCGTGATTATCTCTGATCAGCGGATGCCGGGGATGACCGGCGTCGAGTTTCTCGCCCGAGCCCGCGAGTTAACCCCCGACGCGGTGCGGATTCTGCTGACCGGCTATGCTGACATCGAAGCATCGATTGCGGCGATCAATCAAGGGGCGGTGTTCCGCTACCTGACCAAGCCCTGGAAGGATGAAGAACTGCTGCAGGTGGTGGCCGAGGCGGCGCGCAACTATTGGCTGGTGACCGAGAACGTCCGATTGAATGCGCTGGTGGCCAAACAGACCGCCGAACTGCAGGACTGGAACGCGCGTCTCAAACAGCGGGTGCTCGACCAGACTTCACAGATCCGCAGCAAAAGTGATGCCCTGGCCGAAAGCAACCTGCAGTTACGCGACAGTTTTACCAGCACCATAGAGGCGTTGGCCGGATTGATCGAAATGCGCGACCGCCGGGCGCCCGGACACAGCCGCAATGTCGCCGCGCTGGTGACCGCTATGGCGGCAAGGCTGGAACTACCGCCGGAAGATCAGGAGATGTACCGTTCGGCCGGGCTGCTGCATGACATCGGCAAAATCGCCATGTCCGATAGCCTGCTGCTGAAATCGCAAAAGAATTTTGATGAAAAAGAGCGCAAGGAATACCAGAGCCATGTCATTCGTGGTCAGGCGGCAATCGATACGGTCCCGGCGCTGCGCGAGATCGGCGTGCTCATCCGTCATCATCACGAGCGCTTTGACGGGCTCGGATTTCCGGAAAAACTCAAAGGTAACGCCATCCCGCTCGGGGCTCGGTTGATCTACGCTGCGGATCTGTTTGAGCGCCTGCTGGTTCAGTCTCCGGAGGCGGATGCCCTGGATTCGGCGCTGGTCGAGCTGGCGCAGCACTGGGGGAAAGCGCTCGACCCGGCGCTGCGCACCGCTTTTGAGGCCGGCGCCAAAGAGGTGTACGGCCATCTGGAAATTTCGAACGAAATCGTCGAAGCCAAGGTGACTCCTAAAGAGCTTCAGGTTGGCATGCAGCTGCGCCACGACCTGTACAGCGGAACCGGCGTGCTGATGCTGAAGCAGGGGACGGTTTTTGATGAAGCGGCGATTGCTGCGGTCAGCCGTTGTCTGATGATCGATCCGTTTGAGCGAAAAATTTCGGTGCTGATCGATCGGAGCACGCTGGAAAGTTGATATGTCGCTGCCGCGGCTGTCCGCGGCCGACTTGGACCTGGTGCTGACCGATATCAATATGCCGTAGATGAACGGCCTGAAGCTGATCGGTCAGGTGTTTATCAACCTGCTGGTGAATGCCGCTCAGTCTATCGCGGGGCGCGGGTTCATCAAGGTATCACCCCGGACATTGTCGAGCAGCATCAGGACTGGATTGACGTGCAGAGCAAACTTGGTGAAGAGACAGTTTTTACCATCGGTTTTCCCATCGTTAAGATTTGAACTTTGACATTTTATCTCTGTGTTCTTAAGGGCAACACCCCGCGGTGTTGCCCTTTTGTGTTGTGCGCCCGGCATGGCGCGTGGTGCGAAAGCACCATCCATTCAACTGCGGTGGTTGAATGGTGACTTGGAGGTGAAAGTCCTCTGCGGACCCTGATGACGGGAACCGCTAGCTGAACGGCAAGGGTGTCCACCGCGAGGTGGAATCTGAAGGAAGCCGCAGGCAAAATCCTGGCCCGACGAACAGAAATCACATATGAGGCAATCCCATTCGGGCGAGAAGGCAATCATCTTCAAAGCCCAATAGTCATCCGGGAGGGTGGGGCTGTAAATGTGGCGGGTGTATGGGATGAAGGTCGCGCGCATTACCCGGGGAGATCTGTCGGTCTGCCTTGTGCTAGGAATATCGAGAGGCGTTCCGATGGACCGACAGAAGTCAGCAGACGCCATAGTAGCTGGGCTAACCACCACAGTGAAGGGCTGAACACGAAGCGTTGGACAGGAGCCGAAGTTTCGATGACCACTGGAGTTGCAGAAGATCGGATCGAGATATCCGGTGCCATGGCAAAGGGTAGCGACCAGAAGTCGCCAGGGTCTGCCCGTGGTGTGACAAGGGGTCCGGCAACCAAGGAACATCCCTGCCCGAAAACGCAGCGGCTGTTGGAGACCATCCTCAGTCGTGAGAATATGCAGGCCGCCTATCAGCGGGTGGTGAGCAACAAGGGAACCGCCGGAATCGATGGGATGACAGTGGGCGAACTTGGCGCTTACCTCCGCCACAACTGGCCTTGCATACGAGAACAACTGCTGGCGGGTGAGTACCGGCCCCAAGCGGTGCGCAAAGTAGAAATCCCCAAAGCATCAGGGGGAAAGCGCACTCTCGGGATACCGACCGTCCTCGACCGACTTATCCAGCAGGCCATGCATCAGCAGCTGATGTTGATCTTTGAACCGCACTTCTCTGAAGCGTCCTATGGGTTTAGGCCCAGACGCAGTGCCCAGCAAGCAGTCCGAATAGCTCAGAAGCATGTCGCCGAAGGCTACCGCTGGATTGTCGATCTGGATTTGGAGAAGTTCTTTGATCGCGTTAATCACGATATACTGATGGCGAGGATTGTACGCAGGGTCAAAGACAAGCAGGTGCTACGGCTCATCCGCTGTTACCTGCAGGCGGGTCTGCTCGAAGGTGGAATTGTGTCGCCACGACAGGAGGGAACCCCGCAAGGCGGGCCACTCTCTCCGCTGCTGTCGAACATTCTCCTCGACGAATTAGACAAAGAACTGGAACGCCGAGGGCATCGCTTCTGTCGTTATGCTGATGACTGCAACATCTATTTGCGGACTAAGTGCAGCGCAGAACGGGTCATGGCCTCGGTTACCCAGTACCTCGAAGATCAGCTGAAGCTCAAGGTCAACCGGAGCAAAAGTGCCGTTGACCGACCGTGGAACCGCAGTTTCCTCGGCTACAGCATGACCTTTAACAAGCAGCCGCGACTAAAAGTCGCGCCGGCCAGCGTGAAACGCCATAAAGCCAGAATCAAAGGGATACTGCGACGAGGACGAGGTCGAAATCTGGCGAAGATCATCGAAGAACTCAAACCTGTAATGCGGGGCTGGATCAACTACTACCAGTACGCAGCAGT
>DATCYW010000021.1:0-56399 GCA_036526255.1 Malonomonas sp. | reverse complement strand
CACCCTTGCCGTTCAGCTAGCGGTTCCCGTCATCAGGGTCCGCAGAGGACTTTCACCTCCAAGTCACCATTCAACCACCACAGTTGAATGGATGGTGCTTCCGCACCACGCGCCCTGCCGGGCGCACCACAAAAAAAGGCCGGAGACGAATCTCCGGCCTTTTGCCGTTCTGACTACTTAAGCCAGTCGCAAACCCGCTGGATGGCAACCAGCACCTTTTCGCAGTGTAGCTGCAGAAAGCGCTCATCAAGTGGCTGGTCTGCGGCAATCTGCTCAGCCGCGGCCAGTACCTTGGCACCATCAAAATCGACAAACGCCAGCCGTACCGTGAGCTCCTGCAGTGGGCGACCGAAGCAGTTACCGGGCAACATCGCCACTCCGGTTTCCTGCAGCAGTCGACGGCACAGCTCATCACCATTATTGACGCCACGCCCTGCCAGTTTCTCGCGTAGCGGCTCAAAATCAGGGAACATGTAGAAGGCCCCGTCCGGTCGTGCAACAACGACACCTGAGCCGCTGAGCTGCGCCCAGATCCAGTCGCTGAGAGCTTTTAGAATCCGCCGTGACTGAAACAGGTACCGCTCCAGTTCAGCACCACCCTGAAACGCTTTGACTGCGGCGTACTGGATCGGCGCGCTGGTGGCGGTAAAGGTTTCACTGGCAACCACCGCCATCGCTTCGAGCAGCCATTTCAACTCGGCCGGGAAGGCAAAGGTTCCGAGTCGCCAGCCACCGGCACCAGCCCATTTACTCAAACCGCTTGCGATGATGGTCCCTTCCGGGTAATAGCGGGCGATTGAACGGTGCGCGCCGTCGAAGTTCAGCTCGCCGTAGATCTCATCCGAGAGCATGATGATCTTGTACTTGCGCGCCACTTCAGCAAGAGCCTGCAGCTGTTCATCCGAATAGGAGCAACCGGTCGGGTTGTTGGGATAGTTGAGGATCACGATCCGCGGCTTGGCAGGGTCACGGTGACAGTGACGCTCCAGCTCCTCCGGGGTCAGCAACCAGTTATTCTTGGCGTCGGTCTGCAGCCAGTGGACATGCCGGCCGATAATATGCGCCTGGGGCGCGTATGAGACCCAGCTGGGAGTCGGAATAACCAGATCACCGTAATAGACCAGCTGCAGGATAAACATCAACTCTTTGGAGCCGGGTCCGATCAGGATGTTTTCACCGAGGAAGGATAAATCCTGAGTGCGGCGATAGTAACCGGCAACAGCGGTACAAAGCGCGGGTAGGCCACGTACCGGCAGATAATCCTTCTGGTGTGCGTTGTTCTGCAGTTCACGGACCACCGGGCCGGGAACTGGGAATGGTGACTGACCCAATCCCAACTTGTAGATCTGCTTCCCCTCGGCCAGCAACCGGTTGCTCTCTTCGTTAATCCCCAGTGTCGCCGACACCGGCAACCCGCGAACGTTCAGGTTCAGATGGACCTCATGCTGTGCATTCCCCATGTTAAGACTCCTTTTCCTGCTGTTTTTTTGCGTAGAGCTCAGCGACCCGCTGGCCGGTTTCCAAATAGTGCGCACGAAAGACCAGTTCAACCTGCATGGCGTCTTTTGTCTGCATGATTGCCAAGAGTTTTTCGTGCCTGCTTCTCAGTTCCGCCGGGGTATATAGACTTGCCCAGTGTTTGTAGAATAGCAGGTGTAATTTCGAACTGAGCCGCTGCGTATACTCAATCAATTGACGGTTGCCGCAACGATGGAATAAAAAGGTATGGAAATCACGTCCCAACTCGATCAGCGCCAGTTGCTCCTGATTGTCAGCCAAAGCCTCCATTGCCGCACAATGCGCCTGCAACAGCTGATAATCTGCCGAGGTGAAATCCTGCAATGCGGCAGCAACCGAAAAGCCCTCGAGCAGCCCACGGGTCACATAGGCATCGATAATTTCGCTGGCTGACAACGAAGCGACAAAGGTACCGACCTGCGGCCGACAGACGAACAGTCCGTCACCGACCATCTGTGTCAGAGCTTCTCGGATCGGCGCCCGACTGATCTGCAGGCGCTTTGCCAGTGCAAGCTCAAGTACTTTATCTCCTGGAGTCAACTCCCCTTGACGAAGCTGGTCGTAGAGAAACTCTATCACGCGATCCTTGTATGTTCCTTTGTCTATCATGGCGCCCCCAAATGTCGACATTCGACACTTTGCCACTATACTGAGATTTATTGCGGGTGCAATCTATTTTTGTAAGGGGCAATTTGCTAGAGAGGTGTTTAGATGAGAAACAAAAAGGGCCGGAGAGAACCTCCGGCCCTTTAAAAACGAGATATTTGCTGTTCTAACCAATATATACGCTGTGATTCCGGGCTCGATTCGCAAGAATTGTTGGATCGACGACCTCGCCACAGGCACAGCACTTCCAGGCGTCAAAAGCGCGCACAAAGTCATAGTACTTTTCTGAATACATCCTTCCTTTACACTTGGGACATTTCATTTGAGCACCTCCATGGCTTCTAAGTGTGAATACCGGTTTTGTGTCTAGTTTGACCGGACACTCTTAGATTACATAAGTTATGCCAAAACCTTACAAAAACTCTCCCTCATCAAAACTCATTAGATTTGCGCCTATTTTTCAGCACGTTACAAAGCTTGGCACAACGCTCAAAAAACAAGCTCCTACCGAAAGCGTTTAACTATTACGATTTAATCAAAAACTCAGCATGGATCGCCAATATATTGACGAATATCTGTATGGCACAATGTCCTGGTTTGTCAAGAATGGCAGTAGAATATTCTCTCGGCCGCAAAAATATTTGAATATATTTAGATTATTCCAGAGAGGTCATTTGCCTCCCCTAGAAACAATCTGTAAAGTAATGAATTTACGTTGTTTTTCAATTGCTACCGAAAAACGGGTTATAAGCAGCATTTAGCTTCAAGCTGAATCGTCATTATTATGACGTAAGCTGCAGGTGAACGTCATTATTTTGATGAGAATGGAATTTACAGGTAAAAAAAACCGACACCCCAGAAAGGAGTGCCGGTCGCTTCAACCTGTTATTCCTGAAATGAGATTCAGTTGCCTTTGTACAGTTTGTAGGTCAGCGCATCAACCAACGCCTGATAGGACGCATCGATGATGTTGCTGCTGACCCCGACGGTTCCCCAGCGACCCTCATGATCGCCCGATTCAACCAGAACGCGGGTCACCGACTCGGTCCCCTTGCCTGCCGGCAGGACACGGACCTTGTAATCAAGCAGTTTCACTTCGCTCAACTGCGGATAAAAACTGATCAGCGCTTTACGTAACGCCGAATCCAGGGCGTTCACCGGGCCGTTACCATCTGCAGCGGTGTGCTCGATTTTACCACCGACCTTGAGCTTGATCGTCGCCTCAGAGATTGGTGACTTTTCTCCGTCGCGCAAAGTGTCGATGACCCGGAAGGCGGAAACAGTAAAATAATGCTTCAGTTTGCCCATCGCCTTGAGCATCAGCAGCTCAAACGAAGCTTCGGCGCCTTCAAACTGGAAGCCCTGATTTTCCAGCTCTTTAATATCCTCCAGGATTTCCAGCGTGACCGGATCTTTGCTGTCAAGCTCAATGCCGCACTCTTCGGCTTTGGCGAGAATGTTGGAGCGGCCAGAGAGATCGGAGACCAGCACCCGGGTGCGGTTGCCGACCAGTTCGGGGCGGATGTGTTCGTAGGTTTCAGGGTGCCGTTGAATCGCTGAAACGTGCACCCCGCCCTTATGGGCGAAGGCCGAATTACCAACATAGGCCTGATGCTTATTCGGCACCAGGTTGGCCAGTTCATAGACATAACGGGAGGCACTGCGCAACGATTTCAGGCTGTCGTCACTGATGCACTCCTTGCCGAGTTTCAATTTCAGCGAAGGGATGATCGAACAAAGATTAGCGTTTCCACAACGCTCACCAAAACCGTTCATCGTCCCCTGCACCTGTACCGCTCCACAGGAAACGGCAATCAGTGAGTTGGCGACCGCACATTCGCTGTCGTTGTGAGCATGAATGCCCAGCGGGGTTGAGACGGCTTTCTGCACCTCGGCCATAATCGCCGGCAGCTCATGCGGCAGGGTGCCGCCATTGGTATCGCAGAGCACGATACAATCAACATTGGCCGCCGCCGCCGCCTGCAGGGTCTTGATGGCATAGGCAGGATTCGCCTTGTAACCATCAAAGAAATGCTCGGCATCATAGATGACTTCGCCGACCCGCTGCTTGAGATAGACCAGCGAATCGTTGATCAGCTCCAGGTTTTCTTCAAGAGAGATCCGCAGCGCCTCATGGACGTGAAAATCCCAGGTCTTGCCGAAGATCGTCACCGCATCCGGCTCAGCCTCAATCAGCATCTGAATGTTGCTGTCTTCGGCCGGAGTCACTTTGGCTCGCCGGGTTGAACCGAACGCAGCAATTTTACTGTGCTTCAGGGTGACTTTTTTTATCTCCTGGAAGAAGGTGATGTCCTTCGGATTCGAGCCGGGCCAGCCACCCTCGATGTAATCGATCCCCAAGGCGTCAAGCCGCCGTGCGATCTGCACCTTGTCCTGCACCTGGAAAGAGATATCTTCGGCCTGAGTGCCATCGCGCAGCGTTGTGTCGTAAATCTGAATCCGCTTCATCACGTCTCAACCTTCCCTTGTCGTACGTTTATTCACCGTTCTCCGGCGTACCAAGACCGAACGCCTCATGCAGCACCCGAACCGCAAGTTCGGTGTACTTCGCTGCGATCACGCAGGAAACCTTGATTTCACTGGTCGAGATCATTTCGATGTTGATCCCTTCTTTGGCGAGAGTTTCGAACATGGTCTGAGCGATGCCCGAATGTGAACGCATGCCGACACCGATGATCGAAACCTTGGAGATGTCATCATTATGCTTGATGCCACGGGCGTTGATCTTGGGCGCAACCGCCTCAACAATCTTCAGCGCCTTTTTGCTGTCAGTCTTTGGTACGGTGAAGGTCATGTCGGTTTTGCCATCCTGTGAAACGTTCTGGATGATCATGTCGACCGTAACCCCCGCTTCACCGAGCGGAGAGAAGATCTGCGCGGCGATCCCCGGCTGATCCGGCACGCCGAGAATGCTGATCTTTGCTTCATCCTTGTTGTAGGCAATCCCTGAAACCAGAACCGTTTCCATTTCCTGATCCTCCTTCATAACCAGCGTGCCGGGCTTATCGTTAAAGCTCGAACGCACATGAATAACGACGTTGTATTTTTTGGCGAATTCAACACTGCGGATCTGTAGAACCTTGGCCCCGAGTGAGGCCATTTCGAGCATCTCCTCGTACGAGATCTTGTCAATCTTGGAGGCGTTGGGCACCATCCGCGGATCGGTGGTGTAAACACCATCGACATCGGTGTAAATCTCACAGACATCCGCTTTTAAGGCCGCTGCCACGGCAACCGCCGAGGTATCCGAGCCACCGCGACCTAAAGTGGTGAGATTGCCTTCTTCATCAACCCCCTGAAATCCGGCCACGACAACGATCGTGCCTTCCTTCAGGTCGCCGCGAATCTTTTTATCATCAATGCTCTTGATTCGCGCCCGCGAATGATCGCTGTCGGTGAGCAGCGGGATCTGCGAACCGAGGTAACTTTTCGCCTTGTACCCCATCGACAGCAGACACATCGACAGCAGGGCGATCGTCACCTGTTCGCCGGCCGCAACCAGCACGTCGTACTCTCGCTCGTTAGGAAACTCGCAAACCTCGTCAGCCAGGGCGACCAAGCGGTTCGTATCACCGGCCATAGCCGAGACGATGACAACCACTTCATTCCCCTCATCAAAGGTTCTGGCCACTCGCCGGGCGACATTGCGAATCTTCTCCACAGTCCCCACAGATGTACCGCCATATTTTTGCACTACCAGGGCCATAACAGTCTACGTCCTCCTTATGGAAAAAAACGGCAGCAAACCAGCTTCGCTACCGACACTGCTAAAACGTCCTAAACTGCCGTAAAATGTCTTTTAATAGCAGGAATATCACGGCCGGTCAAAAGCTTTTTCCGGCGCAGATCAGCTACCGGTCAAGACGGATTTTCAGCACATCCAGCAGCTCCTGTGCCGCGCTGGATTTCGCCTGAAAAGTGATTTTTCGCTGCTCGCTGCCGGCATGCTGCAGACTGATCCACAACCCCGGAGTCGCGTCGTCACCCAACCGTTCCGGCCATTCAACCAGAGCAACGCCGGAGCCGTGGGCAAAATCGTCAAAGCCGATCTCTATCAACTCGTCCGGATCATTGAGTCGATAAAGATCGAAATGATAGAGATCAAGTCGGGCCGGGTAATGATTCATCAGGGTGAAGGTCGGACTGGTAATCGGAGTCTGTGCCGCGACCCCCAAGCCGCGAGCGATCCCGCGGGCCAGGACTGACTTCCCTGCGCCCAGATCGCCGCGCAACAGAATCAGGGTCGGCTGTTTCAACAACCGACCCAGTTGCATTCCCAGTTCCAGCGTCTGCTTTTCACTGCCGGAGTTAAACAGCCAATCGGACATTAGTTCTCCATTGTCCGGATCAGGTCCAGACGCGCCACGACACCGATCATCTCCTTGTTCTCGACAACCGGTAGCAGGTGGACCTTGTGCTTGCTCATCAGCGCAGCAATCTCACGCACTGTCGTCTCCGGCCCGCAGGTCACAGGTTTCCTGCTGCAGAGCTCACCGACAGTAGTCGCGGTAATCCGGCTGACCTGTTCTTTGAAACTTTTTTCACTGTCGAGGTAAAAAACGCCATCAAACAGCGCCATCACCGTCGGAATATGCAGCGGCTTCTGCTGCTCAACCAGATCGGTTTCACTGATAACGCCGACCAGCTTGCCGTCAGCGTCAACCACCGGCATGTTGCTGTAGCGGGTTTCCACAAATTTGCGCGCCAGATCTTTCAGGCTGGTATCGGTGGTCACGGTCACCACCTCGGTGGTCATGATCTCTCGTGCAGTCAGCATGTGTAAACTCCTTCCGTCAGTTCCCGGCGGGCCACCGGGAGTTGTTGCAGCAGATCGGAGGCAGCCATTCCGGCCGTCCCCTGCCCGACAGCGACCAGCTCCGCCGCCCGGCCATGCAGCCAGGCCGCCAGAACCGCCGCATCAAATGCGTCAAGCCCCTGCGCCAGCAGGCCGCCGATCAGACCGGCCAATACGTCACCACTGCCGCCACTGGCTAGACCGTCATTGCCACTGTTGTTAATCCGCACTCGACCGTCAGGAGCGGCAATGATTGTGCGCGCCCCTTTAAGTAACAGGATGACGTTGTGTTCAGCGGCAAAATCACAGGCGACCTGATAGCGGTTCGCTTCAATGTCTGACACACTCAAACCGCAAAGCCTCGACAGCTCCCGCGGATGAGGGGTTAATACCAGCGGGTTGCGGTGACGCTTTTGACAGAGCTTAAGCTGCCCGGCCAGCAGATTCAAACCATCGGCATCGACAATAGTCGGCAGATCGGTCTCAGCAACCAGCCAGGCGACCAACCCCGCCAGCTCTTCAGTCTGCCCCAGGCCGGGCCCGAAAGCCAGCGCCTGCCGACCGACCAGCAGCTCGGAGATTTGCTGCTGTGCCTGCCGGTTGATGATACCTTCCGTGTCAGGGAGCGGACAGGTCATCACTTCGGTCAGCTTGACTTCAAGGATATCATGGACCGCCGCTGCCGTAGCGGCCGTCACCAGACCGCAACCGCTGCGTAACGCGCCTTGCCCGGCCAGCGCCGCCGCGCCGGATTTTCCGCGTGATCCGGCGAGCAGCAACAGGTGGCCAAAGCTGCCTTTATGTCCGGCAACGGAGCGATCAGGCAACAATCTGGCGGCTTCGGCAGCATCCACCAGGCGCACGTCACTGGCAATATCCGCGCGGCCAAGTTCGGGGATTCCAATCTCAACCACGACCAGCTGGCCGACACAGGCGGCGGCGGGATAACTGCCGTGACCGATTTTGGCATGATCAAAGGTCACGGTCAGATCGGCGCGGACGGCTGAGCCACAGATCCGACCGCTGGAACCATCTATTCCGGAAGGGATATCAACTGAGAAAACCGGAGCACCGTCGCTGTTGAGCATCTCGATCGCTTCAGCGTACAACCCGCGAACTGCCGAAACCAATCCGGTGCCAAGCAGTGCGTCGATCAGCAGCGTCGGCTCGGCCGCGGCAAAACGGCTGCGCAGCTCGCGCGCCTCTTCAACAAAAAAAACCGGCAACTGCAGCTGACGGAGGATATCAAGCATCAGCGCTGCGTCGCCGCCAATCTTCTCCTCGTTGCCGAGCACCAGCGTCTGAACCAGCCAGCCGCGATCAGCGAGGATCCTCGCCATCACATAGCCGTCGCCGCCATTATTTCCCTTACCGGCCAGAACCAGCACCGGACCCGGATAGAAGTCACTGAACTCGCGGCAGAAAACTTCGGTCGCGGCACGCCCGGCGTTCTCCATCAGGACCACACCGGGAATCCCGATCTGCTCGATGGCCTGCCGATCGATGGCCTGCATTTCTGCGGCGCTAATCAGTCGCATCAGGACTCCAGAATGACAGTCGCTACGGCATACTCTCCGTCGTGGGAGTAGCTGAGATGGGTGGATTTACCACCCCGTTCAGTGAGCATTTCAGCGGCCCGGCCGCTCAACTGCAGTGAAGGACAGCCCAGAGGATCACGGACCACCACCACCTGCTGCCAGGACAACCCGTCGCGCAGGCCGGTCCCCAACGCTTTGAGAAAGGCCTCTTTTGCAGCGAAGCGTGCCGCCAAATGCGGTGCCGGATCTTTCATCTGCAGCGCGTACTTACGTTCATCGGCGCTGAAGATCCGCTCCAGAACCTTATTCTCCGGCTGCAGAAACTTTCGGAAGCGTTCGATTCGCGCCAGATCGACACCGGTACCGATAATCGCCAAAGACTCAACCCTTCAGCAGCGCCAGCATCTCGCGGACCGCCCGCTCAAATCCGACCAGAGACGCGCGGGCAACAATGCTGTGCCCGATGTTGAGCTCCTCAATCCCTGCCATGGCGGCAATCGGGCCGACATTCTGATAGTTGAGGCCATGGCCGGCGTTAACTCCGAGCCCCAGTTTACGCGCTGCGCTGATCGCCAACTCAATCCGCTGCAACTGCTCGCGTCTGTCGGCTGCGGTGCGCATTTCACAATAGGTCCCGGTGTGGATCTCGATATAGTCAGCGCCGACCCGATGACAATTGCGAATCTGCTCCAGATCCGGTTCGACGAACAGGCTGACGACAATCCCGGCCTGCTGGAGCAGGGCGATTTTGGGCTTCAGGCTATTGCGCAGCAGGCTGACATCCAGCCCGCCCTCGGTGGTCAGTTCATGCCGCCCCTCGGGAACCAAGGTAACGGCATCGGGGAGCACCTTCATGGCAAAAGCGATCATTTCATCGGTCAGCGCCATCTCCAGATTGAGCCGGGTCTGGATGGTGCGCCGCAACAGTTCGACATCGCGATCCTGAATGTGGCGACGGTCTTCACGCAGATGAACGGTGATGCCGTGAGCGCCAGCCAGCTCGGCCAGCAGCGCAGCAGCAACCGGATCTGGTTCGCTGACGCCGCGCGCCTGACGGATGGTGGCGATATGATCGACGTTGACTCCTAACTTCATCACTTCTTTCACTCCTGCAACTGCGGCATAACCGGCATCAGGCGCCGAGATGTTCACGTACCGAAGAGGCAACCCGATCGGCCAGTTCGGTAATCCTGGACTGTTTTTCACCTTCGATCATCACCCGCAACAGCGGCTCGGTCCCCGAGTAACGTACCAACACCCGCCCCTTGCCGGCGAGTTCGGCTTCTACTTCGTCAATCACCTGCTTGATCGGCGCGATATCGGCCAGATTGGCCCTTTTTCGCACTTTAACATTGACCAGCACCTGCGGCAGCGAGGTCATGACCTTCGCCAGTTCGGACAGTTTCTTGCCGCTGCGCTGGATGATCGCCAGCACCTGCAAGGCTGAAAGGATGCCGTCACCGGTGGTGTTGTGGTCGAGGAAGATCATGTGCCCGGACTGCTCGCCGCCGAGGTTGTAGCCTTCGCGGCGCATCTCTTCGACCACGTAACGGTCACCGACGTCGGTGCGCACGACCTTGCCGCCGACTTTCTGCATGGCGATATCGAGTCCCAGGTTACTCATCACGGTGGCGACAACGGTATTTTTGTTCAGCTTGCCAGTCTTGATCAGCTCGGTGCCGCAGATCGCCATGATATGATCGCCGTCAACCTCAACCCCTTTTTCGTCGACAAAGATCACCCGGTCAGCGTCACCATCCAGCGCGATACCAAGATCGGCGCGGTATTCGCGAACCTTTTCGGCCATCACTTCCGGATGCATGGAACCGCAGCCGTCGTTGATATTGGTGCCGTTCGGGCTGACGCCGAGCTTGATCACTTCGGCGCCAAGTTCGGTAAGAACCGCCGGGGCCACCTTGTAACCGGCTCCGTGGGCGCAATCAAGGACGATACGCATCCCCTGCAGATCGAGATCACGCGGAAAAGTGTTTTTCAGGAAAACCACATAGCGGCCGATGGCGTCTTCGATCCGATAGGCCTTGCCGACTTCATCGGCAATCGGCCGCAGCTCATCCAGGCGATTATTCAGAATCAGGTCTTCGATCTCAAGCTCCAGTTCGTCCGGCAGCTTGAAGCCGTCATTTGAAAAAAACTTGATACCGTTATCCTGATAGGCGTTATGCGAAGCACTGATGACCACTCCGGCGTCGGCACGCATTGATGAGGTGATAAAAGCGATTCCCGGCGTCGGTAGCGGGCCAACCAGCAGGACATCGACACCCATCGAGCAGATCCCTGCGACCAACGCGTTCTCGATCATGTAACCGGACAGGCGTGTATCTTTACCGATCACCAGCCGATGCCGGCGATTGACATTCTTTTTAAAAACGAAGGCTGCAGCACGGCCAAGGTGCATCGCCATTTCAGTCGTCATCGGATCGATGTTGGCGACACCACGGACACCGTCGGTGCCGAACAGTTTCTTTTCCATCAGAGCTTAGCCCCTTCCATCAAATTTCTCTGGTTATGGTTTTTCAAGCGCGTCGGCGCTTTCCTGCTGTAGTTGCTCCAGGGCCTGAATAACCACCTGTACTTCAGTGGTCTTTTCATTCTGGAAGCGGGTATAGGTCCCCTGATATTCCAGCGGCACAATCAAAGAGAAGCTCTCGTTAACCCCGGTCAGATCGACCGGCTCGGTGGTCACCTGGGTGACGCTTTTCATTTCCGATTCGGCCCCCTCGATGGCGACCTGGGCAGGAACGGCCTTGATGCTGCTGAGCTGATAGCCCTGAAACGGCTCACCGGCCAGTACGATCTTGATCGGTACCAGTTTGGACTTGATCCGCTCAAGCTTCAGGTCGATAAAGGATGGTGAAACCCTGGTAACGCGCAGGCCGCTGGGCAGGCTCAAACGCTCTTCAAGACGCTTGAAAGTGGTCAAACCGGGGCGCAGATCCTTCAGATCAACCACGATGCTGAAATCGTTCGGGCTGAACTTCGTCAGCAGGGTGCGTGGGCCGCTGATGCGGATATCGACCAGGTTCGGCACCTCGTTGGCAACCATCAAGCCCTGCGGAATCGCCTGCAGTTCGAGCGGAATCCGATAGCCGACTTCAAGGCGCCGCTCGCCCATGATAAAGGTCCAGAGAACCAGGGCAAACACCAGCGAAATCAGTTTCAATGTCCAGTTTTCGGTCAACAACTTGAACATCCGGGTCAGCCCTTCCTCTTTCTTTTTTTATCTTTTTCATGCCGGGGCTCGAGCAGCCGACCGAGCACCTTTTTCAGACTGGTCGCATCCAGATTCCGGGTTATGCCGCCGTTCACCGCAACGGATATTTTACCGGTCTCTTCGGAAACAATCACCGCCACGGCATCGACAAGTTCGGTCAGACCGATCGCCGCCCGGTGGCGGGTGCCTAGATTCTTACTCAAATCAGTGTTCTGGCTCAGGGGTAAAAAACAGCCGGCCATCGACAATTGCCCTTGTTGGATCACCAGTGCGCCATCGTGGATCGGCGAACTGGTCATGAAGATCGCGCGAATCAGCTCACTGGAAACCCGGGCATCAACCGCAACCCCCGACTGCAGAATATCCTTGATCCCGGTTTCCCGCTCAATCACCACCAACGCACCGATCTTCCGGTTACCCAGCGCGACACAGGCCTTGACCAGCTCTTCGATCATTTCTGATTCCTGCCGGTAAGTCATGCCGCCGAAGAACGGATTACGCCCGACGTGCATCAGGGCGCGCCGGATGTCGTTCTGAAAGATAACCACGATGACCAAAATGATCGACGAAAGGAAGTTACTCAGAAACCAGTTGAGCGTGTGCAGGTCGCCAACCCTGGAGCCGAAATAGACCACCAGAATAACCGCAAGGCCGAGCAGCATCTGCACCGCCCGGGTGCCCTTGATCAGCAGGATGATCCGGTAGATGATAAAAGCAACGATGCTTATATCGAGCAGATCAAGCAGGCGGATATTGGTAAAAACATCGAACATTACAGAGCCACCGACCGGTCAGAGGGTGAAAAGTGAAAGGAACAGTTCGTTCGCCACACCGGCGAGATCTTTCAGGGGAGCCGACGCTCGCGTATCGCCCAGGCCACCAGCGCCGCATCTCGGGCTGATTTAACATCGTGAACTCTGAACAGCTGAACGCCCTGAGCAACGGCCAGCGCAACTGTCGCCAGAGTACCGGCCAACCGCAGGTTAGGATCTTCCTGCCGCAACAACTTACCGATAAAGCTTTTCCGCGAAGTCCCAAGCAGAATCGGGCAGCCCAACTGGTGCAGACGCTCGAGCTGATGCAGTAAATCGAGGCAGCCGGCAACGCTCTTACCGAAACCGATACCCGGATCAACCGCCAAACTGTGTTGCGCAACACCGGCCAAACGAGCCATTGCAACACTCTGCTGCAACCCCTCGAGAACTTCGCTCAACAGGTCCTGATATTCGGTGTCCTGCTGCATCTCGGCCGGACGGCCACGGGTATGCATCAGAAACAGACCGGCGCCAGTCGTTGCCGCCACTGCGGCCATTTCAGGATCGAAATGCAGCCCGCTGATATCGTTGATAAAGTTTGCACCTGCGGCCATCGCTTCGCGGGCGACTGACGCCTTGCTGGTATCGATGGAGATCGGCAGATCGGTCTGGCTGCGCAAAAGTTCGATCACCGGGATGACACGCGACAACTCTTCATCCAGAGAAACCGCAGCAGCGCCGGGGCGGGTACTCTCCCCGCCGATATCGAGCAGGTCGGCACCCTCCAGTTGCAGCGCCAACCCCTGTCGCAGCGCCTGATCAGGGCCGAAGTAGCAACCGCCATCCGAGAAAGAGTCGGGGGTGACATTGAGCACCCCCATAATCCTCGGCCGATCCAACAGTATTGAGCAATCCCTCCCGCTCAGTTGGCGTGGAGCCTCAGTCACAACAGCGACTACGGCTTGTCACCTTCGGCAGGTTCGGCCACTTCAGGTTCGACTGCTGCGTCCGATTCCTCAAGAGCAGGCTCCGCAGTCTCAAACTTGAAGGGCTCCTCGCTCGCTTTGGGCGTCAGATAATCGGGGACACCATCAGGAAAAGCAATCCTGCGGATCTCATCGCCATCCAGAGTCTCTTTTTCCAGCAGAACTTCAGACAGATCGATCAGTTTCTGCTGGTGTTCTTTTAAGGTTTTGCGGGTTATTTCGTAGTTTTCCATGACGATCCGGCGGATCTCATTATCGACCTCGACCGCCATCGATTCACTGTAATTTTTCATGTGGCCCATGTCTTTACCAAGAAAGACTTCGCCTTCCTTCTCGCCAAGGGTCAAAGGACCGATTTTCTCGCTCATGCCCCACTCGCAGACCATTTTGCGAGCAATGGCGGTCACCCGCTCAAGATCGTTGCTGGCGCCACTGGTGACCGACTCGAAGGTCAACTCTTCGGCAACCCGGCCGCCGAGCAGGGCGCGAATACGGATATGCAACCCCTTGGCGGTCTCGTTGTACTTTTCCTCGCTCGGCAGGTACATGGTAACACCCATCGCCCGACCGCGCGGGATGATCGACATCTTGTGGACCGGGTCAGAACCGGGGGTGAGCAGTGCAATCAGGGCGTGGCCTGCCTCATGGTAGGCCGTGACCTTTTTCTCTTCTTCGGTGATCACCATCGAGCGTCGTTCGGCACCCATCAGAACCTTGTCCTTGGCTGCTTCCAAGTCGTCCATACTGACCTTGGTTTTGTTGGAGCGGGCGGCCAGCAGGGCACCTTCATTGATCAGGTTGGCCAGATCGGCTCCGGAGAAACCGGGAGTCCCTTTAGCGACGACACCAAGCTCGACATCGTCAGCCAGTGGGACCTTGCGTGAATGCACCTGCAGAATTTTGAGTCGCCCCTTGATATCTGGGCGCGGGACTACCACCTGACGATCGAAACGACCGGGGCGCAGCAGCGCAGGATCGAGAACATCGGGGCGGTTGGTCGCTGCAACCAGGATAACACCTTCGTTGGTCTCAAAGCCGTCCATCTCAACCAGCAGCTGGTTGAGGGTCTGCTCGCGCTCGTCGTGACCGCCACCGAGACCGGCGCCACGATGACGACCGACAGCATCAATCTCGTCGATAAAGATGATGCATGGCGCATTCTTTTTGCCCTGAACGAACAGATCACGCACCCGACTGGCACCAACGCCGACGAACATTTCGACGAAATCAGAGCCGGAGATGGTGAAAAATGGCACACCGGCCTCTCCAGCGACAGAACGTGCCAGCAAGGTTTTACCAGTACCAGGAGCACCGACCAGCAGCACGCCTTTGGGCAGCTTGCCACCGAGCTTGGTAAATTTTTTCGGATCCTTCAGAAACTCAACAACCTCTTCCAGCTCCTGTTTGGCCTCATCAACGCCAGCAACATCCTTGAACGTCACCTGCCCCTGGGTATCGGTCAGCAACTTGGCTTTACTCTTGCCGAAGCTCATCGCCTTGCCGCCACCAGACTGCATCTGGCGCATAAAGAAGATCCAGACTGCGATCAGCAGCAGAATCGGCCCCCAGGAAACGAGCAGAGTAAACCAGAAGCCCTGGTCGTCAACCGGCTTGGCTTCGATGATCACGCCCTTTTGCTTCAGCTCCGGGATCAACTGCTCGTCCATCGGCGCATGGGTCGTGAACTTGGTGCCGTCAGAATATACACCACTGAGCTGATTGCCCTGAAAGGTGATATTAGAGACCGAACCTGACTCAACGGCACTCAGAAACTCAGTGTAATTTATCGGTTTTTTTTCGGTCTCGCGCTGAGTCATCATATTGAACAACATGATCATCAACAGAGAAATTACCAACCAAAGAGCGAGATTTTTCTGAAATTGACTCACTTTACCCCCTATGGAGTTTCGAGGTGATCTGGATAAAATTAATTATCATCAGTAAAAGGCTGAAACTAGCAGAAAAAACTACCATAAAGAGAACAGGCTAACAAGGGCTTTGTCGGCTTTTTCGCTGCCCTAGACCAGCTCCAGACGCAGCACTTGACCAGCATTCTGGCCCGCCGTAGCGTGCCCGGAGCGCCGCCGACCCAACAACCAGAGGATCGTTGCGCCCGAGACCAGCAGCGGAACTCGACGGCGCTCTTCCAACTCGACTTTTTCGTCACCGAAAAAACACTTTAAAAGTTTCGTACCTTGCATCCCCTCAGGGGAAAAGCTGTCGCCAGCGCGCCAATTACGAATGACCAGCGGACCATTAAGCGCCGAGACACTGAACTCGGCAACCCGCAACGATTCCCCAAGCTGTTCATCCTGCAGACAAGTACGGACGATGCGGCCACAGGGCAACTGCAACTCCCCCGGCATAGGTAATTCAAGCTGATAATCCGGCAGCAAAATCGGCGCTTCATTGCGGAACCAGAGTTCCTGATAGCGCCGCGCGACCCAGCAACCGGGCAGATCGAGTTGCGCCTGACTCCGTTCTCCAGACAAGAGCCCGTCAATAGCACTCAGGTGCACCGCCTCAAGTCGCTGCAGATCACCACGCAACTGGCGTAACGCCTCGCGCAACACCCGCACGCGCAATGCCCGCGGCAGCGCCAGCAGCCCGTCACGCTGAAGTCGCAGCCCATCTTCACCAGACGAAACAATTAACGGAAAAACCGCCTCAACCTGCCGCGTCCAATAATCATCTTCATCCTGCAATTGACGACAAAGCTCCTGCCAGCGCTGGTCCAGTTGTGGATTCAGCTCACGCAGTTGCGGCAGAAACTGATGCCGTAGACGATTACGCAGATAAGCGGGATCTGCGTTGCTGGCATCTTCAACCCAGGTCAATCCGTTCTCCGCGGCATATACCAGAATCTGCTCACGACTGCACTCAAGCAGCGGCCGCCACCACTGCCCCTGTAACGAGCGCATCGCAGTCAGGCCGCTGGTGCCGCTACCGCGCACCAGCCGCTGAAAAAAAGTTTCGACCTGATCATCGCGATGATGAGCCAGAACAATCGCGGCTGCCTCGACTTCAGCGGCAGCCCGTTGCAGAAACTCCCGTCGTGCCTGCCGCGCCGCCATTTCGAGGCTAAGCTTCTGCTCGGCCGCCAACTGCTGTACGGCGCAGCACTCGACCAAACATGGCAGACCCTTTTCAGCACAGAGCTGACGAACAAAATCAGCATCGGCTGAGCTTTCGGGACGGATTTGATGATCGAGGTGGGCAACCTGCAGCTGCAGGCCGGTCTCAGTCCCCAGCTCATGCAGGAGGTGCAACAGCACCACCGAATCAACCCCGCCGGAAACACCGACCAACAGGCTATCCCCGCGGACCAAGCCGGCAAGCTGAATCTGTCGCAGAAGAGACTGGCGCATAATCGAGAGCCTTTACTTTAAAAAATAGAACATAACAAAAAAAGGCCCTCCCCGATACCGGGAAGGGCCTGATTATGGTGGCGGTGCAGAGATTCGAACTCCGGACACTGCGGATATGAGCCGCATGCTCTAACCAACTGAGCTACACCGCCGAATATAGAGACTCCCGAAGGAGGATCGGCTTTGGTTGCGGGAGAAGGATTTGAACCTCCGACCTTCGGGTTATGAGCCCGACGAGCTACCAGACTGCTCCATCCCGCGACACGAGGCAGGAAAATAGTCTCCCACCGAAGAAATGTCAAGCAAAAAAAACACGACTTCTTCCGGCTTGAGTAGCGGCGGCTTAACACCCCACAGCCGAACGCCGCTGACTACTGACGCGTAATGAAACCTTTGATTTTGTCCTGCTTTTCGACCAACAACTGCATGGTTCTGGCAGCGTCGTTATCCGCATAGGGACCAAGGCGCACCCGGTACCACATCCCTTTTTTGCCCAGATCAGCCTCGACAGTAAATGCTGGATAGCCCTTATCGAGCAGCGTCTTCTTCAACTTGCCGGCATCGACAGCGGCGGCAAAGGAACCAACCTGTACCGAGTAGCTGCCCTGTGCAACAACTTTCGGCTGCCCGGTTGCTGGCTGACTGTCCACAACCGATTCAGCAACTGCCGCAATCTTCGTTGCACCTTTCACGACAATCGGCTTATCCGGCAGAGAAATCGGCGGCTGGACAACCTGGGGCCTCTCCTGCGGAGGCAGGTTGATGCCACTACCCAGCGGAGCACTGCTCTCTTTGGCCAGATTATCGTAGAAGGTCAACTTGGTCTCTTCTGCGGGCGCTTCGGTCAGCGGCTTTTCGGCTATCGCCGGAGCTGATTTCGTCTCAACCTGAGGCAGGGTCCGTGCCGGCAGCTTGGCCACCAGAACCTGCTCGGCCGCCTGCTGCTTCATACTCAGATCGCGCTCCGCTCCGCGCTGACCGACGATCACCCCGAGGGTAAAGCTGGCCAGTGAAACAACCAGCACCAGAATCAGCAGAAGCAGGGCCTGCTTCTTTTCCATCCGCCGTTCAGTCCGGGTTTTACTTGCTGCGTTCATAAGCGCTCCCTACATTTTTTCCGGTGCCGAGACACCGAGGATCTGCAGTGCGTTGGCAAGCACGATTCTCACCGCATTGATCAGATAAAGTCTTGCCCGGGTTGTTGCCGGATCATCGACCAGCACCCGCTGCCGGTTGTAATAACTGTGAAACTGGGTCGCCAGCTCCTGCAGGTAAAAGACCACCCGGTGCGGTTCGTAGTTAAGCGCGGCCCCGACAAGGGTTTCCGGATAGCGCGCCAGCTGCTTGACCAACTGCAGCTCTTCATCCAACTGCAGCTTGCGGCAATCAGCCTCGCCCAGCTGCGGCAGGACAACCCCCTCGTCAGCGGCATTGCGATTAATGCTGCAGACCCGCGCGTGAGCATACTGCACGTAATAAACCGGATTGTCGCTGCTCTGCTGCTTGGCCAACTCCAGGTCAAAATCAAGCTGGCTGTCGCAACGCCGGATCAGAAAGAAGAAACGGCAGGCGTCACTGCCGACCTCATCAATCACCTCGCGCAGGGTGATAAAATTACCCGAACGCTTGCCCATGATGAAGGGCTGCCCGTCACGCAGCAGGTTGACCATCTGGATCAGCAGCACTTCGAGATCTTCAGGAGGATGACCAAGGCCGGTCAGCATCGCCTTCATCCGCGGGATATAGCCGTGATGGTCGGCACCCCAGACGTCGATGACCCGGTCGAAGCCTCGCTCGAATTTCTCCATATGATAGGCGACATCGGAGGCAAAATAGGTGTAACTGCCGTCCGACTTGATCAACACCCGATCCTTGTCGTCGCCGTACTCGGTGGTTCTTAACCAGAGCGCGTCATCCTGCTCAAAGGAGAGCCCCTTCTGCTTGAGCGTGGCCAGCTCGCGGTTGACCATGTCGCGGTCATAGAGGCTCTGTTCGCTGTACCAGTTGTCAAACTCAATGCCGAAAACCTTCAGGTCGGCGTCAATCCAGCCGAGGACTTTCTGCACGCCGAAACGAGAGCAGATTTCTATCGCATCGCTCTCGGCGACACCGGCCAGCTCGCCCTGTTCTGCACGTAGCGCGGCAGCCAGCTCACGAACATACTCGGCCTGATAGCCATCCTCGGGGAAATCGATTGACTCGCCCTGCAGTTCGCGCAGGCGCAGTAAAATCGAGCGACCAAGAGTTTTGACCTGATTACCAGCATCGTTGACATAGTATTCACGCTGAACATCAAAACCGGTCGCCTGCAGCACCGACGCAACCGCATCGCCAACCACCGCGCCGCGGCCATGACCGATATGCAGCGGACCGGTCGGGTTGGCGCTGACGAATTCGACCTGAATTCTGGTGCCGGAACCAACCTGGCTACGTCCGTACTCAGCCCCCTGACGCGTCACCTGATCAAGCACAGCGTACCAGCAGTCAGCAGACAGCCGAAAATTTATGAAGCCGGGACCGGCGATTTCTATCCTGTCGCAGAGCGGATTGCCCTGCAATGCCGCCACTAAGGCTTCGGCAATCTGACGCGGCGCCTTACGCTCTGCCTTGGCCATGGTCATCGCCAGATTGCTGGCAAAATCACCATGGTCCGGATTTTTAGGAATTTCCAACTGAATTTCAGCCGGGATCTCTCCGGAACTGAGTGTCCCCTGCGCATAACACTGCTGTAAAGCCGCCTGAATCGCCTGACGTAATTGTTCTTTCATAAGCCCTTTTATTGCCTCGTTTCGTTTTTCTCTTGATCGGGGAGGTGGTAAATCAACTCCCCCTCGCGGACCATGCCCAGCTTCTTGCGGGCCAGTTGTTCCCAATACTCTTTGTCGGTACGCAGCCTCTCGATCTCTTCACGCAGCAGCTGCTTCTCCTGCTGCAGTTCCTGCAGTTCGGCCTGCAGCTGTTGCTGCTGCCGCTCTGCCTGCAGAATCCGCAGAACGCCGCGGCTGCCAAAAACCGCGTAACCGAGCATGATCATGATGATGATCAGCAACCAGATGGTAATCAGGTTTTTATTTCCGGGTGCTGCAGGTTCTTGGGCTGGAGCCAAGTACGCCTCCGAAGCATATTCGTCACTGGTTAGAGCGATGAGAAAGAGTTGCCCGCCAGGACATTCGCTTGCGGTTGAAGATCAATGAAAAGCTTCGCACGCCGGCGAAGCGGGGTCAACCTCTGTCCAGATCAGAATCCGCCGAGACTGCCGCTGAACCCTCCGACCGACCCGACCCCGCGCATGGTGAAGGTCAGCATGACCGTGCGATCCTGCTCATGCTCACGAAAGGTCAACTCTGCGCTCCAGCATTCCTGACGATATTCAACGCCGACGACATCCTCCAGCCGTTCATTCTCGGAGAAATCGTAACGTTTCTCGTAACTCAGATAGACCGGCTTAAGAAAAGCAACATCCAGCCGGATCGCGCCGTAATCGATCTCTTCGTCGCGGTCGTAGCGGTAATCAACACTCAGCGCGTTTTCGCGCTGATCCTTAACTTCAGCCTCAACGGCAAACTTGTCCCAACCACCCTGGTCGACATCGTAGCTGACGTCAAAGCGCAGTAGCGACCAGTCGGTCGGCAGCAGGGTCAACTGACCACGGATGGATGAGAACCGCTTGTCCTGCCACTCATCACGCAGATCGTAATTCTGCGAAAGACGCAGATAAAGCAGATCCCGATAGGTCGAATCGCCCCCTTCGTGATCGAAACGAGCAGTCAGGCGTGAGGCCAGCGCGTACTCAACCAGATTTGCTTCTTCGACACGGTCGCTACTTTCATACTCTGGCAGATGCCCCTGCTCGGCAGTGCTGATCGGGGTATAGCGGTAGATGACTTCCGGCTCGAGGGTGTGACGCAACTTGCTGATCGGTCCGATCGGCTGGTCGTAGACCTTCTCAAACCTGGTATTGACCCGGGTGCTGAACTCGACAACCCCCTCCTGCTGATGGTCCGACCCGTCGTTCTGCCCCCAGTAGTAACGCTCGCGGTAGGCGATTTCTGGGGTGACGCCGACAACATCCCAGAGCGACAGGCTGGCCGAGAGCGCCGGACGCAACATCAATCGTTGTCCGCGCAGTCCGGTTTCGCGCCAGAAGTTGGTGTAGTCACTCTCAAATGCGTAATAAAGCGGCGTGTCGGCGATCCGCTGCCGGGCGGCATCAAAGCTGATACGCGGCAGGTACTGAATTGTGGTCGGATCGTCCACTTCGAGATCCTTGGTATATTTAAGCTGCCCGACCAGATTGAACTTTTCCCAGTTTTTACTCAGCGACAGGGTCGATTCGACCTTATCTTTGTTATATTCGTCGGCCACTTCGCCGAAATCCTCGAAGTATTCGTCATCATTCACATATTCCGCGTCGACCGCCATGCGCACAGCGCCTGGCAGGTAACCGCCATGTTGCCATTCCAAGGCATAACGCTGTTCATCGACCTCGACACCGTCAACCTTGTTCACGTCGATGTGATAGGCGCGTGCCTCACCGGAATTATCGCGGCCGAAAACATAGCGATACTCAAGACCTTTACCGACCCCCATCTCGGAAAGGTAATCGACATAGAGCGTAGCATCCTGGTTCTCAGCTATGACCAGGTAATAAGCACCACCATACTGATAACCACGCTTGTTTGAATAACCGACCCGTGGAACCAGCAGACCTGATTCACGTTCAGCTTTGACCGGGTAGATGATATAGGGAACGTAGAATGATGGGATGTCTTTCAGGTAGAAGGTTGCGTTTTTTGCCCGGGCGTAGCCATTGAGAGTAACGTCCAACTGGCTGGCACCGAACTTCCAGGAAGGCTCATCACCGTCGCAGGTAGTGAAGGTGCCGTCGGTGATCCGATAATCCATCTGGCCACGCCGCTCAATCTGCTTGCCGTGCACATGCAGGTTCTGCTCTTTCAGGAACACATAACCATCCTCGACGGTGCCGGTCCCTTCGGTAAGATTGTAGCTGACCTTGCTGCCGGACATCTTCTCGTCGGGCGATGTCAGCACGACATCCCCTTCCGCCTCAACCTCGCCACTGAGCTGATTCCACCAGAGGATTTTGCTGCGCAGCTCCATTTCCCCCTGTTTCAGCTGGACATTGCCGCTGGCCCGATAGAGTCCGGTCTGTTTGTCATAGCTCAGCTGGTCCGCTTCCAGATTGACCGGCACCTGAGAACTACCGACCTGAGTCCAGTCGGCGGCAGTCACTGGTAGCGACCAACCAAGCAGAAAGAGAAAGACAAGCAGACGCAAAAACATAATAAATCCCAAAAAAAGTCAGGCGGAGATCGATAACAGCTGGTGATCAGGCAGCAACAGCTCACGAATCGCCGCGATCAGAAATAGCGAGCCCGCGACCAGCAGGGGTTCACCAGCTTGGCGACTTTGCAGTGCAGCGGTTAGCGCTGCCTGCGGGTCAGCATATTCGGCGGCCAGAATACCCGACTTTTGCGCCTGTTGCACCAGTTTTTCCGGAGCGATCGCCGCATCGACCGGTGGCCGAGTCGCATAAAGCCTGCCGACAAAGGGCAACAGCTCCTGCAGCAGTTCTTCGCCCTGCTTGTCGGCCTTGATGCCGATAACCAGATGTAGCGGCGCTAAACCCTGCAGCCGCAGATAGTCGGCCAGCACCTTGGCGCCGGCGACATTATGCGCCCCATCCAGCAGAATCTGCTGTGGCAACCATTCCAGCCGACCGGGCCAGCGCACCTGCTTAACCCCCTGAGTCAGTGCGTTGACGGGAAGCTTCAGATAAGTGGCCGCCGCCAGTGCCAAGGCAAGATTCTGCTGCTGGTGAACACCCAGCAGACCAGGTGTCAACCGCTCAAGCTCAAGCCCCAGACCGGTAAAAGAGAGCAGACCAGTGTCATCCCGCCAACAGTAATCCTGCCCGGCCCACAGCAGCGGCGCGTTCAACTCTTCGGCCCGTTGCCGTAACACCGCCACCACCTCCGGCGACTGGCGAGCGCTGATCACCGGCACCTTCGGCTTGAAGATGCCGGCCTTTTCAGCGGCGACTGCGGCCAGGGTGTCACCAAGGTGCGCCATATGATCGAGGGCGATCGGCGTGATCAGACAGAGCTCAGGGTCAACCACGCTGGTCGCGTCCAGACGGCCGCCCAGCCCGGTTTCCAGCACCACCCACTCAACACCGCTGCGCTGAAAGTGCAGCAGCGCCATCGCCGTAGTGAATTCAAAAAAGGTTGTGCGCAGTTCTTCAGCGTGCGGACGTAATTCATCGATCAGTGCAACAACTTCGGCTTCACTGATCTGCCTAGTATCGACTCTGATCCGTTCGGTAAAACTGTGCAGATGGGGTGAGGTGTAGAGCCCGGCCGAAATGCCTGCCGCCTGAAAGATATTAGCCAGCGCCGCAGCCGTTGAGCCTTTGCCGTTGGTTCCGGCAATATGAACAATCCGCAACCTGCGCTGCGGATTGTCAATTCGGGCCAATAATCGGCGGGTATTTTCCAACCCGAGCTTGATGCCGAAAAGCTGCAGCGAGTAGAGATAATCGAGGCTCGCGCGGTAGCTATCGCTCATTTCGCTGAACTAGCTTTTGGTAAAGATACGCAAGACCTGCGACAGACGCTGCTTCATTTCACTGCGCGGCACAATCATGTCGACCATGCCATGCTCAAGCAGATATTCAGAACGCTGGAAGCCATCCGGCAGGGTCTGTCGAATGGTCTGCTCAATGACCCGTGGGCCGGCAAAACCGATCAGCGCCCGCGGCTCGGCGATATTCAGATCACCGAGCATGGCAAAGCTGGCGGTGACTCCGCCGGTGGTCGGATCGGTCAGCACCGAAATGAAAGGAATCCCGGCCGCTTTCAACTTGGCCAACGCTGCGCTGGTTTTAGCCATCTGCATCAGCGAGTGGATACTCTCCTGCATCCGCGCCCCGCCCGAAGAGGAAAAAATCAGCACCGGGGCCTTGGTCTCGAGCCCTTTTTCGATGGCGCGGGTGATCTTCTCGCCGACCACCGAGCCCATGCTGCCGCCCATAAAGGCGAAATCGAAAACCGCAACCACGACCGGCAGGTTTTCCAGATTGCCGGTACCGCAAATCACCGCGTCGCCGTCACCGGCCTTTTTCACGGCATCCTTGATCCGGTCCTTATATTTTTTTGAATCCTTGAAATCAAGGAAATCGACCGAACGCAGCTTGGCGTCGAGTTCGACAAAGGTACCTTCGTCGATAATCAGCTCGATGCGCTCACGGGCACCGATACGGAAATGATAGTCGCACTTGGGGCAGACATTCAGATTCCGTTCGATCTCCTTGGCGTAGATGATCTCCTGACAGTTTTTACACTTGGTCCAGACACCTTCAGGCATCTTGACGTTTTTTGTTTCAGCAGGCGCACTCAGCGCGGCTTTCTTACGAAACCAAACCATGAATTATCCTTTTGGCCCTCGGTACAACCTGAATCTGCCCGATGAGGGGCGCGGTGGTCGATTCAGGCACAAGTCATCGCCGCCGAAAATTTCGGTCGACGTGCATCAGTCGGTCGCTGCGACCAACCCCTGTTTGAGCGATGCGATAAAGTCACCGACTCGCGGCAACAACTCTTCGCTTTGACCATATTCAGCAATAATCTTAACCAATGCGCTGCCAACCACAACCCCGTCGGCAAATTCACCGACCGCCCGGGCATCCGCGACAGTGGTGATGCCGAAACCGACTCCGACCGGCACTTCGGTCATCCCTTTGAGCTCTTCGACAGCCAGTCGGATATCCTGCGGATTGATCTGCTGCGCGCCGGTCACGCCGGTCATTGAAACATAATACAGATAGCCTTCGGCAGCCTGGGCAAGTCGCCGCATCCGCTCCGGTGGTGTCGTCGGCGCCAGCAGAGTGATCATGGCGATCCCCGCGGATTTCAGCAGCGAACTGATTTCGGCGGCCTCTTCTGGCGGCAGGTCAACCAGCAGGACGCCATCAACTCCAGCGGCGGCGGCGGCTTTGGCGAAACGTTCGGCGCCATATCGAAAAATCGGGTTGTAGTAACCCATCAGTACAATCGGCACCTGGCAGGTCTGGCGGACATCCGTGACTAACTGCAGCACCTTGTCAAGACTTGCACCTGCGGCTAGCGCGCGCTCCGATGCCGCCTGAATCGTTGGGCCATCGGCCATCGGATCGGAAAAAGGCACGCCTAGTTCGATCAGGTCTGCACCGTTATTGACCAGGGTATGAACCAATTCTGCAGTCTTGGCCATATCGGGATCCCCGGCGGTTAAAAAGGGGATTAGCGCAGTCTGGTTCTTTTCACGCAGTGCAGCAAATGTCTTGGAAATTCTCAGCATAATTGTTGATCTTTAAATAGCAAAATGGCCTGACCATTCCAAAAGGGGCAGTTTAGTCGATTCCGAGTGCCGGTTTCAATCCTTTTCTCAGCAGCCGCGAAGCCGAACATTTCAAGTACGGCGAACAACCTACCCCTTGGGGGTCGATCTGTCCCCAGATGGCTTGCTCGGCCCCCGACGCCGTGGTGGGCGACGGCGTTTTGACGCATCAGCGGCTGGCTTCTCCGGAGGCTTTTTGCGTTTCGGCACCGCACGCTTGTAGCTGAAAATAAAATCTTCGTCGCAGGGGATCTCGCTGGGAATGCGCTTCCCAAGATAATCCTCGATTTCTTCCAGCACGTAAACCATCTCCTCATCGGCAAAACTGATCGCCCGTCCCAGCGCCCCGGCTCTGGCCGTTCGACCGATGCGATGGACATAATCTTCGCGATCCTGCGGCAGATCGTAGTTGATGACGTGAGTGACATTGTCGACGTGGATACCGCGCGAGGCGACATCGGTCGCAACCAGATGGGTCAGACTGCCGAGCTTGAACTGGTCGAGAATCCGCATCCGCTTGGCTTGCGGGATATCGCCGGAGAGAACGGCACTGGGGATTTCATTGACATTGAGCAGGGCGCTGAGCCGCTCCGCCTCGACCTTGGTATTGACGAACAGCATCACCCGCTCGACGCCGGCTTCCTGTTTCAGCAGCCCCAGCAACAGGGCGAATTTTTCGCGCCGGGTGACATGGTAAAGCACTTGGTCGATATTATCCGCAGTCCTTTTTTCCGGCTCGATCTGGACCTTTTCCGCCAGATTCATAAATTCATAAGCCAGCTCCATCACCTGTGGCGAAAGGGTCGCCGAAAAGAGCATGGTCTGGCGCTGCTCATAGGTGGGCAGTTGGCGCAGTATGTAACGTAAATCCTTGATGAAGCCCATATCGAACATCCGGTCGGCTTCATCGATCACCAGCGCCTCAACCCGATTCATCGAGAAAACCCGCTGCTTGTAATAGTCGATCAAGCGGCCCGGAGTCGCGACGATAATGTCGACGCCATCGCGCAACGCCTGACGCTGTTTTTCGTAATCCACCCCGCCAAAGATCGCCTGCACCTTGAGCCCGGTATGCTTGCCGAGCAGTTCGGCGTCGGCAACGATCTGCACCACCAGTTCGCGGGTCGGCGCCATGACCAGCGCCCGCGGATTGTTGCTGGTCTGCTTGCCACTGCTGAGCAGCTTGCAGAACAGTGAAATCAAAAACGCTGCGGTCTTACCGGTGCCGGTCTGTGCCTGCGCGGCGACATCCTTGCCGCGTAGAGCCAGCGGGATCGATTCTTCCTGGACCGCGGTCAGGGCCTCAAAGCCGGCATCTTTAATCCCCTGCAGGACCACATCCGGCAAGTTCAGTTCAGCAAATTTCATTGTTTCCTTTCAAATCTAAGTGCCCGGAAACGCCGGGCGCAGCAAAAAACCACCTGGTTTTCGCTAGAATTTTACGCCCAGTGCGTCAGCGACCGTATGAATATCCTTGTCGCCTCGACCAGAGAGGCAGACCAACAGGATCTGCTCTTTGGGCAAAGTCGGTGCCAGCTTGATCACATGGGCGATGGCGTGAGCACTTTCCAGCGCCGGGATGATCCCTTCCACCCGGGTCAGCTTCTGAAAAGCATCAAGCGCCTCGTCGTCGGTAATCGAAACATACTCGGCCCGGCCGATATCATGCAGATGGGCATGTTCGGGGCCGACACCGGGATAATCAAGTCCGGCCGATATCGAGTGGGCGTGGTTGATCTGGCCATCCCCATCCTGCAGCAGATAGGTTTTATTACCATGCAGAACCCCTGGCAAACCGGCGCCGATTGAGGCGGCGTGCTTGTCGGTATCAACCCCCAGGCCGGCCGCTTCGACGCCGATCAGGCGCACCGAAGCATCCTTGAGAAAAGGATAGAAGGTCCCCATGGCGTTGGAACCGCCGCCGATACAGGCGATCGCCGCATCGGGCAGGCGCCCCTCGGCTTCGAGCAGTTGCTGCTTGGATTCTTCACCGATCACCGCCTGAAAGTCGCGCACCAACATCGGATAAGGGTGTGGGCCGGCAACGGTACCGATGACATAGAAGGTGTCGCGCACATGGGTGACCCAGTGGCGCAGCGCGTCATTCATCGCATCCTTGAGGGTCGCGGTGCCACTGGTGACTTCGTGAACCTTGGCGCCGAGCAGTTTCATGCGAAAGACGTTCAACGCCTGACGACGGATATCCTCCTTGCCCATGAAAATCTCGCACTCCATGCCAAACAGCGCAGCAACCGTCGCGGTGGCTACGCCGTGCTGGCCGGCGCCGGTTTCTGCGATGACTTTCTTTTTGCCCATCCGTCGGGCGAGCAGAATCTGGCCGACGGTGTTGTTGACCTTGTGGGCGCCGGTGTGGTTGAGATCTTCCCGCTTCAGATAGATTTTCGCCCCACCCAGCTCTTCACTGAGTCGCTGCGCATAATAGAGCGGGCTGGGCCGGCCGACGTAGTGCTTCAGGTAGTATTCGAACTCCTGCTGGAAGCTGGGATCCTGACGGGCGGCAGCGTAGGCCTCTTCAAGCTCCAGCAACGCCGGCATCAGGGTTTCCGCAACGTAGCGGCCGCCGTATTCACCAAAATGACCCCGTTCGTCGGGATATTGATAGTTCATGCGCTCCTCACCTGGCGGATAAATTCCGCCACTTTCTGCTGATTTTTTTTTCCCGGTCGCGCCTCAACGCCGCTCGAAACATCAACGGCGTAGGGCTTGACCTGAGTAATCGCCGCGGCGACATTCTCCGGCGTTAACCCGCCGGCCAGAATCAGTGGCCGTTTGCCGGCCAGTCGCTGCGCCAGCTGCCAATCGAAACTTAAGCCGGTACCACCGTAATGCTCATCACTCCAGGCATCGAGCAGCAGCGCTGAAACCTTAAAACCCTCTGCACCCTGCAGCGAGGCAGCATCCCGCACCCGCAACGCCTTGATAACCGGCAAGGGTTCGAGCAGACAATCCTGCGGCTGCTCGTCACCGTGCAACTGTACCACGTCGAGTTGCGCCGCGGCCATCGCCCGCCGGATGCGCGCGGCCGGTTCGTTAACGAACAAACCAACGGTGGTGACAAAGGGGGGCAGCTCGGCAACAATCTGCTGCACCTCTTGCGGCGTCACAAAGCGCGGGCTTTTGTCATAAAAGACGAAGCCGAGAGCGTCAGCCCCGGCCTCGACCGCCTGCATGGCGTCCTCCAGATTGGTGATTCCGCAGATTTTAATCCGGGTGCTAGCCACCACTGCTCCTTACGCCTTGACCTTCGGCAGGTTGGCCAGCGATTCCTTGATCGCCTCACTGGGATATTCGTAATTATCCAGATTGCCGGCGAAATAGGCGTCGTAGGCCGCCATATCGACATGGCCGTGGCCGGAGAGGTTGAACAGGATGGTCCGCTCTTTCCCTTCCTCCTTGGCCTGCAGCGCTTCGTCAAACGCGGCACGGATGGCGTGCGATGACTCGGGCGCCGGGATGATCCCTTCGCTGCGCGCAAACTGCACAGCCGCCTCGAAACATTCGATCTGTCCGACCGCCTTGGCCTCGATAACCCCGGCGTTCAATAGCTGGGAAACCAGCGGCGCGGCGCCATGATAACGCAAGCCACCGGCGTGAATTCCCGGCGGCATGAAGTCGTGCCCCAGGGTGTACATCTTGGAGATCGGCGCCATCTTCGCGGTGTCGCCGTAATCGAACTCGTAAACCCCTTTGGTCAGGGTCGGACAAGAGATCGGCTCGACCGCCATGATCCGCACATCTTTGCCGTTGGCCTTGTCAGAAACATAGGGGAACGCCAGCCCGGCGAAGTTGGAGCCACCGCCATGACAGCCGATCACCACGTCCGGATAATCACCAGCGATCGCCATCTGCTCCTTAGCCTCAAGGCCGATCACCGTCTGATGCAGACAGACATGATTCAGCACGCTGCCGAGGCAGTAGCGGGTATCCTCGTGGGTCGCGGCGTCTTCGACCGCTTCGCTGATAGCGATGCCGAGCGAACCGTTGCTGTCGGGGTACTGCGCTAAAATACCCCGCCCGGCATTGGTCAGATTGGATGGTGAAGGGATCACATTGGCGCCCCAGAGCTGCATCATGCTTTTACGGTAAGGTTTCTGTGAAAACGACACCTTGACCATGTAGACGGTACACTCCAAGCCAAACATCTGGCAGGCCAGAGCGATGGAAGAACCCCACTGGCCGGCCCCGGTTTCACTGGCAATCCGCTTGGTTCCGGCCAGCTTGTTGTAGTAGGCCTGCGGGATCGCGGTGTTCGGCTTGTGGCTGCCAGCCGGCGAGACGCCCTCATACTTGTAGTAGATTTTTGCCGGAGTCCCCAGCGCCTTTTCCAGCCGGTGGGCGCGGAACAACGGAGACGGCCGCCACTGCGAGAGAATTTGTCGCACTTCGTCAGGGATATCGATCCAGCGTTGCGTGGACACCTCCTGCTCGATCAGTCCCATCGGAAACAGTGGCAGCAGATCATCCGGAGTGACCGGCTGCAGGGTTCCGGGGTGGATCACCGGAGCCATCGCACCCGGCATATCGGGGATAATGTTGTACCACTGCTTCGGGATGCGATCTTCTGGTAAAATAATTTTTGTGTCCACGTTTCTCTCCTTCAGACCAATTAGTCTCTGATTAAATCGCTTAACTTGGCTTCAATATCAGTTTCGCGCATTAAACTTTCACCGATCAAAAACGCCCGGGCGCCGGCGGCTTTCAGCCGCTTGATGTCGGCCCGGCTGCTGATGCCACTCTCTGCAATCGCCAGCTGTTCTGCGGGAATCCGGCCGGCCAGCCGCTCGGTGGTGCCCAGATCGGTGACAAAGGTTTTCAGGTTACGGTTATTGATGCCGACCAGATCGACCGGCAGCTGCAGGGCGCGCTCCAGCTCAGCTTCATCGTGCACCTCAAGCAACGTATCAAGGCGCAATTCGCCGGCCAGCAGCGCCAGCTCGCGCAAACGGTCATCATCAAGCGCCGCAGCAATCAGCAAAATCGCATCGGCACCGGCGACCCGCGCCTGCACCACCTGATAGGGATCGATGATAAAATCCTTGCGCAACAGCGGCAGGCTGACCTGCTCGCGGATCAAACCAAGGTAGCGCAGGTGGCCATAAAAATACTGCTCGTCGGTCAAGACTGAAAGGCAGGTTGCGCCCGCGTCCTGATAAATTCTGGCGATTTCCAACGGATCGAAATCGGCGCGGATAATCCCCTTGGAGGGGGAACCCTTTTTCACCTCAGCGATCAGCGCCGTTCCGCCCGAATCGGCCATCACCCGAAGCGCCCGGGCAAAACCACGCGGCTGATCCTCAAGATCACCGACCCGTCGGCTCAATTCAGAGAAGGATTCGCGCGCCCTGGCGAGGGCAACCTCTTCAACCTTGGTCTGTAGAATTTTATCAAGAATCATACGTTGGTCATCCGCACCAGCGCCTCCAGAGTTGCCTGCGCCTTGCCATTATCCAGCACCTCCTGCAGCATTTCAATGCCGCTGTCGAGGTTATTGGCCAACCCGGCTGCGACCAGTGCGTAAGCGCCGTTAAGCACGACGATATCACGTTTCGGCCCCGGCTCGCCGGCCAGAATCGCTTTGACGATCGCCGCATTCTGCGTCGCGTCCCCGCCCTGAAGATCGGTCAAACGGCAGCGTTTGAAGCCGAACTGTTCCGGTTCAATCGTTTGCAGCTCAACCGTGCCGCCGCTGATAACCGCCACCAGGCTCGAGCCGGTCAAGGTAATTTCGTCCATGCCATCGCTGCCGTGAACGACAAATCCGCGCCGGCAACCGAGGCTTAGCAGCACCCGGGCCAGCGGCTCAACCAGGTCCTCGCGGAAGACCCCGAGCACCTGACGATCAGCTCCGGCCGGATTGGTCAGTGGCCCGAGAATATTAAAGATGGTCCGGATGCCGATCTCCCGCCGCGGCCCGATGGCGTGCTTCATCGCCCCGTGCAGGGCCGGCGCAAACAGGAAACCGACACCTATCTCAGTGACACAGCGGCCGACCCGCTCCGGCGAGACATCCAGGTTCACGCCGAGCTTCTCCAGCACATCGGCGCTGCCGCAGGCCGAGGTGATGCTGCGGTTGCCATGCTTGGCGACTTTGCCACCGCAGGCCGCCACGGCAATCGCCACGGTCGTCGAGATATTGAAACTTTTCGTGCCGCTGCCGCCTGTGCCACAGGTGTCGATGATACTTTCGCGCTCAACATTGATCTCGTCGCGGTCGATATCGACCACCCGGCCGACATGAATCGGCGTGGAGCGGGCACGCATTACCCTTGCGGCACCGATGATCTCAGGGATGGTCTCCCCTTTCATCCGCAGCGCGGTGATAAATGCACCGACCTGGGCCGGGGTCGCTTCCCCCCCCATGATCTGGTTCATCGCGCCGATCATTTCCGATTCGCTCAAATCCTGCCGTTCCACCAGCTTGGCAATCGCTTCTTTGATCATAGCGCCCCCTGATTCAACGCAGTTCGAGAAAATTCTTCAGCAGCTGCATCCCTTCAACTGTCAAAATCGATTCGGGATGAAACTGCACCCCCCAGACCGGCAATTCTTTGTGCTCCAGCCCCATGATTTCACCTTCTTCGGTCCAGGCGGTCATGCGCAAGCAATCGGGAAAACTCAGCTTTTCGGCCAGCAATGAATGATAGCGGGTCGCAGTGAAAGGATTGGGCAGATCCTTGAAAATGCCGCTGCCATCATGCAGGATCGGGCTGGTCTTGCCGTGCATAAGCCGGTCAGCCCGCACCACCTTGCCACCGAAAGCCTCGGTAATAGCCTGATGACCAAGGCAGATGCCAAGAATTGGCAGTTTACCGGCGAAATGCTCGATGGCAGCCACCGAAATCCCGGCCTCCTTCGGTGTGCAGGGGCCGGGAGAAATCACCAGCTGACGCGGAGCCAGACGTTCGATGTCGGCCAGGGTCAGTTTGTCGTTACGGATAACTTCAACCCGTTCGCCCAGCTGCATAAAATACTGCACCAGGTTGTAGGTGAAAGAGTCGTAGTTGTCGATCATCAACAGCATAAAGGACTGTCCTGTACTTATATAAGGCCGCGGTTGGCCATTTCGATGGCGCGTTTGACGCCACGGGCTTTGTTCAAGGTTTCCTGGTATTCCATCTCGGGATCGCTGTCAGCGACGATTCCGGCTCCGGCCTGTAAGTACAGCTGGTCTTTTTCAATCTGCAGGGTGCGGATGGCGATTGCCAGATCCATGTTGCCACTGAATGAGAAGTAGCCGACCGCCCCACCGTAAACTTCACGCCGACTCGGTTCCAGTTCGTCAATGATCTCCATGGCACGGATTTTCGGCGATCCAGACAGGGTGCCAGCAGGAAATGCGGCGCGGAACACGTCAAAGGAATCCAGCTCCGGGCGCAACCGGCCACGGACATTGGAGACGATATGCATCACGTGCGAATAGCGCTCGACCACCATCAATTCACTGACCTCGACGCTACCGGCAACCGCGACCCGACCGACGTCGTTGCGCCCCAGGTCAACCAGCATGATGTGTTCGGCCCGCTCTTTCGGGTCGGCCATCAGCTTCTTTTCATTGGCCAGATCCTCTTCCGGACTGGCACCGCGCGGCAGAGTTCCGGCGATCGGGCGGACATCGACCCGATCCCCCTCCTTGCGCACCAACACTTCGGGGGAGGCGCCAACCACCAGCGAGTCGCCGAAGCGCAGAAAAAACATATAGGGGGATGGATTGATCGTCCGCAGCGCCCGGTAGATATCAAAGGGGTCAGCCTGCACCTGTCCACAGAAGCGTTGCGAGATGACCACCTGAAAGATGTCGCCGGCACGGATGTACTCTTTGCAGCGCTCTACCGCCGCTTTGAAGTCCTGCTTGGCAAAGTTTGGCGTCAGTTCCTGCTTGCCGTCCCCCCCCCTGGGCTCATCGGCCGCCTGCAGTGGCTGACGCAATTGCGTAATCATCTGCTCAATCTGTTGCTGAGCAGCATGATATGCGACCAACGGGTCATCCCCTTCCTGCAGGTGGACGTTACAGACAACTTTCACTTTCTGCCGCATGTTATCAAAGATCAGCAGCCGCTCAGTGAACATAAAGCAGGAGTCCCAGCCATCCACCTGGCGGGGGTTGCCGTCGGGTAACTCTTCGATGAAACGAACCATATCATAGCCGAGATAACCAACCGCGCCGCCTGAAAAGCGCGGCAAACCCTCAACCTCAACCGGCTGATAAACCGCCATCAACTTGCGTAATTTTGTCAGCGGGTCGGCGCAGTGACCGCTCTGCTCCAGCTGTTCACCAGAGAGCACTTCATAATAATTGTCGCGACTGCGGAACAGTCGGGCGGGGCCGCTGCCGAGAAAAGAGTAGCGCGCCCACTTCTCGCCCCCCTCGATCGACTCGAGGAGAAAAGCAGTGCGGCCGTCGTCAATTTTGCGGAAAGCCGAAACCGGCGTCTCCATATCCGCAAGAATTTCACGGTAAACCGGCACCAGGTTCCCGCCTTTCGCGAGCCGAATAAAGTCATTATCTGCTGGAAAATACATGATTTATCGATCCAATGAAAAACCGCTGCAAAAATAGCGTTTCTTACCATCTTAAACGAAGGCAAGTCAAGAAAGACAGGGGTGCAAGTGGCCCGGCGCTGACACCCTCAGATTATGGAGACCCTGTTCTACAAAAAGTTCGCTGCGGTAAAAAACGCCATCCCTCGCAGGCTTGTGAAACAGACAAACCTCTACACGCCTGCCGAAAAGCAGATAATCACGCCCCTGAGCAAACAACAAACTATCTCTCGACCGAATACATAACCATTTTCGAAACAGTTTCATATATTTTTATAAACATCGTTTTACCAAATAAAATTAGAGGATAGGTCAGGTAATATATACCTATTTTCTACAACTTATGGATGTTATACTTCTAACAACATGCAGAGACATTGAATGGCACATGCCCCAGAAATAAAAAAGCATATTGACAACTCTATAACGGCGTATTATCGTTTCAACATCGAGAGAAAACACCAAATTAAAAACATTTAAAATGAAACGCGGTTTACGCGGTTGCCTGCAACGAGGGCTGGATGCCAAGCAGAGAAAAAGAATCATACTGCATCAGATCGGTGGAAAACGCCCTTCTCTTGCTTGAGGCATTAGCCGAAGAAGACTCCAAGTGCAGCCTGTCGCAACTCAGCCAAAGGCTGGGCATGACCAAAGCCAGCTTGTTTCGCCTGATGGCGACCTTTGAAAGTCACGGCTATGTTGAGCGCAACCATAATTCAAGCGAATACAATTTAGGACTGGCAGCTTTTGAGGTCGGCCAGAAACTGCTGGCCCGCATGCCACTGCTGAAAATGGCACGACCAGCAATGGAGCAACTGGTACGCAATTGCAACGAAACTGCCTACTTGGTCGTTCAGCGTGACAACGAAGCACTGTTCCTCGCGGTAAGCGATGCAGACCAGAAAGTAAAAATAGTCTCACTGGTGGGCCGCCGCCTCCCCCTTGAAGATTGCGCCGCTGGAAAAATATTTCTAGCCTTCGACACACAGAACAAAAAACTGCTGGAGAACAAACCGCAACTGAGCAGCGCAGTAAAAGAATGGCAACAGCAAGGAGTCTGCCTTGACCACAACGGCATCGGCGAAGGCTGCACCAGCATCGCTGTCCCCCTGCTAAACGGCGACAACCAACTCGCCGGCTGCCTGAGCCTGGTTGGACCCAGTTACCGGATGGGCGATGAGCAAAGCACACAGCGGCTGATTCCGGCAATCAAAGCTGCCGGCGAAATGATCTCTGCAAAACTCGGACACCTGGACTTCCAGCTGAAGTCAGCAACCCCGGCACTTCAGGCAGAAACTTGAAAGCGCAAAAAATAACAGGGTTATATTTTTCTATTGACTGTTTCACGAAACGTCACTATCTTCTGCTGGATGCATAAATAAAACGGCGTATTAGTAATGCGTCACGCGAAGCAGTCGAATCATCTATCTACACAGTTACACTGCAGGGCAGGACAAGACAGAACACCAGACCAGACCTACAGACAATCCACATAAACAAGTTTCAACAGTTAAAACAACTTTATGAATTCGAAAGGAGGCTGTCCAAAAAAATGAAAAGGAACCCTGGTCCAGCCCCAAAGGCGGATCAAGCAGTTCACACCCGGTTTTTGAGTGAATAACTAATTTTGAGAGAGAAAGAGAGAGGAGGAGTTTCATGAGCAAAGAAATTACGCAGTATTGGCCCACAGTCCTTGGATTGGTTAGGAACATTCTGATCGTCTGGTTCCTGGTGTCCTATGGTGCCGGCATCCTGTTCGCCCCGGCGCTCAACAATATCTCCCTGGGCGGTTACCCGCTGGGCTTCTGGTTTGCACAACAGGGATCTATGTATGTCTTCGTCGCACTCATTTTCTTCTATTCCTGGAAGATGGGTAAAATCGACCAAGAATTTGACGTTCACGAAGAATAAGGAGGACGATTACAAATGGAACTTCAAACAATTACTTATCTTGTAGTCGGTCTGACCTTCGCCCTCTACATCGGTATCGCCCTCTGGGCCCGCGCTGGTAGCACCAGTGAATTCTACGTCGCCGGCGGTGGCGTCCACCCGGTTCTCAACGGGATGGCAACCGGCGCTGACTGGATGTCCGCAGCGTCTTTTATCTCGATGGCCGGTCTGATCTCCAACATGGGATACGGCGGTGGCCTCTTCCTGATGGGCTGGACCGGTGGCTACGTTCTGCTCGCCATGCTGCTGGCACCTTACCTGCGTAAATTCGGTAAGTTTACCGTGCCACAGTTTGTCGGCGATCGCTTCTACTCCAAGGGTGCCAGTACCGTGGCGGTTATCTGCCTGCTGGCGGCGTCACTGACCTACATCATCGGCCAGATGACTGGTGTCGGTGTTGCCTTCTCCCGCTTCCTTGGCGTATCTAACTCAACCGGCATCTTCATCGGTATGGGTATCGTCTTCATGTACGCGGTTTTCGGCGGCATGAAAGGGATCACCTACACCCAGGTTGCTCAGTACTGCGTTCTGATTCTTGCTTATATCATTCCGGCGGTCTTCATCTCGATGCAGCTCACCGGCAACCCGCTGCCACAACTCGGCCTCGGTTCCGACATGATCGGCAGCAGCGTCAGCCTGCTCACCAAACTCGACTCGATCGTGACTGAGCTTGGTTTTGCCCAGTACACTACCAGCACCCGGATCAGCACGCTGAACATGTTCGTTTACACCGTTTCGCTGATGATCGGTACCGCTGGTCTGCCACACGTTATCATCCGTTTCTTCACCGTTCCTAAAGTAAAAGATGCTCGTTCATCCGCTGGTTGGGCGCTGGTCTTCATCGCCATCCTCTACACCACCGCTCCTGCAGTTGCCGCCATGGCAAAGATGAACCTGCTGAAAACCGTCAACCCGGGCATCGTCGCCGGCTCTGTCGATCTCTTCGCTGCTGATGCACAGATCGTGCACAGTGAGCGTCCTGACTGGATGAAGCGCTGGGAAGTCACCGGTCTGCTGAAGTTTGAGGACAAGAACGGCGACGGCCGCATCCAGTACTACAACGACAAATCCAAAAATGCCGAATTCAATGCCAAAGCGGCAGCTGCTGGCTGGGCAGGCAACGAACTGTCAGTTAACGCCGATATCATCGTTCTCGCCAACCCCGAGATCGCCCTGCTGCCAAACTGGGTCATCGCTCTGGTTGCCGCTGGTGGTCTGGCAGCCGCGTTGTCCACCGCTGCCGGTCTGCTGCTCGCAATCTCTTCGGCGATCTCGCACGACTTGCTCAAAGACATGTGGATGAAGGATCTCTCCGAGAAGGGTGAGCTGATGGCCGGTAAAATCGCCATGGCCTGCTCGATCATGGTTGCCGGTTACCTGGGCCTGAATCCTCCGGGCTTCGCAGCTGGTACTGTCGCCATCGCCTTCGGTCTGGCCGCCAGTTCGCTGTTCCCTTGCCTGATGATGGGTATCTTCAGCAAGACCATGAACAAGCAGGGCGCGATCGCCGGTATGTTGGCAGGTCTCGGCGTCACCATGATCTATGTCTTTGCTCACAAAGGGATCTTCTTCGTTAAAGGAACTGAGTTTGTCAGCATCTTCGGTGGCGAAAACTTCTTCTTCGGCATCGAGCCGAACGCCTTCGGTGCAATCGGTGCGGTGATCAACTTCGCTGTAGCCTTCGCCGTGAAGAACATGACTCCGCCAGTGCCTGATCACATTGCACAGATGGTTGAAGATGTCCGTATCCCTCGCGGTTCCAAAGCCGTTGACGGAGCACACTAAAAGCATCACATGTTCTTGTGATCTGAGTTGACCAACCGCTCATCGACCCCGCCAGTTTGCGCTGGCGGGGTTTTTTTTAAACTTTTTTATTGCCTGACTGCAGCATCCTCAGGTAAAAAAATGCAACTGTCGGCATCCCGCGCGACAGGTATCACTGGAGACCGGTATGATATTTGACGTAAGCGTCGCTTTGACCTGGATTCTGTTTCTCGCGCTGTTGCCGATGGCGTTCATCTGGCTACGCCGGGCCAACCGGATTCTGCGGCAAAAGAACTATGCAGAAGTCGCCCTGAAACATGGTGTTCCGCCTGCGGAACCGAAGAAGTGGGCCCCCTTTGTCGGCCTCGTCAATCTGATTGCCGGCGGAATCGCCGTCTGGATTCTGATCGGTGTGCCGATCTGGATCGGCACCGGAATTCTCCTCGGACCGTTTAAAAACTATGACACCTGGAGCGCGCTGGCCGGGGTGACAATCTGGGGTAAAATAATCGCCGATTTTATCATCAGAATGCAGGCCCACCCGTTCAAGTTCGGAAAACAGAAAAACACTGATTAGCTTTTTCATCCTTGCTGCATGTGCTACCATTTGACAGATCTGAGGCTTCCGACATGGAAGCCTTTGTTGTCCAGCATCGGCACGACCGCTGCTCCGGGAGTACTGCAATGGGCTTGAGCCTGGCACTTAAAGACACGGAACCATTCAATCAACTCCCTGAAGCCGTCTTTGCCGAGCTCAAGCGGGCGGCAATCAGCAAAAAATATCCAGCTCACTTCCATATTTTCAACCAACACGATCCCCCGTCCAAACACCTCTACATCGTCACGTCAGGATTGGTCGAAATCGTTGCCCTGACTCCCGGTGGAGTAGAGATGGTTGTCGATATCCGCAAAGAGGGTTCCTTTTTCGGCGGCACACCAATTTTCACTAACAGCGTCTATACCGCCGGGGCACGCACGGTGACAGAAACTGTCTGCTACCTGATCCCCGCTGAACTGCTGCGCAAGATCGCCACAGATTACCCCCGCCTCGGCGAGTATTTCACCAGAACCATCTATTCGCGGGTGCGTAATCTCTATTCCGAAATGGTTGACAATCACAACCGGGCAACCTTGCCAAAAATGGAGGCTTACCCCTTTCAGAAGCGGCTGGCCGAGATCATGTCAAGACCGGTCGAGACCTGCGCTTTGGATACCAGCGTGAAAGCCGTTGCGCGGCAGATGACTCGAAAAAAGGTCGGTGCAATTTTGGTCTGCGACGAAAACCGCAAGCTGGCCGGAATTATCACTGAGCGCGACCTGGTGATCAAGTCGCTGGCCAGAGAGTCAAGTGACGACCAGCCTGCAACTGCTGCCGATGTGATGACCGTGCAGCCGTTCACAATGACTCCGGACACCTACATGTATGAGGCGACCAGCTTTATGGTCGGACATCAGATCAGCTATCTGCCGATTCTGGATGAGCAACAGTTGGTCGGCATTGTCACCCAGCAGGATCTGATGAAATATCGCAGTCAGAAGTCACTGCTGCTGGTCGGCAGCATCAAGGAAGCGACCAGTATTGATGAGTTAAAGGCTGCCAAAGGCAAACTGGTCAAAGTCGCCAAAGGGTTGATGAGCGAGGCCCGCACCCACACCGAGACAGTAGAAATCCTCTCCTACATCCATCACTGTATTTTGCGGCGAGGCTTTGAAATTACCCTGGAGAACATGCAGGCGAAGGGGTTAACGCAACCGGATATCCGCTATTGCTTCTTCATCATGGGTAGCGGCGGGCGCAAAGAGATGTTGCTTGGCCCGGATCAGGACAACGGCTTTCTGTTTGAAAACTATCCCGAGAGCAGACGCGCCGAAGTCGATGCGTTTTTTATCCCGCTGGCTGAACAGTTGGTCGAAACCTTTGAACAGATCGGCTACCCGCGCTGCAAGGGCAATGTGATGGCCAACAACCCCCTCTGGCGGGGGCGACTGTCAGACTGGAAAACCCGGATAGCTGACTGGATCAACACTCCGGAGCCACAGAAGGTCAGATACTCAACGATCTTCTTTGATTTCATGCCACTGGTCGGCGAGGCCTCCCTCTGTCAGGAACTGCGCAATATCGTTCACGAACAGATCAGAAAATTTCCACTGTTTCTCTACCATATGATGGAACTGGACTTTAAACACAAGGTTCCAATCACCCTGCTTGGTCGCTTCCAACTGGAGAAGGATGAAGGCCATAGCGGACAACTCTCGATAAAACAGACCGGTAGTATCTTCATTGTCGACTGCGTCCGCATGTTCATGCTGAAAAACCAGGTCGATGCCACCACCACCTGCGAACGTCTTGATCTGCTGGTACGAATGAAAATATTCACCCAGGACAGCGCCGAACACCTGAAGGCCGCCTTTGAAGCCTTCACCTATCTGCGCCTGCGTAACGAGATCCAGCAAATCGAGCAGGGGCAGGAACCCTCGCATTATCTTGATCCCTACGCCCTCAGCCCGAACGAGCAGGATCTGCTGAAAGAGGCATTTCGCGCCGCCAGCAAACTACAGGATTCAACCAAACGTCAGTTCAACGTCGGCTGACAAAACAAAACCGCCTCCGGGCACAGGTGCGCGGAGGCGGTTGCTGCAACAATTCCTAACATGCTTCTATAGCAGTTTCTTCACCGCCTCCAGTGCTGCCGTGTAGTCTGGCTCGGCAGTCACTTCTGAAACGACCTCGGCATAAGCGACCTGATCCTTCTGGTCGATGACGTAGACTGCTCGTGCCAGCAGCTTCAACCCTTCCAGAAGCAGCCCATAATTCAACCCGAATGAGCGCTCCTGGTAATCGGACAGGGTCTTCACTCTGTCGATACCGGCGTTGCCGCACCAACGCTTCTGCGCAAAGGGCAGATCGACGCTGATCGTATATACGGCAACGGAGTCGGGCAGATGGGCCGCATCCTGATTAAACTGCCGGGTCATGGTGTCACAGACCGGCGTATCAAGCGATGGAACCACAGTAATCAGCCGAACCTTGCCCGCATCAGTCGCCAGCGTGACTGGTTGCAGACCATTGTCGACCACCTGAAAATCCGGAGCCTTATCGCCGACCTTGATAGCCGGACCGAGCAGAGTCGCTGGATTCCCCTTGAACAATACTGCTGCTTCACGTCTTTGATAATCACCCATATGCCTGTCTCCTTGGTTTAAAATGGATTGATGACTATTTCTGTCAACACTCTACCTGCCAAAACAAAACTGTCAACCAGATTATAGCAAGAGGATTCAAGCCTGCAGTGTCAATAAAAAACCCCGTGCAGGGCAATACCTGCACGGGGTCAGATCAGAACAAACAGCCGGTTTTAGTGTTCAACCTGTGGCGGAACCATGACTACCGTCCGATGACTTTTGTCGAGGATTTTTCGCGACACACTGCCAAGAAACGCGTAATGCAGCTTCCCCTTGTTGTGACTTCCGAGAACGATCATGTCCGCATCCACCCGATCCGCAACAGAAAGAATCATCGGCGCCGGTTCACCGTGATGCACCTCGACCTTGGGCGGATGGATAAGCTCCTCCTCCATCAGCTCAGCTTCTTCGAGAATCATCGCATGCAATTGTTCACGGGTCTGTTTGGCGAGTGCCGACTCATTTTCAGCATTCAGTTTTGCCAGCTTATCCGCGCCCATACTCAGCGCCACATAATTCAATACGGCCGGATCAACCGTCGGCATAACGTGCAGAACGTGCACCTGGGCATGAAATTTACAGCCCAGCTCCAAGGCGTAACGAATGACCTGGGCGGATTCTTTGGTTAACTCTTTGGCAACGAGAATGTTCTTAATTTCCAAACTCATGACTGCCCCCTTATCCACAAAAAGTTAAGTTCGATCAAGCCGCGACCTCTTCAAGTTCCTGTTTTTTTCTTCTTCGCGACTGAATCAGCCAGATAAAGAAATAGAGCCCGATAGCCGGAATAAACATCAGCTCTTTCGGTGGCCGATGGGTCGGAACCTGAATGTTCAGGATTTCCTGATCAAAGTCGACTCCGGCTTTCTCAGCAGTACTGGAGAATACGACATTGTCGACGAACAGGCGGCCATCCTCTTCTCGGGTTTCAAAGCCGATTCCCGACAATCGTTCAGCACCGGTCGGTTCATCACCGACCGTCATCATGATAATTTTGGTGAATTTTTTCCCGTTCATCTTTTCACCTTCGAACATCAGGCGAATGGAAGTACCGGGATCCATGTCAGCAACCCAGGCTTCAAGCTGTGCGGGTGGCTCTTCGTGAAGCGGCGGGTAGATCTCATCCCAGACAATGCCAGGACGGAACATAATCAGTGCGATCAGCAGCAGAGCTGCCGTTTCCCAAATCCGGCACTTGACCAGAAAATACCCCTGCGTTCCGGCTGCAAAAGCAAGCATGGCAAGGACAGCGCCAACGACAACAGCTATCAAATGATACCAGTGATCGATACCGATCATCAGCAGCTGGGTATTGAAGATAAACATGAACGGCAACACAGCAGTCCGGATGTCGTAGACAAACCCCTGGATACCGGTCTTAATCGGGTCACCTCCCGAGATGCCCGCCGCGGCAAAGGCCGCCAGACCGACCGGCGGGGTGTCATCGGCAAGGATGCCGAAATAGAAAACGAACAGGTGCGCGGCGATCAACGGGACGATCAGGCCGTTCTGGGCAGCCAGATTAACAATAACCGGCGCCATCAGGGTTGAAACGACGATGTAGTTGGCCGTTGTCGGCAGCCCCATGCCGAGTATCAGACTGATGATTGCAGTGAAAAGCAGGATTAGCATCAGATTGCCGCCGGAGATGAACTCAACGAATTCTGTCATAACCAGACCGATACCGGTCAGGGTAACGGTTCCGACGATGATACCAGCCGCCGCTGTCGCTACACCGATGCCGATCATGTTCCGTGCACCGGCAACACTGCCGTTAATCAGGTCCATGAACCCGGCATTGAAGGAAAATTCATCCCCCTGCATTTTGCGGAAGATCCCCTTCAGCGGTCGCTGGCTGAGCAGAATGAAAACCATCAGCACCGTCGCCCAGAAAGCCGACAGAGCTGGCGACAGACGCTCGACGACTAGGCACCACATCAGCACGACGACCGGCAACAGAAAATAATAGCCGGCCTGCGCGGTCTGACCAAGGTGAGGAAGTTCGGTAATTTCGGTCGTCTGTTCCAGTTCTGGAACCCGGCAGGCGAACCAGAGCAGAAACAGGTAAGCTGCGGCCAACAACACAGAAACAATGTAGATGGTTGCTTCACCGCCGACAACCTTGATCCAGCCCAAGCCGTAATAGACCACGCCGGTGAGAATGATCAGAAAAAGAATCGTAAAGACGAAGCTGAGCGCTCGCTGCGCAAGGGTTCGGGTGATGGTCTTCTGCATCCCCTTCAAACCCATTTTGCAGGCTTCGAGATGAACGATATAAACCAGCGCGATATAGGAGATTATCGCTGGCAAAAATGCATGTTTGATAACTTCGATATAACTGATCCCGACATATTCGACCATCAAAAAGGCGGCTGCGCCCATGACCGGAGGCATCAGCTGACCGTTGGTCGAGCAGGCAACCTCAATGGCGCCGGCTTTTTCCGAGCTGAATCCGACCTTCTTCATCAGCGGAATGGTGAAAGTACCGGTGGTAACGACGTTCGCGATCGAAGATCCGGAGACCAGACCGGTCAGGCCCGAAGAGACAACCGCAGCCTTTGCCGGGCCGCCACGCAGATGGCCGAGGGCGGCGAAAGAGGTGCGGATGAAATAGTTACCAGCCCCTGCAGCCTCGAGCATCGCACCGAACAGCACAAACATGAAGACCATGCCGTTCGATACCCCCAGGGCGACACCAAAGACCCCTTCGGTGCCGAGCCAGAAATGTGACATCCCCTTGGACAGGCTGGCGCCCTTGTGAGCAATGACATCCGGCATAAACTGACCACCAAAGGTGTAAATGATGAAAATCGTTGCCACAACCATCAGCGGTGGACCTAAAGCCCGGCGGGTCGCCTCAAGCAACAGAATTAAACCGACGGCCGCGACCACCAGATCCAGCTGGTTCGGCATGCCGGGGCGATTCGCCAGCGCTGAGTAGAAGATAAACAGGTACGCCGAGCAGAATGCGCCGAGCAGACCGAGGACCCAATCCTGAATCGGTATGTAGCTGGTCGGTGATCTTTTAAAGGTCGGAAAAGCCGTAAAAGCCAGGAAAATCGCAAAGGCCAGGTGAATCGCGCGGGCCTCGGTGTCATTTAGAACGAAAACGTTAAACAGAAACGGTAGCGGCGAAGCGTACCAAAGTTGAAACAGGGTCCAGAGCAGCGGAACAAAAAACAGAACTTTTTTCGGGAATGCTCCGGTCGGGTTTCTTGCACCGGATTCCGTTTCAGCAATCATCTCCTGGAGTTCTTCTTCAGATTTAACTTTTGCTTCCGTTTCGGTCATAGCAAACCCTTCCGCGTGACTTTATAGAGATCGTGCCCATTTCATGAGTGATTAAAATGGTACGGCAGGAAAAAAATGCACCGCCGCGACGGTGCATTTTTTTCCTGCTTTGGTGCGGCTGAAAAGTTACATCAGACCTGCTTCTTTGAAGTACTTGACTGCGCCATCGTGCAGCGGAGCGGAAAGACCATCCTTGATCATTTCCTCTTTCTTCAGATCAGCAAATGCCGGGTGAAGCTTCTGGAACTCTTCGAAGTTCTCAAAGACAGCCTTGACGACGTTGTAAATGACATCTTCAGGAACCTTGGCGGAGCTGACGAAGGTTGCGCCGACACCGAAGGTCTTGGTATCGGTCTCGGTGCCGCGATACATGCCACCAGGGATGGTCGCGGTACGATAGTAGGGGTTATCGGCAACCAGCTTGTCAACGGCAGGACCGGCAACGTTGACCATGACGGAATCACAGGAGGAGGTTGCTTCCTGAATGGAACCGTTCGGGTGACCAACAACGAACACGATCGCGTCAACCTTGTTGTCGCACAGGGCAGCGGACTGCTCGGCAGATTTCAGCTCGGAGGCTAACTTGAAATCTTCAACTGTCCAACCCATCGCGCCCAACAGAACTTCTGTGGTACTGCGCTGACCGGAACCCGGGTTACCAATATTGACCCGCTTGCCCTTAAGATCGGCAAAATTCTTGACGCCGGCATCAGCACGGGCCACGACGGTGTAGGGCTCAGGGTGAACGGAGAAAACCGCGCGCAGGTCTTTATCGGGGCCCTGCTCGGTAAACTTGTCAGTACCATGATAGGCCTGATACTGCACATCAGACTGAGCAACGCCCATGTCCAGTTCGCCAGCTCTGATGGTGTTCAGGTTGTAGACCGAACCACCGGTACTTTCGACCGAGCAGCGGATGCCGTGCTCTTTTCTGGTTTTGTTCACCAGGCGACAGATTGCTCCACCAGTCGGATAGTAGACGCCGGTAACGCCACCGGTGCCGATAGTGACGAACTGGTTCTCAGCTTGGGCTTGACCAGCCGGAACAAAACAAGCAGCAACGCCAAACGCCAACAGGTACATAAACAATCTCTTCATCGGTACTCCTCCTATAGAACATTAAGGTTTTCCGCCGAATGCGGACTGACAACTTTCCAAGTGTAGCGCGTATCCATTCATTAGCAATTGCAGTACCAAAAAATCTCGTAGGGCGAAGAATACCTTAAATACCGTATACAAACAGAAGATTATGCGTTGAACCAGACAGACAACGGCTATAACCAGAGGCTGACAAAACCACCGACATGCCAAACTTTTTCTTTATTTACAGACAGATAAAGGGAAATAACCATTCGCATGCCCATAACCAAAGTTATAACGGTTTGAGCGCAACGCAAACAGATTACAGAACATAAAGATGTATCCCTTGTATGGTTTTTGCTATCTTGGCCGAATGCACAAAAGGGAGGAACAATGACCAGCAAACCTGAGTTGACGCTGACAACCGTCAGTCGCCTGCTGCACCGCCGCAAACTGATCAATGAAGAGCAACTGCAACTGGTTCTCGAACAGGGAGCAGAACAACAAACCCGCCTGCAGAAACAGCTCAACAGCGGTCGTTCGCGCAAGTCGGGCAAAGCGACCGAACAGCTCTCCCCGGCTGAGGTGATCAGCTCCTTCAATCTGGAAATACCAGGCAGCAAGAAACTGCTCAGCGAAGATATCATCACCGAAGCCCTGGCCAAAGCGACCGGTCTTCCCTACCTGAAAATCGACCCGTTGAAGCTTAATCTCGACATCATCACACAGCATATTTCACGCGCTTTTGCACTGAACAATCTGATTGTGCCGGTCGAGGTAAAAAATGGCATCGTCACTTTTGCCGTCAGCAATCCGACCAATACCCAGGCCCTTGAAGAGCTGGAACGTACGCGGAGGATTAAGACCGCCCGGGTGCTGACCTCGCACAGCGATATCAAAAGAATCCTCGGCGAATTTTTCGGCTTCCGCGCTTCGGTGATTGCCGCCGAAGCTGAGATGAAACAAACGACAGACTTCTCCAACCTGGAACAGTATTTCCAGATGCGTGGTCCGCAACAGGATGAAGCCAACGACAAACACATCATCAGCGCCGTCGATTCCCTGTTGCAATACGCCTTCGATCAACGCGCCAGCGACATTCACATCGAACCGAAGCGGGATAAATCGCTGATCCGGATGCGGGTCGACGGAGTGCTGCACAACATCCACAACATCCCGAAAAACCTGCACCCCTCAATCGTTTCACGGATAAAGCTGCTGGCCCGGCTCGATTTGGCCGAAAAGCGCCGACCACAGGACGGCCGGATTAAAACCGAACACAAGGGGAAAGAGATCGAACTGCGGGTCTCCACCCTGCCGGTGGCCTTTGGCGAGAAGGTGGTTATCCGCGTCTTTGATCCGGACATCCTGATGCAGGACCTGGATAAAATTGGCTTCGAACCGCGCGAATACCAGCTTTATAATTCGTTCATCCGCCAGCCGAACGGTATCATCCTGGTCACCGGACCGACCGGCAGCGGTAAAACCACCACTCTCTATTCTTCGTTGCGGGCGCTGGCCTCCCCGGAGGTCAACATCGTCACCGTCGAAGATCCGATCGAAATGGTGCTCGAAGAGTTCAATCAGGTCGGCGTGCAGAAAGCCATCGACGTCACCTTTGCCACGGTGCTGCGCAACATTCTGCGGCAGGACCCGGACATCATCATGATCGGCGAAATCCGCGACAAAGAAACCGCCGAAAATGCCGTCCAGGCGGCCCTGACCGGCCACCTGGTGCTGACCACCCTGCACACCAACGACGCCCCTTCGTCGATCATCCGCCTGATCGAACTGGGTGTTCCCTACTTTCTGCTCGCCTCGACACTGCTCGGCATCAACGCGCAGCGTCTGGTCCGCCGCATCTGCCCGCACTGTACCCAGCCGCGAACACTGACCGAGGCGGAGTGTGACTATCTGCAGCTCGAAGGGGAAGAGATTCAGGTCTGGGAGGGGGCCGGCTGCAGCGAATGCCGCAACACCGGCTACCATGGTCGAACCGGAATTTTCGAAGTGATGGATGTCAGCAGCAGAATCAAAGCCGCCTTGAGCGCCAACGTTGAGCTGGCGACCCTGACCGAGTTGGCCCGGCAGGAAGGGATGAGCAGTCTGCGCGAATCGGCGATTCGCAAAATGCTGCAAGGAGAAACCACCTTTGAAGAAGTGGTGGCGATCACCGGCTGAAAGGCCGATCAGCCGTTCTGCTGTTTAAGCCGCTTACTGAGCGCCGGCTGCGAAATGCCCAGCAGCCGTGCTGCGATGCTCTGATTATCCGCAGCGCGCCGCAACGCCTCATCAACCAGCTGCTGCCCGGCTTTTCGCAACGTTGGCAGCTCGTCAAGCCCGACAAACGGATTCTCCTGCGCCCCGGCCGACAGCGGAATATCGGCTTCGGTCTGCCCGATCCGCTCGAGAAAACTCTTCATCGACAGGGTCCGCGAACTGTGCTGGCTGACCGCGTCGTAAACCATTGCTTCAAGCTCACGGATATTCCCCGGAAAGCTGTAGGTTCCCAGCAGCACCGCCAGTTCACCCGGCGGCGTCGGTACTTTTTTCCCCAACCGGTCGGCGGCTTTTTCCAGAAAATGGTTCAGCAGCAACGGCAGATCCTCTTTGCGCTCGCGCAGCGGCGGAATCCGAACCTGATGTGACAAGAGCCGATAGTAAAGGTCGCGGCGAAACAGGCCCTCCGTCAGCCGCTGCTCAAGATTCTGATGGGTCGCCACCACCACCCGCGCCGCCATCCGCTTCGGCTGATCGGCCCCCAGCGGATAATACTCGCCATTCTGCAACAGCCGCAGCAGCTTCACCTGCGATGGCTGGCTGAGATCACCGATCTCATCGAGAAACAGAGTCCCGCCGGCGGCAATTTCGATCATCCCCTTACGCACCGTGTCGGCGCCGGTAAAGGCCCCACGGACATGACCAAACAGCGTGTCGGCAAAATGATTATCATCCAGTCCGGCGACATTGACCGCCACCAGCGGTCCTTTGCAGCCGCTTAGCTGGTGCACGGCCTGGGCGATCAGCTCTTTGCCGACCCCGCTTTCACCGGCGATCAGGATCGGCTGCTGACTGGGAGCCACCGCTTCCAGATATTTGAACACCGCCCGCATCGCGGCGCTGCCAGTAACAATCGGCGCAAAAACGTCCGGCGACTGCAGCTGATCGCTTAAAAACCGCTGCCGCATAGCGCGGTTTTCCGTCAACAGCTCCACCATCCGCACTGCGCGCCGAACCCCATCGACCAGACGATCTTCGTCGACGGTCTTGACGAAATAATCGAAGGCGCCCAGCCGCATGCAGCGCACCGCGGTTTCCAGCTGGTTCATCCCGCTGAGGATGATCACGCAGACCTGCGGGTGTTCCGCAACGATCTGTTCCAGCAGCTGCTCGCCGGAAATATGCGGCATGGTCAGATCCAGCAGCACCAGGCCGATCTGCTGCTGCGCGAGAATCTCCATCACCCTGCGACCGTCAGTGCACTGAATCAGGTTATTAATGCCGCCCGGCCCCTCAAGGGTCAGACTGAGACTGCGCAACCAGGGCAGCTCGTCATCGACCAGCAACACCCCGAAGGCAGGATAAATCAGCGACTCGGTCATGCACCCTCCATCTGATAAACCGGTAACAACAAGCGCACCTGCAACCCCTGCCCCGGTGTTGAGCTGAATTCGAGCCGCCCGTTGTGATCCTTGACAATCCCTTCGGAAACCGACAGGCCAAGACCGGTGCCACCGCTGTCCCGCTTGGTGGTGAAAAACGGGTCGGTGATCCGCTCCAGCTGCTCGGCGTCGATACCGCACCCTTCATCCTCAATTTGGAGGAAAACCTGCTGCGCATCGACACAAAGCCCGGTTCGCAGACGGATCGCCTGCGCGGGATGTTCCAACGCCTGACAAGCGTTGAGCAGCAGATTGATCACCACCTGCTCGATCCGGTGGCCGTTGCCACGAAACTTGACCAGGTCTGGCGCATAGCTGGCAGAGAAATTATTGGTCGCTTTGCGCAGAGCATTATCGACCAGCCGCAACGCCGACTCGATCACCGGCTGCAGCTCGACGGCATCGTTATAGCCGGCATCGTCACGTCGGGCGAAATCCTTCAGGTCTTCAACAATCCGCTTGATGCGGTTCGAACTGGCCAGCATTTCAGTAATCATCTGCGGAATCTCCTCACGCATCCGCGAATAATTGAACCAGCCGAGCTTAAAGTCACCATGCTGATGATAATGCTCGGCGAGGACCAGATCGGCATCCAGCCAGGCCTTCTGCAGCTGTGGCAGACTGAGCTGGATCAGGCCGTTCGGGTTGTTGACTTCATGCGCCACCCCCGAAGTGAGAAGCCCCAGCGAGGTCATTTTGTCGGCATGCAGCAGCTGCCGTTGCCGTACCTGCAGCTCTTCGGCGCCCCGCTTGCGTTCGGCGATTTCCCGCTCCAGCTCTTCGGTGCGCAGCGCCACCTGTCGGCGCAAAGTCCGCGACCAGAGCGAGATGATCACCAGCCCGAGCAGCAGCGGCCCAAGCAGCAGCGACCCATAGCGGAGGATGCTTGACCAGGAGACGCCGTCCGACTGCAGCACCCCCAACCATTTTTCACGGATGCTGCGATATTCGCCGGTTTTCTTCAGCAGCGTCAGCCCTTCGTTGAAGCGCGCCAGCAGCTCCTGATTGCCTTTTTTGACGGCGAAACCGTAATCCTGCTCAACCAGCGACTTGGCGATCGGCTGGATATTCATCAGGCTGAGCTCGCTCAACAGATATTCACCCGGCAGCTTGGCGACCAGCGCCGCATCGTGCTGCCCGGCGGCCAGCAGGCGCAGCGCTTCGGCCAGGGTATTGACCGCAAACAGGATAGCCGGAACCTCATGCTCGAGGATAAAATCGTGCATGACGCTCCCCTTCATCACGATGACCTCCTTGCCGGCCAGATCATCAAGCGAACGGATCGCCACGTTCCCTTTGCGCACCCAGATCGACTGGTGAACGACCGCGTGCGGGCTGGAAAAATCCACCTCGGCGAGACGTTCCGCGGTATGCGCCATGCCCATCAGCAGATCGACGTCGCCAGCGTTCAGCGCGCGGCGCATATCACCCCAATCGCCCAGCTGAATGTTAACCTCAAGCCCCATGGTGCGGGCAACCGCCTGGGTCAGCTCAATGTTGTAACCGGTCGGCAGGCCGAATTCGTCCAGATATTCGTAGGGCGGGTAGTTATGATCGCCACCGACCACCAGCAGGCGGGCGGCCGTGACGGAATCCTCCTCTGCCGTAACCTGCCCCGGAGCCAGCAACAGCAGACCGAACAGCGCGATAACCGCCGAGAACGCCCGGCGGCGGCGCGCTTCAGAAACGGGCATGACCCGGCGTCCGCGGGAAGGGGATGACGTCGCGGATGTTCTCCATGCCGGTGACATACATCAGCAACCGCTCGAAGCCAAGGCCGAAACCGGCGTGCGGACAACTGCCCCAGCGACGGATATCCAGATACCAGTCGAGATGCTCGGCCAGCACGCCACACTCGGCCATCCGCGCCTGCAGCACATCAAGCCGCTCTTCGCGCTGACTGCCACCGATCAGTTCACCGACCCGCGGCACCAGCAGGTCCATGGCGGCAACGGTTTTCTGATCGTCATTCTGGCGCATATAGAAGGCTTTGATCTGTTTCGGATAGTCGGTGACAAACACCGGGCCGTTGAAGATCTTTTCGGTCAGGTAGCGCTCGTGCTCCGACTGCAGGTCGCAGCCCCACTCGACGGGAAACTGAAAGGCCTGCCCGGACTTCTGCAGGCGCGCGACCGCTTCGGTGTAGCTGATGGTGATAAATTCGGCTTTCGCCAGCGCTTCGAGCTTGTCGATCAGGCCGGGCTCGATGCGCTGATTGAAAAAATCGAGGTCCTCATGACAGTTCTCCAGCGCGTAACTGACCAGGTAGCGCAGAAAATCTTCGCCTAACTGGCAGTTGTCCGCCAAGTCGGCAAAAGCGATCTCCGGCTCGATCATCCAGAATTCGGCCGCGTGGCGGCTGGTGTTGGAGTTTTCAGCGCGAAAGGTCGGACCGAAGGTATAGATATCCGCAAACGCCGTGGCGAACAGCTCCCCCTGCAGCTGGCCGCTGACCGTCAATCCGGTACGCTCGCCGAAGAAATCCTGCGACCAGTCGACCTGACCGTTCTGCTGCGGCGGTGCCAGCGGATCGAGGGTCGAGACGCGGAACATCTCCCCGGCTCCTTCGCAGTCGTTGGCGGTAATGATCGGCGTCTGCACGTAAAGAAAGCCGCGCTGCTTGAAAAACTGGTGGACGGCGAACGACAGCTCGCTGCGCATGCGGAACACGGCGCCGAAGGAATTTGAGCGTGGCCGCAGGTGAGCGATGGAGCGGAGAAATTCAAATGTGTGGCGCTTTTTCTGCAGCGGGTAGCTGTCATCGGCGTGGCCAAGAACCTGCGCCTGAGTGACCTGCAGCTCCCAGCGTTGCCCGGCGGCCGGCGACTCGATCAGCAGCCCCTGCACCGCAAGGCAGGCACCGGTGCCAACCCGGGTGACTTCGGCGTAGTTTGCCAAATCCTGACTCAGCACCAGCTGCAGGGTCGCAAAACAGGACCCGTCATTCAGAGCGATAAAACTGACGTCTTTGCCGCGCCGCACCGAGCGGACCCAGCCCTTGACACAAAACTCAGCTGGCTGCTGTACCGCCAGCACCTGTTTGATTGCAGTTCGTGACAGCCCCATGAATGCTTCTCCCTTTTTATGGATGATTTCGGCGGATTGAACGGTTTTTGATTATCACAAGAATCGCCGGCTGTCTGCAACCCCGTTTCTGCCGGGCACAAAAAAGGCCGCCCGGTATGGACGGCCTGCAGAGTCGGCGGGTTGAATGGTTTCAGCAAACGAAACAACGACCCAGCTGCGGTAACTATTCGAGAAAACGTCCGCCGCGACTTTCCAGATAAGGGCCGTACTGCATGTCATGTTTAACAATATGATCAAGCAGCCACTGCCGCAGGAAGCCCATGACTTCGGTCGCCGATAACGCACTGTCACCATCGAGCTGCTGCCGGTAATCATGAACCTGCTGCGCTAGTCTTTTGTGCTCTGCCTGCTGCTCGGCGAGCTGCGGGTAGCCGTACTCTGTCAGCAGCCGCTCCTCGTTGGCGAAGTGCTGGTCGGTGTAGCTAACCAGCTCATCAAAGATCGATAGCATGATCTCCTCAGAGCGCTTTTCGCGAATCGCCTGATAGAGACGGTTGATCTGTTCCACCAGCCGTCGATGCTCCTTGTCGAGAACGACGATGTTGGTCTCGTAAACTTCCTTCCAGGTAATTGCGCTCATATCTGCCTCCGGCAAGATGCAACCTCAGTTGACGACCAGTGCACGCCCCTCCGGCAACGGCAATCCTAACCTGAAACAGGTGCCGGAACCGATCTCAGAGGTGACCGTCAAGCTGCCATGATGATTCTCGGTGATAATAAAATAAGCGACTGACAGCCCCAGACCGGTGCCGCTGCCGACCTCTTTGGTGGTGTAGAAAGGTTCAAAAATCCGCTTGCTGATGTCGGCCGTCATCCCTGGTCCGTTATCTTCCACTTCGAGATAGACCTTCCCCCCCCGCTGGAAAGCCCGTAGCACAATCTTCGGATCAACAGTCTCAGCACTGAGCGCCTGGGCGGCATTTTTCAGCAGACTGAGAATCACCTGCTGGATCTGGCTGGATTCACAGGCCACTTCGTCAACCGGCGCGAACTCGCGAACGATGCTGATCCGGCGGAAATCGAACTTGTGCTTCAGGTCATAATCGCTGGCCGCCAGCACCAGCGCCTGTTCTGCCAATTCGACCAGTGATCGGGGGAGAAAGTTGGAGTTGCTGTTGCGGCTGAACGAGAGCATGTTTTCGACAATTTTCGCCGCGCGCTGCCCGGCTTCGGTAATCGACTGCAGCATCCGGTTGATGCCGCGCTGGGTGACATACTCGTTGATCGTCTCCATATCCAAGTTCAGGCTCTCTGCCGTACGGCGGTTCTTGTCAAGGGCCGGTGACAGGCGCTGCCCGAGAACCTGGGCATTCTGCAGAATCGCGGCGAGCGGGTTGTTGATCTCATGGGCCATCCCGGCGGCCAGGCCGCCGACCGAAAGCATTTTTTCGGACTGGACCATCACCTCATCGATCTTCACCCGGTCAGTGACTTCATCAACGTGGATCACCGCGCCGCTCGCTTCGGTGGTGGTCAGCGGATAGATCAGCAGATTGAAGTAACGCAGCAGCTCCTGCTGCTCGCTGACCAGCTTCTGCAGGCGCTGTGGTTCTCTGGTGCGCAACGTCTTGCGCACGCCCGGCAGATAGCTGTCTGCAGGAAGCAGCTGAAAAACCTGCTCAAGGGTTCGCCCCTTGGCGTCCTGTGCCGGGATGCCGCAGAGCTGTTCGGCTTTTTTATTCCACAGGGTCACCTGGCAATTGACATCAATACCGATCAGGATTGAGGGCATCGAATCGATGATATTCTGCAGGTAGCGCTGCAGTTGCCGTAACGATTCTTCAGCGGCCCGCCGGCTGGTGATATCCTCCAGCGTCCCCTCCAGATAAAGCTGATTGCCCTTCTCATCCTTTGTCAGGTGGGTATTGAGAGAAGCCCAGAAGATGTCGCCGTTACGGCGTCGCATCCGCACTTCGACGCTTTTCACACTCCCCAGCGCCTGCACCCTGGCGACCAGCTGCTCACGAAAGCCAGGCTGCACGTAAAGCTGCGTTGAAATATCAGTATAGGCGGCCAGCGCTTCCTCGACGGAATCGTAACCCAGAATACTGGCCATTGCCGGGTTGAGATCGATAAAGCCGCCCTGCAGGCTGCTGATAAAGATCCCCTCGGTGGCATTGGTGAAGATGTCGTGATACTTGCGCTCCGAGTCGTGCAGCGCCGACCAGGTCTGCAGCAGATCGGCCAGCATTGTGTTGAAAACCGTTCCGATCTGCCCCCATTCATCGGTCCGCTCAAGCGGCAGCGGCGAGTGGTAATCGCCGCTCTGAAATTTCAGCAACCTCTGCCGGATCGCTTCAAGCGGCTGCTGAATATGCTTGCTGAACAGGTTCTGGTGCACCAGACCCAGCATCACCGCCAGAACCGTCAGAAACCCGAGAATGAACAGCGCCGCAAGATAGATCGTTTGCTCAACAACTTTGCGCGCCAGCTGGGCTTCGTCGGAACTTTCGCGATCCAACTTGGCCATATCAGCCAGTAACCGGTCGGCAACCAGATTCAGTCCCATCGTCTGCTGCCCCAGCAAAATCATTTCCTGCTGATAACGGCGCATCAGGTGCTGATAATATTCGATCTGGCTGATCAGGTGACGTCCCAGGCGGTCAAGCGGCGGTTCGGATGCGGTCAGGGTCCGCAGGCGCAGGCTCAGCCCGGCCAGCGCCGTTGCCAGTGGCGGCGGATCGCTGAACGCCCCCTGCAGCAGCAACTGGTGGCTTCTTTCGGCATTGAGCTTGGCGATCTCCATCATGCTCACTCGATAACCGGATATCAACATACTCAACTGCTCAAAATATTTGACATTTTCGCCGTGCAACGCAGCTTCGATCATCTTGTCGGCAACAATCTCTTCAAGAAAAAGCAGCGCCTGATCGATATCGTCATTAAGTCCCAGCGACCACTTCTCCAGCTGATTCACCAGACGGTAGTGCTTCAGATAATTGTTAAATCTGATCTGCAGCTGCTCCAGCACATGCTGCACTTCCAGCCCCTCGGCGTCCTGCGTCAGCTGCTGCAGCAGCAGCTGCAACTTTTTCCCCTCATCGGCCTGGTAGCCACCATGTCCGACAAAAGTCAGCCCCAGTGCGCGCTGGCGAACAAGAAACTGGGTCAGGACCCGACTGACACGCGAGTTGTCGACGGTCTGCTGCAACTGGGTCTGCACGACCTGGCCGATTTCATCGCGCACCTGCAGCAGGCTGAAAATCAGCACCGCGGCGATCAGCAGAAAGGCGAGCACCATCATCGCCGTGACCAGTTGCAAACGATGCAGGATTGAATTTTTCAGTAAATTACGTATCGACATCATTCGACTAGTTTGAGCGCACCAGCTCTGCTCCCTGCATGAATATTGGTTTCGGTACAATCCCCAACTGCTTCATTGTCGTCACATTCAGCATTCGGCTGCCGCGATAGTTGCGGGTAATCGGGAGGTCCGCAAGCGGAGTGCCCTGCATTGCCTGCAGCAGCATCCGGGTGGCAACGTTGCCCTGTTCATGGCCGCTTTTGACCACCGCGGCCAAGGCTCCGTATTTAACGGTGTAAGAATTAGTTGCCCCGCTCGGCTTGTTGAACGCACGAAAAACCTCCGGCAGGACATCTGTTTCATTTAAGGGTTTTCCGGCCTCATCAGTGACGCCCTGCAGGCTACCAACAATCAGCAGATCGGCATTTTCTCGGTACTCTCGAGCCATATCGAGCGCCTGCTGACGGGTATTCGGCCGCAGAAAAGCAACCAGTTCTGCCGAGAGTTTCCGTTCTGCAATCAGCCTGTTCAGCTGCATTTCCTCCAGATCGGCGGTCGGCCCGGCTTTGCCCATGTAGACAAACCGCTTGATGTGCTCATCGAACTGACGGTTAAAAGCGAGGGTTTCCTCAAAATGATAGCGTTCAAGAATGCCTGAAACATTCGTCGCCGGATAACCGTAACTTTCGGGATCACCGTTAACACCGCAGAACATCACCGGCGTCTTGACTTTGTCGCGCAGATAAGGAACGACAAACATCGACTGGGCATTGTCATCAGCAGCAATCACCCCGTCCGGCTGTAATTTCAGATAGAGCTGATAGGCTTCTGCGGCCCGCTCTGCCCCCTTGGCCAGCTCATTTTTGGTATTCATGTAATAAAAAGTGAGCTCGGCTTGATTTCCAAACGACCGTTCAATCCCTTCGCGAATCTCAGCAGTCCAGAGGTAATCGTCCTCGTAGCTCATGACCACCAGAACCTTGTAGGCCGCAATCGCATGAGTTGAAGATGTAAGTAAAACCAACGTCAGCACAAAGCTAAACATGAAGCGGCGAGCTATCCGCACAATGATTTTCCCTTTCAGCGTTACCAGTAGCCCAACCTAGTATAATCGGCGCAATGCAATCTGCTACTGCAAGAGACATAATAATAACGAAACAGGTAAACATTAGCGCCTTTAAACATAACACGATGTCTGGAATATGGGCCAGCTAAAATAGAATCTGGTTATCCACTTCGCTCCAGTTGCGACATTAACTGTCACGTAGTGGGTGCATACTGGCCTCATCTCAAAAAGGAGGTCAGCCATGACAGAAGATTTTCCGAGCAATGAAGTTGAATTTGATCGCAGGTTTCATTCAGA
>DATCYW010000020.1:0-27681 GCA_036526255.1 Malonomonas sp. | reverse complement strand
GTCCTATTTCTCAAAAGCGGGACTGTTCAGTTACATGGATCAGTTTCATCGTTTTCAACACACTTCGTGAACCGCCGTGTACGGAACCGTACGCACGGTGGTGTGGGAGGACGGCGGGAGTAATCCCGCCTCCTACCCGATCGGATCGTCTACGGGTTAAGCTGTTTCAGCAGGTGCTGACAACGGTTTTTTCCCACGGTTCAACAGGTCGAACAGCAGCTTGAGCAGCCCGATCAGCGACATCGCGGCAAAGAAGAAACCTCGCAATGCGACCGGCTGCTTGCCTTCGCTGATGAAGATGACATTGTCGGCCACAGGTAGCTGCATTTCCTGCAGTAAATCCTTCAGCTTCGAACTGTTTGAGTCGGCGATCAGGCTGTCGACGGTCATCCCTGAGATATCGCGTTGCGCATTAAAGATCTTCCGATTGTCTTCTCTGAATTGTTGGCGCTGCGCGTCAGTTTCAAGATTGAAATAGTAGGTCTTCAGGATCGCGACGATCTGCGGATCGCGGGTTTCGAACCAGACGTTATTGTCCGGACTGCTGACAGAACGTTTCAGGGGAATCAGGAAAGAGTCGATTTCCACAGTGCCAGACATATTGATCGCCTGAAGCAGGTCCTGGTAGCCGCCGGTGATGTTGAGCCACTCTTGTGCCGGTCCCTGGGCTTCGAGTTCACTGATGGAGAGTTGCTGAGGCGCTCTGTTGCGCAGCAGCAGGCTTAAGTCGGTGTAGCCAAGCCAGCCCAGCAGCAGGCAGACGACCAGCAGGGTCACGCGAAAGCGTCTCATCGTTGTTTGTCCTTTATAAAAAAAGTGGGCCGCCCGAAGGCGGCCCAGAGTATCGCAAATTATGAACTGTAGAACAAGTCGTTAGGCTCCGGCAACTTCGCTGGCGTCGACGGTGACGTCTTTCTGGCTGAGCAGTGAGACGATTACCAGGGCCAGGAAGGAGAGCGGGATCGAGATCAGCGCCGGGCTGTTGAACTGGATCGGCGCATCAGCCGGCAGCTTGCCGTAACGGACCCACATGTCCGGAGAGATCAGGATCAGTCCCAAAGAACTGGTCAGGCCGACCATGATCGAAGCGGCAATCCCTTTGGCGGTGGTGCGCTTCCAGAACAGCAGCATCAGGATCGCCGGCAGGTTGGCCGAAGCGGCAACCGCGAAAGCCCAACCGACCAGGAAGGAGACGTTCATCCCTTCGAAGACGATCCCCAGGTAGATGGCGATACAGCCGACGACAACGGCCGAAATCTTGCCGGCGCGAACCTTGCCGGCGTCAGTCATCTTCATGCCGAGGAAGTTGTCCATCAGGTCATGTGCGATCGCACCTGAGGAGGCGACGATCAGACCGGAAACCGTTCCCAGAACCGTGGCGAAAGCCAGCGACGAGATAACGGCAAACAGGATAACGCCGAAGGAGAGCGCCAGCAGCGGTGCCGACATGTTGTTGTCAGTCAGGTTGATAACGCCGTTGGTCATCGCACCCATCCCCATGAACAGGGTCAAGACGTAGAAGAAGCCGATCGCGGCGATCGCGACGATAGTCGATTTACGTGCTGCGGCCTGGCTTGGAACCGTGTAGTAACGGATCAAGATGTGTGGCAGTGCGGCGGTACCGCAGAACAGCGCCAGCATCAGCGAGATGAAGTTGAACTTCTGCATGCCAGTCGCGTTGTCGACCTTGAACTTCAGGCCCGGACGCAGGATGCGGGAACCCGGTGTCGGCTTCTGGTAGTAGACAGTTGTGAGGTTGTCGCCATCCTGGACATATTTTTTGCCCCAGAGCACGATGGTCGAATCTTTCAGCGCCGTCAGGTATGCGAGCGGGCCGACAGCGCCAGTGGTGGTCACTTCTTCACCGTTCATGCGCAGCGTTTTGATGTGTCCGACCGGGAAAAACTTACCCTCTTCTTTTTCCGCACCGTTGAACAGCTTGGTTCCGTCAGCCAGTTTGGTTTCAAAAAGGGTTTCTTCCAGGCTGTAGCCGGTTGCCACCTGGTTCAGCTGCCAGATCGATTCCTCTCCATCTTTCGCCAGTTTGATGAAGCCGGCTTTGCCGAACTCTGAGTCAAGGCCGGCAACGACAGTAAAGCCCGGCTCGCTGATTTCAAGGCTTGCGGATGCCTGCATGGTTTTGAAGTCATGGTATTCAGCACCATTGTTAACCGGTGCAGTTGTCAGGCCGCGGAAGAGAACCATGCCGACCACCACGGTTGACATAACCAGCAGCAGGGCGCCTTTAAAAAATTGCACATAAGTGGTCGAAGCCATACCAGCGGTCGCAACGATGATGGTTACAACGACACCGACGATACAGACCCCAACCCAGTGGGGCAGGCCGAGCAGCGGCTGAACCAGGACTCCGGCACCGACCATTTGTGGAATCAGATAGAAAACCGAGACCAGCAGGGTCGAAATAGCAGCGGTCAGCTGGATTGATTTGGAGTTGAATTTGGAGTCGAGCGCATCGGTGAAGGTGAACTTACCAAGGCGCTTCATCGGCTCTGCGACCAGGAACAGGGCGACAATCCAGCCTGCCAGGTAGCCGATAGAGTACATCCAGCCGTCGTAGCCGGCGGTTGCGATCATGCCGCAGATGCCGAGGAAGGAGGCTGCCGAGAGGTAATCGCCGGCGAAAGCGACGCCGTTGGTGAACCAGTGGATGTTACCGCCTGCGGCATAGTAGCCTTCCGCAGAGCTGGTGCGGCGCGCCAAGTAGAAAGAGAGGCCAAGAACAAAGGCAACAAAAGTGAAAAACAGGCCGATCGCGAGCGGGGACTGTGTGTATACCATGGTTTATCTTCCCCCTTAGCTGTTCAGCTTGAGCTCTGCTTTATTGCAGAGATGATTGTAGATGACGGCCTGAATCAACGCAAAACCGATCAGCCCGAAGCCCCAGACCACCGCAGCGGTTTGGCCGAAGATGATGGTTTCCATGGCCTTGGGGTTGGTCGCGTTGATCGCAACGAAGATGGCATAGATGATGGTGTAAACGATGAACATCGAAATGCCGAGTTTGGTCTTGTACGCGGACGCATTGTCCTTGCCGAGTTTTACTGCTGGTCCATGTCCCATAGAGAAACTCCTCTCGAAATATAGGTGGGGAACCCATCCGGCTCCATCCATCCAAGTAAGTGTCAAAAACCGGTTATGAATCCGGCGTGCATTTAAAAAAAGCGCTATCTGGTTGTTTTTACAAGATAAAATTTGGTTGCTTATGATAATTTGTGCGCGATAGTGTGTATTTTGTTTCGCGACATAATACGATGTTATAAAAACATGTCAATAGCAAATAGTGGCAGGGGAAAGTGTTTTGTATGCAGAAACGTCGTTCTGTTTATTGGCTGATAGGTTTGCTGTGAGCTAACCCCAGTGTATTGCGAGGGAAATTGAAATTGGGCGTTGTACTATCCGTGAAATATATCCAGATGTGCGATTAGTTAAATATAATGTTTACGGTTATTAATCTTTTGCGACGGCGATTTTATATCCATGTTTTATTAAAGATTTTCAGGTGGCAGCGCGACTGAATCATCTATCTTGTCGAGATTACAGAAGAGCATGATCAGGCGGTCGATGCCGAGGGCGATCCCGGCGGATTCCGGCATTGTCGCGAGTTCTTGCAGGAAAGGTTCGGCAACCGGATAGGCTGGTTTGCCGGCTGAACGGCGTTGTGCCTCCTCTTTTAAAAAGCGCTGGCGCTGTTCGACCGGATCGATCAGTTCCGAAAAAGCGTTCGCCAGTTCCATCCCGCCTATATAAAGTTCAAAGCGTTCGGCAACGTTTGGATCAGTCGGTTTCTGTCTGGCCAGCGCCGCTTGAGAGATCGGATATTCAGTCAGAAACAGCGGCCGATCTTTGGGGAGCTGTGGTTCTATTGCCGTGACGATCAGTTCGTCGAAGCGGTCCTGCCGTAGCGCTGCTTCGACGCTGAGTGGCGCATAACGGTTAAAGGCTTCGGTTACCGTCAACCTTGGCCAAGGAGGGCTCAGGTCGATAGATTTACCCTGGAAGCACAGGCGGCCATCGCTGGCCAATGCCTGGAACAGCTCTTCGCAGTCCGTCATCAGTGAGTGGTAGTCGCAATCGGCCCGATACCATTCCAGCATGCTGTATTCAGGCAGGTGGAGGCGGCCTCTTTCACCGTCGCGCCAGCAGTGGCAGATTTGAAACAGCCGCTCATAGCCGGCCGCCAGCAACCGTTTCATAGCCAGTTCCGGTGAAGTCTGCAGAAACCAGTCGCCCGAAGCCATAGCGTCGATATTCAGTTCGGGAGCATTGGCCGGAATCCGCTGCGGGGTCTCCACTTCGAGAAAATCCCGTTCAATGAAAAATGCCCGGATCGCTTGAACGATCCGGGCCCGTTTTTCCAGCGTGGTCCGTTTGCGGGCCAACTGCCAGTTTTTCACCATGGTTATTCTTTGACCCGGGTCGAATACTCGCCGGTTCTGGTGTCGACCTGGATCAGCGTGCCTTCTTCGACAAAGGAAGGGACCTGTAGGGTGTAACCGGTCTCCAGGGTCGCCGGTTTGTTGTTGCCGGAGGCGGTGTCGCCTTTGACCCAAGGATCGGATTGGGCGACGCGCAGGTTGACGAAATTTGGCAGGCTGATGCCGATACCGATCTCGCCGTACATCAGGATCTCGACTTCCATGTTGTCGACCAGGAAATATTTGTCATCCCCCAACGTCGCTTCACTGAGCACGACCTGTTCGTAATTTTTCTGATCCATGAAAACATAGCCGCTTTCATCCTGATAGAGATACTGCATGCTGCGCTCTTCAAGACTGGCCGGTTCAAACGACTCGCCACTGCGGTAGGTACGATCAAACAGCGAGCCGGTAATCATGTTGCGCAGCTTGCACTTATACAGGGCCTGGCCTTTGCCCGGTTTGGTAAAATCGTAATTGGCAATGACATGGGGCTCGCCATCGATCAAAATTTTCAAGCCTTTTTTTAAATCGGAGCAGCTGTACATCTATGGGTTCTCCTTCGGATCTCTTTATTTAATAACGTATCTCTTTCGTGGCCCGGCATTTAAGCACATCTGCGCGCTTGTTGTCATCGGAAAATCAAGTTGTTCCCTCTTCAATCCAGGCCACAAAATCAGCGAGATACTGCTGCAGTCTTTCCGGCAGGGTTGCGTCAGTGACACCACCGTCAGCGCTAAAAACTTGATGTGCCGTAGAAACTAAAAAGTCCGCCGCCGGAAAGACCGGGGTCAGAGTGCCACCGAGAATCTGTTTCAGGTGGATTTGTGCCCGAATCCCACCTAATCCGCTCATCGAAGCGCTGATGATTGCCGTCGGGCGACCTTTCAGTACCGATCGGAAGGCCGGTCGAGAGGCCCAGTCGATAGCATTCTTTAAAACACCCGGCACGCTGTAGTTATATTCTGGCGTTGCGATTAACAGCCCATCCGCGGCATCGATCCGTTCCAACAGCTCTTGGACTGCTGCCGGTTTGTCAGCACCATCCAACTCCTGGTTGTAAAGGGGGAGCGCCCCGCAGGTGTAAAGAGAAAAATCAACCCGATCTGGCATGCAGCGACCGGCTAATTTGAGAAGTTGGGTATTGTAGGACGCCTGGCGAAGCGAACCGCTGATAGCGAGAATTTTCATGACGTTCTCCATGGATGGGGTGCTGGACGGAGTCTCTGGTGGCTAAGTTGAAAGAGGCAAGCGGTTAGCATGATTTATCAGTCAAGTCGTTTAATGACGGCCTTTGGACCTCGGGCTGTGGCGGATTGAGTTTATCATAGAGCGCGATCTGTTCGGCAATGGTGAGCTTAGGCTTGGCACAACCATTCAGGCAGAGCCGGCAGCGGTCGTCGGTGCACCACTGGCATTGTTGACAGTCCGGGCAGGGATGTTTTTTGGCCTGGTCGCTCATCCGTATATTCTAACCTCTGCAGTCAGAGCGGAGCAAGCTGGCGGACCGATTCCGGCTGACGCTGACGTTGCAGCCGCAGGTAGAGGGATTCAACAATTTCGGCCGCCAGCAGCAGGCCGATGCCGATGCTGATGCCGGAAACCGCCGGTTGAAAATGCACCAGTGGCCACCAGGTCAGCAGCAGAAAGCCACTTTTGAGGAAGGTCGAGCGCCCCAGCTGTGCGGTCTGATGAGCGCCGGCGAACCAACCGCGCAGCAGGTTGCAGGCGCCGTAAAAAATTGGAAACAGTGCGCAGACCGCCAGCGGCAGACGCAGATAGTCGCGCAGATCGGCTTCCACGCCGAGCAGCTGGCCCAGAATCAGCTCGTTGAACGGCCCGGCGGTCAGCAGCACCAGCAGCCCCATGCCGGTCGCGACGATCAGGTTGAAGCGTACCAGCACCCGGTAATCCTCGACCGTTTTGACCAGCGTCATGTAGGCCTGCTGCAGGTTGCGCATCGGCCCAGCGAGCAGAAACAGGAAGCCGCGAATCACACCGAACGCCGCCAGCGCCAGTGGGCCATCCGGAAGTCGTCCAAGGATCGAGCTGATCAGAACCGGGATGGTCTGCTGCAGGCAGGAAGAATAGGCCAGCGGGAAGGAATAGCGAAGGATCTCGGCGGTGCTCTTTTCTTTTGTCCCGCGCTCAAGCGGCAGATGGACCCGCCAGGCAAACAGTGCAATGACGAAGGTTTCGGTGATGACACAACTGACCAGAGCGAAGGCACCCAGCTGTGCGCCGGCGAACCAGCTTTGGCCAACAGCCAGATAGCCGAACAGCGCCGCGACCCGCACGCCGGTCGCCAGCGAAACCAGGCTGGTGCGGCGGGCCTGAATAATCAACCCCTGACAAAATCCACGAAAGCCGGTGAAGAACGGCAGCCACACCAGCAGGTAGAGTGCCTTCTGGGCTTCCAGGGCAACCTGCGGCGGCGTCCCGAGCAGCTTAATCAGCAGCAGGTCTCCCAGCGGCGTGAAGGCGATCAGCGAGAGCATCACGGCGACATAGCTGGCCACCAGCCAGACAAAGATCAGTACGCCGCGCATTGACCTGCGGCCACGGACCATGGCGATGGTGACGGTGTGATTCTGGTAGGAGGGGGAGGCGATGAACAAGTGAACGATCAGCGCCACCGACATCCCGGCCAGGGCGGTGACGTAATCCTCCAGCCGCGCCAGCGCACCGTTGATAATGGTGTGCGAGATGCTCATCAGCTGCACATTGAGCAGCAGCGGAAAGAAAAACAGTGAAATCTCTTTCAGCGACAGGCGCGACTCGTTCACTGTTTGGCAACCGGGAACAGCCGCAGCAGGTCAGTTGAGCTCTCCGCCAGATAGTCGGGGCTGAGGCCGTCGGTGTGGCCGAGGCCGTAAGCGCAGAAGCAGGTGGCGACCCCGGCCGCCTTGCCCGAATAGAGGTCGGTGTGGTGATCGCCGATCATCACTGCTTTTTCTGCCGGTGCGCCGAGCAGCTGCAAGGCTTCATGGACCGGTTGTGGGTGCGGCTTTTTCTCCGGATAGCTGTCGCCGCCGATAATGGCTTTAAAGTGTTGTGCGATCCCCAGCCCCTGCAACAGGTCGACCGTCAAGCGATGCGGCTTGTTGGTGACCAGGGCCATTTTTTCGGTCGGATGGCGGTGCAGCAGTTCGCTGATACCGGGGTAACAGCAGGTGTTGTCGAGCAGGTGTTCGCTGTAAATCTCCAGAAAGCGCAGCAGCTGGTCGCGCTGATAGTTATCAGGACCAAAGGCCCGTTTGATCAGCTTGGTCGCGCCGTCGCCGATAATCGTCCGGACATAGTCGGTTGCCAGCGGGGCGTGCCCCAGTTCGGCGCCGAGAATATTGAGCGCACAGGTCAAGTCGGCGACCGAGTCGATCAGCGTGCCGTCAAGATCGAACAGCAGAAATTCAGGTGTGGCAGTCATCAGTGTTGCCTCAATCGTTCGCCGAAGATTGCCGTGCCGATCCGCACCAGTGTGGCTCCTTCTTCGACCGCGACCTCAAAATCATCGCTCATCCCCATCGACAACTCTGTCAGGTTCACGTCCGGCAGCTGCAGTCGGTTGATCTGTTCGGCCATTTCGCGGAGCCGGCGGAAATAGGGGCGCACATCTTCAGGGTCGTCGCAGTTGGGCGGCAGGCACATCAGGCCGCAGACCCGCAGGTTCGGCAGTTCGGCCACCTGTCTGGCCAACTTTTCAAGTTCAGCGGGCGCGCAGCCCGATTTCTGCTGTTCTTCACCAATATTGACCTGCAGCAGGATATCGATCGATTCGTCGATCTTCTGCCACTGGTGACTGATCTCCTCGGCCAGTGACAGCCGGTCGACCGAATGGATCATCGCCACCTTGCCACGCAGATATTTCACCTTGTTACTCTGCAGGCCGCCGAGAAAGTGCCACTCGACCGGGGCCTGCACTTCGGGAGACTTGTCGCGAAACTCCTGTACGTAGCTTTCGCCGAACAACTGCTGACCGCACGCGAAGGCGGCGTCGATCTGCTCTGCGGGCTTGACCTTGGAGACGGCGATCAGGCGCACTGCGGCCGGATTGCGGCCCACCCGATGGGCGGCGGCGTCAATCCGCTCACGGATTCTGGCAATATTTGCAGCGATATCAGTCATACGGAACTCCCGGCTTAAATCGGCAGAGGAACGCCCAGTTCTTTAAGGGCCAGCGTCAGCCGGCAGAGCGGCAGACCGACCACATTGGTGTAGCTGCCTTCGATGCCGGCGACGAAACAGACCCCCAGCCCCTGGATGGCGTAAGAACCGGCTTTGTCTGCAGGCTCGCCACTGGCAATGTAGCGCGCGATTTCCGCTTCTGTCAATTCACGGAAGCGCACCCGCGTCGACACAGCTTCAGCACGCTGCTCGCCGGTTTTTCGGTCGAGGATCGCGTAGCCGGACAGCACCCGGTGTTCCTGTCCGGAGAGCATTCGCAGCATGGCTGCCGCGTGCTGTTCGTCGACCGGTTTGCCGAGGATCTGCTCGTCGCAGAGCACGATGGTATCGCTGCCGATAAACCAACGCCCCTCAACCTGCTCGCGCTGGGCGACCTCGGTGGCCTTGTCGATGCTCAAGCGGATGACGTGCTCTTCCGGCGTTTCATCCGGCAGCACCAGTTCTTCTGCGGTACTCGGAATCACCTGAAACCGTAGTCCGATCTGGAGCAGCAGCTCACGGCGGCGTGGCGAGGCCGAGGCGAGGACGATCTGCTCAGGCATCGCTGCTGCCTCCTTTGCACTCGGTTCGCTGCCTGGCGATCGGTTGCCACCAGTCCGGCAAGCTCTCCAGCGCCCGCTCCGCCATCGCCAGCCGCCGGTCGGCGCGTTTCATCTTGCGCTCGAGTACCAGCGGCGGGAACAGGCCGTAGTTGACGTTCATTGGTTGAAAATTCTCGGCATCCGCTTCAGCCAGATGGGTTAAAAGCGCCCCCATGGCAGTAACGGTTGGCGGCAACGGCGCCGCTTCGCCGCGCAGCTGGTAACTGGCAAACAGCCCGGCTAGCAGGCCGCAGGCGGCGGACTCGACGTAGCCTTCGACGCCGCTGATCTGGCCGGCCAGGTAGATGTGCGGCGCGCTGAGCAACTGCAGGTTGCGGTTCAGACTGCGTGGCGCGTTGACGAAGGTGTTGCGGTGCATACTGCCGAGCCTGGCGAATCTGGCGTTCTGCAGGCCGGGAATCGTGCGGAAGATCCGCTGCTGCTCCGGGTAGGTCAGGCGGGTCTGAAAGCCGACCAGGTTAAACAGCGAGGCGTGTCGATTGTCCTGGCGCAACTGAATCACCGCGTGTGGCCACCTGCCGGTGCGCGGGTCGGTCAGCCCGACCGGTTTCATCGGCCCGAAAGAGAGCGTCTGCGGACCGCGGGCGGCCATCTCTTCGATCGGCATGCAGCCTTCAAAGTGGATCAGTTTCTCGAACTCGCGCCCGGCGACCTTGTCGGCGTCGAGCAGCGCCTGCACAAAAGTCTCATATTCTTCTTTATTCAGCGGGCAGTTCAGGTAGTCGGCGCCCCCCTTGTCGTAGCGCGACGCCCGCCAGGCGATGTCGTAATCGATGGAATCCGCTTCAACAATCGGCGCGATGGCATCGTAAAAGTAAAGATGCTCGCTGCCGGTCAGTTTGGCCAACTCGAGCGAGAGCGCATCTGAGGTCAACGGGCCGCTGGCGAGGATGACGGTCCCCTCGCTCGGCAGGCTGGTGACTTCCTGACGGATCAGTTCGATGTTCGGTTCGGCGGCGATTTTAGCGCTGACGTAGCGGGCAAACTCTTCGCGATCGACTGCCAGCGCGCCACCGGCCGGCACCGCCGTGGCATCAGCGGCTTCGATAAACAGTGAACCGATTCGGCGCATTTCTTCTTTGAGGCAACCGACCGCATTGTTCATTCCGGCACCGCGCAGACTGTTGGAGCAGACCAGTTCGGCGAGGTTCTCGCTCTCATGCGCCGGAGAGAAGCGCAATGGTTTCATCTCAAACAGCTTAACCTGACAGCCCTCTTTGGCCGCCTGCCAGGCCGCTTCGCAGCCGGCGAGTCCAGCGCCGATAATGGTGATTTGCATAACGGGTCCTTTGTGACGAGAAAAGAAAAACCGGCCGAACCTGCAGGTTCGACCGGTGATTGTACATGATGTTCGCTACGTTCAGGCGTCCTTTTTCGGAGCCTTTTTCGCCGGAGCCTTTTTGGCGACAGTTTTCTTCGCCGGAGCTTTTTTTGCCGGGGCCTTTTTGGCAGCAGCTTTTTTCGGCGCCGCCTTCTTGGCGGGTGCTTTTTCCGCCGTGGCTTTTTTCTCCGGCGGGATCAGCTCGTTCTCCCAGCCACAGCCTTCCTGCGGACAGCGCTGCACGGTGCCCCAGCGCTTGGTGGTTTTAATTTCGGTCAGCGGCCAGCTGCACTTGGGGCAAGGTTCCGCCTTCGGTGGATTCCAGAGGGCATATTTGCACTTCGGATACTGATTGCAGGAGTAGAAGATTTTGCCGTAGCGGCTCTTCTTCTCCATCATCTCCCCCTCTTTGCATTGCGGGCAGCTGATATCGAGGGATTTCGGCTTCTCCAGCGGTTGGATGTTTTTGCATGCCGGGTAGGCGCTGCAGGCGAGGAACTTTCCGAAACGCCCCATCTTGATCAGCATCCCGGCGCCGCACTTGTCGCATTTTTCTTCCGACATGACCGGCTCTTCTGCCTCACTGCCGTCGCTGTTCAGCGGTTCGGTGTGTCGACAGTCCGGGAATCCCGAGCAGGCGAGGAAGCGCCCGGAACGGCCCAGCTTGATAACCAGTGGCTTGCTGCACTCGGGACAGACCTTATCGGTCTTTTCCGTGGTGATATCGGCTTTACTGACCTCTTTGTCCTTCTGCTGCAGCAGGGCGATAAAGGGGTCCCAGAATTGTTTGACCGCTGGAATCCAGGTTTTCTCGCCGCGCGAAATGGCATCGAGATCTTCTTCGAGTTCAGCGGTGAAATCGTAATCGACGTACTGGCTGAAGTGATCGACCAGCAGCTTCGAAACCACCCGCCCGGTGTCTTCCGGGAAGAAGGTGCGTTTTTCCAGCCGGACATATTTACGCGTCACCAGGGTGTTCATGATGCTGGCATAGGTCGAAGGGCGGCCGATACCGTACTCTTCGAGGATTTTCACCAGGCTGGCCTCGGTGAAGCGCGGCGGCGGCTGGGTAAAATGCTGATCCGGAGTGACGGCTTCCCTCTTCAGCCGTTCCCCTTCTTCCAGCGCGGGCAGCAGCCCTTCCTGATCCTCATCGTCACCGTTGTCGGTCCCCTCGATGTAAAGGGCCATGAAGCCGGGGAAGCGGAGAATCTGCCCGGAGGCGCGGAAGCTGTATTTGTCACCGGCAGCGATATCAACGGTGGTCGCGTCGAAAATCGCCACGGCCATCTGCGAAGCGACGGTGCGTTTCCAGATCAGGGTATAGAGGCGCAGCTGGTCTGAACTTAAGTACTGCTTGACCTGCTCAGGTGTTCTGGCGATCGAGGTCGGGCGGATCGCTTCGTGCGCTTCCTGGGCATTCTTGCTCTTGTTTTTAAAGGTACGCGGCTCGGCGAGGGCGTAGCTCTCGTCATAAAGCTGACAGATCACTTCGCGCGCTTCGCTGGTGGCAACGTTCGACAGGGCGACCGAGTCGGTCCGCATGTAGGTAATCAGGCCGTGGGTGCCGTCGTCAACCGCAACCCCTTCATAGAGCTTCTGTGCCACGGTCATGGTTTTGCGCGCTGAAAAGCCGAGCTTGCGGCTGGCTTCCTGCTGCAGGGTACTGGTGGTGAACGGCGGCGCCGGGTTGCGCTTGCGCTGCTTCTTCTCCAGTTTGCTGACACTGAAATCGGCCTGTTCCAGTTCGGCAAGAATCGCTTCGGCCTGCTGCTGGTTTTCGATCGCGAACTTGTCGAGGTTTTCGCCGCCTATGCGATGCAGCTTGGCGCTCAGGCGGTTGTCGGCGGTATTGGCCAGCAGTGCTTCAATCGTCCAGTATTCGCGAGGAACAAAGGCTTCAATGTCAATTTCCCGGTCACAGATCAGGCGCAGGGCGACCGACTGGACCCGTCCGGCGGAGAGTCCGTAGCGGATTTTTTTCCAGAGGAATGGCGAAAGGTTGAAGCCAACCAGGTAATCAAGAATTGAGCGGGCCTGCTGGGCATCGACCAGATCGCGGGCGATGCTGCGCGGATGGGCCATGGCTTCGTCGATCGCCGCTTTGGTGATTTCGTGAAAGGTGACCCGCTTGACCACCGGCTTGCCGGCATGCTCGTCAATGCCGAGGGCTTCCAGCAGGTGCCAGGCGATGGCTTCCCCCTCACGGTCGAGGTCAGTTGCGAGGATCAGTTCGTCGCAGAGCGCCGCTTCTTTTTTCAGCAGCGCGATATGTTTCTGGCTCTCCGGCAGCACATGGTACTTGGGGGTGAAATCCTTTTCGATGTCGACCGAACCCTGTTTGCTCGGCAGCGCCCGGACATGACCGTAGGAGGCGAGGACCTTGAAGCCTTTGCCAAGAAATTTTTCGATGGTTTTTGCTTTCGCCGGTGATTCGACGATAACCAGTGATTGCGCCATCAGTGCCTCTATTCTCTCTGTCTCTCAGCTCCAAACAGGTGCGTCGGGACATGTTTTGTTCAGTGATAGATCCGGTTCCAGTCGTTCTGTAGAAAACAATCAATTTCCCGCTGCCAGAGGTTGTTATTGCGGGAGAGCAGGGTCAGGGCCGCAATTAGTTTGATTTCCTGCAGGCTGAGCGGATCTTCGGCTGCGGTGACTGCCCGGGAAATGATCTCTTCGTAGGATTCTTCGGTGACCAGTCCCATCGCGCGGATTTTTATCAGAAAGCCCGAAGCGTCGCGGCTTAAGGCCTGTTGTTCCTCGCGGCTGAAGATCCGGTAGGTCAATTGTTCACGAAGCGGATCTTGGTGCCCCTGCGCATCCGGTAGTTTGAGCGCAATCGACTCCATCCAGGTGAAGGCGTCAGCGATCTCTTCAGCGTCAAAGCCGACGGACATCAGTTCTGCGACCAGTTCCTGCTCATTGATCGGAGCATTTTCAGCTCCTAAAACATATTTTGCGATCAGATTGACAATCGCCAGGACTCGCTCGTGCAAAGGGCCTCCGGGCAGGTCGATTCCGTTCCTGCGGCAACCGGGGTACGGGTTCGTCAGCGAACCGGTACGAACTGGAGGCGGCTGGTCAAATCTTTGTATGGCAACAATTTGTTATCATACAGGTTTTTAGTGCCGGCCACGAATGTAGGCGTTTCCTGGCAGCAATTTGACTCCACCCCTGAGTTCTAGGTCGAGTAAGCTAGCGGAAACCTCCATGGGAGTCAAGCCGCATTTCTGGCCGATTTCATCGACTTGCAGCGGCTCGTGACCTAACTGCAGGTAGATATTCAGACTGTTGGCATCCAGCTGACCGGCAAAGTCTGTGGCACTGGTTTGTTGTTGCCGCGTAGGTTGGTTCGGCCAGAGCGCCTGCAGGATGTCGGCAGGTTCCGTGACCAGCTGTGCCCCCTCTTTCAGTAGCCGGTTGGTTCCTTTGCTGTTCGGGCTCTGTACCGCGCCGGGGATTGCGAACAGCTCGCGCCCTTGTTCCAGGGCGAAGTCGCCAGTGATCAGTGAACCGCTCTTTTCAGCCGCCTCGACGATCAGTACGCCGCGACTGAGCCCGCTGATGATTCGGTTGCGGCCGGGAAAGTGGCCGGCCAGTGGCGGTGTGCCAGGGGGGTATTCGCTGATGATGGCGTTCTCCTCTATCAGTTGGGCGAACAGGCGGGCATTTTCCGGAGGATAGATGCGGTCGATGCCGCAACCGAGCACGGCGATGGTCGCGCCACCGGCATCCAGTGCGCCTTGGTGGGCGGCGCTGTCGACCCCGCGCGCCAGTCCGCTGACAATACAGACAGCGTGATTTGCCAGGGAGGTCGAGATATCCCGAGTCAGCTGCAATCCGGCAGCGGTGGCCCGTCGCGAACCGACCACGGCAAAACAGTCTTTATCCGGCAGCTTGCCGCGCAGGTAGAACAGCGCCGGCGGATCGTGGATTTCACGTAGCAGGGCGGGGTAGTCCTCGTCCCAGAAGCTGATCAGGCGAACCTGCAGCGATTCAAGCTTGCGACGGACCGCGCGGATCTGTGGCGCGTCATCCGGGCGGATTTTTTCGATCAGCCTGGCGCTGAGACCGGCCTCGCGCAACTGCTGCGGTGGCGCCTGCAGGGCGGCAGTGAAGTCTTTGAAGTAGTTGTGTAGTTTGAACAGGGCGGTGCGCCCCAGGCCGGGTGTCAGGTGCAGGCAGAGCAGTGCCCGTTGTTTTTCATCCATGTTGCTCCCCCTCCGGATGCAGTGTTGGATAAGCGAAGAGGGATTGAAGCGGCTTCAATCCCTCTTGACGGTTCTTGCGGTGGCTATGCTGATCAGTTGTTGACGATGGTTACCTGGTCACCGATGACCATGGCATCAACGCTCTTGATGACCACCGCCGAGGCGCTGTTCCGGTAGGCCTCGATGACAACTGCCGCGCCGAGGACCGCATCAGGCAGTTTGACGTCACCGGCCTGTTTCGAGATTTCATCGGTGACCTTGCGGGGCCGGGAGATATAGAAGAGGTTGCCCGACTGCAGGCCGTCATTGCTCCCCAGGTCGATGAAAACCACATCGTTGGTTGCCAGGGTCAGCTTCTCATCGCGGGCAGTCACAACATAGCCGGTCAGATCCGCTGCGCCTGACTGTATGGTGATCTCTTCACGCGGTGGAACATAGTCGAAAAGTTCGGCCCCGCGGGTGATCTCGCGGAAGGCGCCGCCGATTTTAGCAGTAATCGAGGTGCCATTCACTGCTGTGATCTGCAGAAAGCCGAGATTGTCCATCATGGTTCCGACCAGTTCCTCGGTCAGTGGATGTTTGACCAGTTCGCCGCGGCCATAGAGCCCGTAAGTGTCGCCGACGGTGACGCTGCTTTTGTCTTTCATCTGCAGAAAGACCAGGTCATTTTTCGTCAACAGCACCCGGTTGTCGACCGAATCGATCAGCAGGCCGAGTGGTTGTTCGTCAGTGAGGAGGAAGCCGTCACCGCCACCAGTTGATTTTATCTGTACCTTTGATTGCGGTGCGGCGACCGCTGTGGTTTCGGTTTGCGGTTCCGTCGGCTGGCCGGCCTCCGGATAAGCTGGAATGATTTCCAGGCGACCGTCCTTGATGCGGACCTGCTGCCCCGGGAAGATCAGGTGCGGGTTGGTGATGTCCGGGTTGTTGGCCCAGATATTCGGCCAGTAGTAGGGATCCTCAATAAAGCGCTGTGAAAGACCCCAGAGGGTATCACCCTGTTTGATCGTGTAGATCTGCTCCTCTTTAGCCATGGCCGGCAAGGCCGTCGCGAAGATCAGCAGCAGGAGCAGGGATATCAGCCGGCGAATGATCGTAGGTGTCATCGGTTTCCTCTCGAGCAGAGTTCGTTAAACCACCGCTAGCGTGGTTTGTCGCTCTGGTAAGAATGTTGCGCTTCCGGACTGTCTGGGTAACGGGTGCGCAACTGTTCAAGGATTTCGTCTGCTTCGTTATGCCAATCCTGGCGGCGGTAGATCTGGGCCAGCAGCGTCATTGCGGCCGGAGCTTTGCCCTGTCCGTTGTCGGCAATGACGAGCTGCCGGAGGTTTGACATGGCGGCCTGCAGCTTGTTCTGGGAGGCTTGGGCGCTGGCCAGCCAGTAGCGAGCGTTGGGCGCATATTGATGTTGCGGATACTCGCGAAGAAAAAGGTTGAAACCCGACTCGGCCGGGGCAAAGCGTCCGGCGGCGAGATCTGAAAAAGCTGCCAGATAGGTCGATGCTGACTCGGCCAGTGCGCTGATCTCGGCGGTAACGGCCGCTGAAGGTTGCGCTGTCTTTGCCGAGTCGCTTGGCAGCACAGATGGCAAGGGCGACGGCAGTGTCAGTGGTGTACTGATTTTGCTGCCGCCGGTCTGCATTTGAGCCAGCTGCTCCTGCAGGCTGCGCAATTGTTCTGCCTGCTGCTGCTGTTGCCGCTGGATCGTTTCAAGCTGCTGGCGCATAGCCGCAGACGGGCTGGTTGGTGCCGAAGCGCAGGCGCTTAAGAACAGCAGCGAGAATATGATGATTGGTAGCCAGCAGGCCAGCATGCGAGAATTCGGTTTCATCGGTTTTTTGGGCTTCCCGGAATGATTTATCACAAGAAAAACTAATTTTTAAAAATTATAGGCTTATTAGCAGGTTGTCAAGGTTGAAAGGGGCACAGCAGAACTAATTTTGCCGCTAAAGGTGCTGCCGTGCTGGTTTTCTTTGTGCTATGCTTCGGCACCGATTTGCTTATGTGGAAAGATGAGGAATCATGATTTCAGAGCTAAAACCGCAACGTCCCGAACTGTTGATGCCGGCCGGCGACCTGCAGAAACTGCAAACCGCCATCCGCTTCGGCGCTGATGCTGTCTACCTGGGAACGGACGATTTCGGGCTGCGCTCCCACGCCGGGAACTTCAGCATCGAACAGTTGCGGATCGCCCGCGACCTGACCCGCGCGGCCGGGGTGGCGATCTATCTGACCCTGAATGCCTCGCTGCGGCCGGGCGAGTTTGCCGCCCTGCAGGGGTTGCTTGAGGAGTTGAAGCCGCTCGGCCTGGATGCCTATATCGTCGCCGACCCCGGGGTTTTCGCGACCATCCGGCGCGTTGACCCGCAGCGGGTGATTCACATCTCGACTCAGGCCAACAGCTGTAATCCGCAGACCGCCGAGTTCTGGCGCTTAAACGGTGCCAGCCGGATCAATCTGGCGCGCGAATTGACCCTGGCGGATATCCGCGGCTTTGCCGGGCAAACCCAGCTCGAGCTGGAGTGTTTTGTTCACGGCGCCATGTGCGTCGCCCATTCCGGTCGCTGCCTGTTGTCGACCGCACTGATCGGTCGCAGCGCCAACCGGGGGGATTGCGCCCAGCCCTGTCGTTGGAACTATTCCTTGACTGAAGAGACCCGCCCGGACGAACCGATGGCGATCGAAGAGGATGCGCGAGGCACTTACATCATGAACAGTCGTGACCTCTGCCTGGTTGAGCAGCTGCCGCAGCTGCTCGCCGCCGGAGTTCACAGCTTCAAGGTCGAAGGGCGGATGAAGAGTCTTTATTATGTTGCGACTGCCGCGCGCGTCTACCGCGATGCCATCGACCGGCTCAGTAACGACCCGACCGATATCGACCCGACCTGGCGTGAAGAGTTGGAGAAGGTCAGTCATCGCCCCTACGACAGCGGTTTTCTGCTGGGGAGTGACGACGCAAAAATCCACGCCGGAGACACGCATTACATCCGCACCCATGATTTCGTCGGTCTGGTGCGCGACGATGAACTGGGGCTCTGGGTCGAAGGGCGCAACCGCTTTCTCCCCGGCGACGAGGTCGAACTGCTCGGACCGCAGATGCGTCAGCAGCTGTTCCGGGTGGGGGAAATCCATGCGCTCGATGGCAAACAGCTCGCCGCCGGGCAGCCCAATTCCAGGCTGCGTCTGCAGCTGCCGGATTGGGCTGAAGCCGGCGACCTGCTGAGGCTGAAACGTCCGGAGACACCATGAAGCTGGTGCTGCTCGCTGTCTATCTGTTGGTGACCGCAGCCCGTTTCGGTCTCGACTGGCTCAATCTGCGCCATCGACAGGCGGCGGAAAAGACCTTGCCGGCAGCCTTTGCCGGGCAGATCGACACCGAGCGTCTGGCCAGAAGTGACGCCTACGCCTTGGCCGGAGATAAGCTGGGTCTGGTTGAAGACAGCCTCGGAGTGCTGCTGACGCTGTTGTTTCTGTTTGGCGGATTGCTCCCCTGGTACGATCAGCTGGTGGCTGGGATGGCCGAAGGGTTTATCCTCAACGGACTGCTGTTTTTCGGTCTGCTGACGCTGGTGCAGTTGCTGCTCGGCATCCCCTTTTCGCTCTACCGTAACTTTGTGCTCGAAGCGCGCTTCGGTTTCAACCGCATGAGTTTCAAGCTCTGGCTGCTCGATACGCTGAAATCGCTGCTGATCGGCGCTATTCTTTTTGCCCTGCTGGCCGGCGGTTCGCTCTGGCTGGTGGCGGCGGCACCAGAGAGCTGGTGGCTGTGGGTCTGGGGGTTCTGGGCCGGTATGTCGCTGTTTCTGCTCTACCTCTCGCCGACACTGATCGAGCCGCTGTTTTTCAAATTCAGCCCCCTGGATAAACCGGAACTGGAGAATGGGGTGCGCGATTTGCTGGACAGAGCCGGAGTGCGGGCGGGCAAGGTACTGCAGGTCGATGCCTCGAAGCGCAGCGGCCACAGCAATGCCTACTTTACCGGCATCGGCAAGGTCAAGCGGGTGGTGTTGTTCGATACCTTGCTGGAGCAGCTGGAAGACAACGAGCTGCTGGCGGTGCTGGCTCATGAACTCGGCCACTGGCGCTGCGGCCATCTGCGTAATCAACTGATTAAAAGCCAGCTCGTCGCTCTGGCCAGCTGCTGGCTGGCGTTCAGCCTGCTGGGCAGCGGCTGGTTGCCCGGCTTGCTGGGGCTGTCACAGCTGTCTTTTGCCGCGCAGGTGCTGCTGCTCGGTTGGCTGGCTTCGCTGCTGGGTTTTTTCTGGACGCCGGTCAGCAGCTGGTGGTCGCGCCGGCAGGAGCGGCAGGCGGACCAGTTTGCCATTGATTTGGTCGGTAGTGGCAAGCAGTTGGCTTCGGGATTGGTGAAATTGGCGCGGGAAAACCTGAGCAACCTGTTTCCGCACCCGCTGTTTGTAGCGGTCTACTATTCACATCCGGCCCTGGTGGCGCGTGTTTTATGGCTGGAAAAACGGCGGGCGAACGACGGAAGAAAAAAATAGGCGCGTCGACCAGGAGGGGGAAGTCGACGCGCCAAATGTTTGTTGCCTGATTCAAAGACTACAGAAACGGTCATGATTTGGCAAGTAAAAAATGAAAACTATTTTCAATTAGTTTTAACGGGCTGTTTTAACTTATTTTTTTCAGTTTGACGAAGCGATTATCAGCATCGATAGTCAGCCGGAAACGGCCGCTGATGCCATTCTGGGTCAGAAAAGGGCGCAGGCGCATCGCCGGAAACTGTAGTCGGCGACCACATTCGGAGATCACCTGAACCTGGCTGGCGGTTCCCTGATAGTAACGGAGAATCTGCTGCTGGTCGATCTGCAGGCGAAAATAGAACTGTTGCTGATTGGCTGCGTTCATCGTTTAACCGTTAAGCCGTACGCCGGCTTCTTTACCGGAAAGGTATGGAACCATGCTGCTCTATAAAGTCGTAGAAACCAGCCAGGTCGATGATCAGAGCCTGGAAAATATCCTTAACAGCTGGACAGCTCAGGGCTGGCAGTTTGAAGGGATGCACTTTGCCATGCGCGAGGCCAACCGTCGTCCGGGGATGGCCTTTGTCACCTTTACCCGCGAAGAACCGGACGTCTGATCTCAATCGTCATGATCTTCCTCGTCGATATAGCTGATGGTTCGTTTGGGATCTGAAGAGGGGGTTGCGCCGCAGCGCGGGCAGGTCGGTTCCAGGGAGTCCTCTTCCACGTAGGGATCAGAAACCAGTTCGCGAGCTTTGCCACTGCAATGACATAACCATTTGCGGTGCACTGTCATGAGATTCTCCTCTGCTTGAGATTCGGTCACTTCAGGCTGCTGTGGTCAAGTATAGCAGTTATTTTCAGTAACCCAGACCGACCTTTTTTCGCACCTTGCGCATGGTTTTGTTGGCCGCATATCGCGCCTTGTCAGCACCTTCGGCCAGGGTTTTGCGTAATCCGTCCGGATCAGCCAGCAGCTCTTTGCGTTTTTCGCTGAAGGGGGCGAAGAAATCGCGCACGGTTTCAAACAGCTCCTGTTTGACATCTCCATAGCGCAAGCCCGGCGTCAGGTAGCGCTGGCGCAGTTCCGCCACGCCCGCTTCATCCAAAAACAAGCGATAAATCTGGAAAATGTTGCAGCTGTCGGGATCTTTGGCATCTTCGACCGGTGTCGCATCGGTGACAATCTGCATGATCTGTTTGCGCAGCTGCTTCTCTTCAAGGAACAGGTCGATGGTGTTGCCGTAGCTTTTGCTCATCTTGCGGCCATCTTTGCCCGGCACTGTGGCAACATCAGCGTCAATATCCGGCTCCGGCAGGGTAAAAATTTCGCCGTACTCGTTGTTGAACTTGATGGCGATGTCGCGCGCCACTTCCAGGTGCTGCTTCTGGTCTTTGCCGACCGGCACTTTGTCGCTCTGAAACAGCAGGATGTCGGCGGTCATCAGCACCGGGTAGGCGAAGAGCCCGTGGTTCGGCTTGATCCCCTGGGCAACCTTGTCTTTGTAGCTGTGGCAACGTTCCAGCAAACCCATCGGTGTGAAGTTGGAGAGAATCCAGGCGAGCTCTTGAACTTCAGGTACATCCGACTGCACCCAGAAACTGCTCTTCTGCGGATCAAGACCCAAGGCCAGAAAGTTTGCCGCCGCTTCCAGAGTCCCCTTGGCCAGCACCTTGCCGTCGCTGAGGCTGGTCATGGCGTGGTAGTTGGCGATAAAGCAGAACAGCTCTTCCTGCTCCTGGTAGTCGATCATCTTCTTCATCATGCCGAAGAAATTGCCCAGATGCAGAGAGCCGGAAGGTTGGATGCCGGAGAGGACGCGCATAGAATTGAACTCCAGATAAATTTGAAGGGGACAGAAATAATCCTGTCCCCGTTGTCTATTTAATAACGCGCTGAACTTAGCAGAGCGGTTTGCTGCCGGTCAACGGTCTATTTCTGTTCCTGCTGACTGCTCATCATTGTTGCAAATTGCAGCAGTTGCTGCAGATCCATGCCGCTCTCTTTGAGAATTCCCAGCATCACCGGGAACAGCTGCAGCATGAAACCCGGCTCCTTGATGACCTCTTTGGCGATTTCCGGCAGGGTGTTGATGATGAACGCCTGCTTCTCTTCTTTGCTCAATGCCAACAGGGCAGATCTGATCTCTTCGTTGCTCATTGGTTCTCCTGAAAGTTATTATTTGTTGAACGCGATTTTAAACACGTCCGGATATTCCTTGACGAAGTGCACCTCGATCCCTTCGCGCAGGTAGTCGGGCAGATCATCATAATCCTTTTTGTTGTCGTGCGGGAAGATCAGCACCTTCAGCCCGGCGCGGCGCGAGGCGATGGTTTTTTCTTTCACGCCGCCGATCGGCAGCACTCGGCCGGTCAGCGACAGCTCGCCGGTCATGCCGAGTTTCTTGCGCACCGGCTTCTGCATGATCATCGACAAGAGCGCTGTGGTCATGGTGATCCCGGCGGAGGGGCCATCCTTGGGGGTCGCGCCGGCCGGGACATGCAGGTGGATGAAGTGGCTGTCGAAATAGTCTTCCGGTACCTGGAACTGCTCCAGGTGCCCCATCACGTACGAGTAGGCGATCTCCGAGCTTTCCACCATCACTTTGCCAAGTTGGCCGGTCTGCTTGAAGCCTTTCGTCTTGCTCTTCATGGCGGTCGCCTCAATCTGCAGGGTGGCGCCGCCCAGGCGGGTCCAAGCCAGTCCGGTGATGACGCCGGGGCTGTCCTTGATCAATTCTTCCTCAACGAAAACCGGCTTGCCGAGATAGCGTTCAATGTCCTTTTTGAACACCTGGATTTTCCCTTCATGCCCTTCGGCGAACTCCATCGCCGCTTTGCGCATGATCTTCTTGATGCAGTTTTCCAGCCCGCGCACGCCCGATTCGCGGGCGTAGCGATCAACCACCTCGGCCAATGCCGCCTTGTTGATGCCCACCTGCGCCTTGGTCATGCCGTGGCTTTTCAGTGACTTGGGGATCAGGTAGCGCCGGGCGATCTCAAGCTTTTCCTCCAGTATGTAGCCGGAGAGGCGGATCACCTCCATCCGGTCGAGCAGCGGCGCCGGGATGGTGTCCAGCTGATTGGCGGTGGCGATGAACATCACGTTCGACAGATCGAAGGGGACATCCAGATAGTTGTCGCGGAAGGCGTCGTTCTGTTCCGGATCGAGAACTTCGAGCAGCGCCGAGGCCGGATCGCCCTGAAAGCTGGCACCGATCTTGTCGATCTCGTCGAGCATCAGCACCGGGTTGGCAGTGCCGGCGCTCTTCATCGCCTGAATCGCTTTGCCCGGCATGGCGCCGATATAGGTGCGGCGGTGCCCCTTGATTTCAGCCTCGTCACGCATGCCGCCGACCGAGAAGCGGTAGAACTTTCGCTTTAAGGTGTCGGCGATACTTTTGCCGATCGAGGTCTTGCCGACTCCCGGCGGGCCGACCAGGCAGAGGATCGAGCCGGAGATATCCCCCTTCATCTTGCCGACGGCGATAAATTCGAGAATCCGCTCCTTGACGTCATCCAGCCCGTAATGATCGCGGTCGAGAACCCGGCGGGCGCGCTTCAGATCGTAGGTGTCCTTGCTGTATTTCCCCCAGGGGAGGGCGGTCAGCCAGTCGAGATAGTTGCGGCTGACGTTGTACTCCGGCGAAGAGGGTTCGATCAGCTGCAGCTTTTCGATCTCTTCATCGACCGCTTTCTGCGCCTCTTCGTTCAATTTCAGTTTTTTCAGACGCTCCTGGAATTTTTCAATTTCGGAGACTTTCCCCTCTTTTTCCAGCCCCAGCTCTTTTTTGATCGCCTTGAACTGCTCGCGCAGAAAAAACTCGCGCTGCTGGGCGGAGATCTTCTCTTCGATGCTCTGCGAAATCTTGGTCTGCAGGCGCGAAACCTCCAACTCTTTTTTCAGCAGGATCAGCACCTTGTCGATCCGGTTACGCACGTCGAGGGTTTCCAGCACCTCCTGCAGTTCGAAACCGTCAGCGTTGGTCAGGTTGGCGGCGAAGTCGGTCAGGCGCGCCGGGTCGTCCATGCTCGAGCGGCCAAGAAACAGCTTGATCTCTTCGGAATAGAGCGGATTGATCTGCACCAGCTCTTTCAAGGTCGAAATGATCGCCATCGAGTAGGCTTGCAGCTCGGCGTTCTCTCTGCGCTCGGCGTCGAAATGATATTCGACCTCGGCAAAGATGATGTCATCGACTTCGCTGACCTGCTCGAGGGTGAAGCGCTCCAGGCTGTTGACCAGCACGTGGGCGCTTTCATCTTCGGTGTGGATCAGTTTCAGGATTTTCGCCGCTACCCCGACGGTCTGCAGATTGTCAGGGGCGTCCGCGCTGTCCAGGTCAAGCACCATCACCAGGCCGATCGCCTGTGATGGGGTTTCCAGTGCTTTTTTGATCGTCTGAACGCGGGCCTTGCCGTTGACGGTCAGCGGGATGATGACGCCGGGGAAAGCCGGCCTTGGCCGCAGCGGGATGATCGGCAGGTGCGCCGGCAGCATGTCGCGGGCGACAATCAACCCTTCGTCGGGGATCGCCTGAACGTCGGCATCGGTTTCGACTTCTATTTCGTATTCGATCGATTCGTCGTGGTCTTCGAAATTGTCGTGCATTTAATATCACTCCCTGAACAGGTCAACAGCGGCAGTTACCGGCGCCGATAGTCGACAACCGTGGAGAAAATAGTCATAACAGTGCGCAGTGTCAATCAAGACTAGCTGAATCGGTACGCTTTTCCAACCTTTCCCTTTGCCTTGCGGTATGAAATAATCCGGTTTTATTTTTCAACTCCCCTTCAACCTGTGTGGTGATGCAGGCTTGAAGGATTCAGAAAGGTTATTCATGTCAGCAGCGAATCAACGCGTCTATCTGGTCGACGGTTCTTCCTATATTTACCGAGCCTACTACGCTATCCGGCATCTCTCCAACAGCAAAGGGGAATCGACCAACGCAGTCTACGGTTTTACCAATATGCTGCTGAATCTGGTGCGCGATGAAAAGCCCGACCGCCTGGCGGTAGTTTTCGACGCCAAGGGGCCAACCTTTCGCAAGGATCTCTACCCTGAATACAAGGCGAATCGAAGCGCCATGCCCGAAGACCTGGTGCCGCAGGTGGCGATCATCAAGGATGTGGTGCGGGCGTTCAATATGCCGGCACTCGAACTGGCCGGGGTCGAGGCGGACGATATCATTGCCACGCTGGCCAGGCAGTATGCCGAACAGGGGTTGGATGTGGTCGTGGTCACCGGCGATAAAGACCTGATGCAGATCGTCAGCGACCGGGTCTGCCTGCTCGATACCATGAAGGGCAAGACCACGCGGCGGGAGCAGGTGATCGAGCGTTTCGGCGTGCCGCCGGAGCAGGTACTCGAAATTCTCGGCCTGGCCGGCGACAGTTCGGATAATATCCCGGGCGTGCCGGGGATTGGCGAGAAGACCGCGACCGGCCTGATTCAGGAGTTCGGCAGCATCGAAAATCTGCTGCAGAATATCGATCAGGTCAAAGGCAAAAAGCGCCAGGAGAACCTGCGCGAATTTGCCGATCAGGCGCGGCTGTCACGCAAGCTGGCCGATCTGGTCTACGATCTGCAACTGGATGTGGCGATCGACGATCTGACCATGGATGAGCCGGACCGTCCGGCGCTGACCGAGCTGTTTACCCGACTCGAGTTCCCCAAGCTGCTGCAGGAATTCTCTGCCATCAGCCCGCAGCAACAGGCCAGCGCCGACAGCTACCAGACGGTGCTCAGCGAAGCTGAGCTGGACGCGCTGATCGCCGCGCTCAAGCGCGCCGGACGTTTTGCCATCGACACCGAAACCACCAGTCTGGTGGCGGTGCAGGCCGAACTGGTCGGGCTTTCCTTCGCGGTCGAAGCTGGCCACGGCTGGTATCTGCCTATCGGGCATATGTATCTGGGGGTGCCGCAGCAGCTGCCGAAACAGCTGGTGCTGGAGAAATTGCGGCCGCTTCTGGAAGATCCGCAGCTGCAGAAGATCGGCCAGAACATCAAGTATGACGCGCTGGTGCTGCGCAACGCCGGCATCGAACTGGCCGGCATCAGTCTCGACACCATGCTGCTCTCTTATGTAACCCACCCCGAAGCCCGCTCTCACGGCCTCGACGCTCTGGCGACCGAGCACCTGAATCACCGGATGATCCCCTACGCCGAGATGACCGGCAGCGGCAAGAAACAGATCTGCTTCAGCGAAGTCGAGGTTGAAAAAGCCACGGTTTACGCCGCCGAAGACGCCGATATCACCCTGCAGTTGGCGGAAAAGCTGTTGCCGGAACTGTCCGCGGGGCTACCAGAGAAGCTGTTGTTTGAAGTGGATATGCCGCTGGTCGAGGTCTTGATCCGCATGGAGTGGCAGGGGATCCGCATCGATGCCGATTTTCTTGGTCAACTATCCGCCGAGCTGGCCGGCAAGCTGGTGGCGCTGGAGGCCGAGATCTTTGCCCTGGCCGGCGGGCCGTTTAACATCAATTCGCCGAAACAGCTCGGCGAGGTTCTGTTTGAGAAACTCGGTCTGCCGAAAGGGAAAAAGACCAAAACCGGCTGGTCGACCAATGTTGAGGTATTGACTGATCTGGCCGATCAGCATGAGATCGCGGCGAAGATTCTGGATTACCGTTCGGTGAGCAAGTTAAAGAGCACCTACACCGACGCCCTGCCGAAAATGATCAATCCCGCCAGCGGCCGGATTCACACCAGCTTCAATCAGGCGGTCACCACGACCGGTCGGCTCTCTTCCAGCGACCCGAACCTGCAGAATATTCCGATCCGCACCGCCGAAGGGCGGCGTATCCGCGAAGCCTTTATCCCCGAAGAAGGCTGGACGCTGCTCTCGGCTGACTACTCGCAGGTCGAACTGCGGGTGATGGCGCACATGGCCAACGTTCCGGCGCTCAAAGAGAGCTTCGTCGCCGGCGAGGATATCCACCGACGCACCGCCAGCGAAATTTTCGGCATGTTCCCCGAGCTGGTCACCGACGAGATGCGCCGTCGGGCCAAGACCATCAACTTCGGTGTGCTCTACGGCATGGGTTCTTTCAGTCTGGCCAAAGATCTCGGCGTCAGCCGCAAGGAAGCGCAGCAGTTTATCGACGATTATTTCGAGCGCTATCCAGCGGTGCTGGAATATTTGGAAGCGAAAAAAGCGGAAGCCCGCGAACATCAGTACGTCACCACCATTCTCGGCCGGCGGTGTGCCATCCCCGAAATCAACAGCAAGAACGGCGCCTTCCGCAGTTTCGCCGAGCGCAACGCCATCAACTACCCGATTCAGGGGAGCGCCGCCGACATCATCAAGGTGGCGATGGTCAATATCGACCGCCGCCTGCGCGAAGAAAAACTACGCGCGCGGATGCTGCTGCAGGTGCACGATGAACTGGTCTTCGAGGTGCCACAGGAGGAACTGGAGCAGGTTCGGGAGCTGGTGCGGCTGGAGATGGAGAACGCCGTGCCGCTTGATCTGCCGCTGAAGGTCGATATCGGTGTCGGTGCCAACTGGGCGCTGGCGCATTAAAGTCGCGCATTCACGCAAAAAGGGCTGCCAGTTATCGGCAGCCCTTTTTGTTTGCAGTTTAAAGCTTTTGCAGCAGCGCCAGCGATTCGGCGGGCTCGGGGCGCTGGGTGTGGTCGGTGGTCAATGAGACGTCGCGCACCACGCCGGCCGAATCGACAATGATCCGGCCCGGCAGCGGCAGCCGCCAGTCGGTATCGCCGTTATAGCGCACCAGGTCAATGCCGAAGCCTTTGTAGACTTCGATCAGCTCTTCCGGCAGGGCGTGAACCGCGCCCAGCTGTTCCATGAACTTGTTGCCCGGATCGCTCAATATCGGGAATTTCAGTCCCAGTTTATTGACCAGCTGCGGGGTGTATTTCACCAGCATCGGCGAGATGGCGATCAGGTTGGCGCCGGTTTTTTGAATCTCCGGCAAGATCTCCTGCAGAGCTTCCAGCTCCGCATTACAGTAAGGTCACCAAACCCCCCGGTAGATATTGATCAGCACCGGCCCCTGCTGGCGAAGGGTCTGCAGTTGGATCTGCTGGCCGTTTTCATCTGCCAGGCTGAAATCCGGGCACTGGCCGCCGACCTTGATCAGCTTTTTCAGGATGCCGGAACTGCCCAGTTTGGCAGTCGTGCGCTGCATTATCGCCAGAACTTCCGGCGTGACTCTCGCCGCCGAAGCCGCTTTCATCTTATTCAATCTCTCTTGCAGCATTGTTGACCTCCGCAGTTGGTTATCGTCCAGTTCAGAGTGTAGCAGAGCCGAACGTTCCAGCAACCGAACGCTGGAGTTGAGAATAGGGTTTTGCGTCAGTTCGGCAATTCTTGTCGGACAGGCTAAAATATTTTATTGCCCCGCTTGACATTTGCTCTTGAGCGGGGGTAGTTTGAAGCAAGACGAAACATGAGATGAGATTAATATCTCCGAAAGGGC
>DATCYW010000019.1:0-4532 GCA_036526255.1 Malonomonas sp. | reverse complement strand
CCGCCAGGATCAGGATTTCGGTCAGGGAAAGGTTCATCATTTTTGTTCTTTGACCTCAATTTTTAGATGGCGGCTCTGCATCCAGCGCACCGCGACCAGATCGTAAAACCCTTCGATGCCGCGCTGCAGGTTGGTGTATTTGGATACCCCGAACATGCGGTGGCGGTGGTTGACCTTCACTTCGACCACTTTCGCCCCTTCCATCCGCATCAGCGTTGGCAGAAAGCGGTGCAGCCCTTTGTAGATCCGCACACGCTTGAGCATCTGCGCGTTCATGATCTTCAGCGAACAGCCGGTGTCGTGGATCGTCTCTCTGGTCATCCAGTTGCGCACAAAATTACCGATCTTGCTGGCGATTTTCTTTGACAGGGTGTCCTGACGGTTAAAGCGCCAGCCATTGACCATGTCGAACTCACCATAGTGTTTGTACATCTGGCGCAGGTCGGCCGGGTCGTTCTGCAGGTCGGCGTCGAGGGTGATGATGACATCGCCGGTTGCCGCCTGAAATCCGGCGTAGAGTGCTGCGGACTGACCGCAGTTGCGGGCAAAGGCGAGATAATGAAGCTGCTGGTTCTGCTCGGCCAGGCTGCGGATGATCGCCAGGCTGCCATCGCTGCTGCAATCGTCGACCAGCAGGATTTCGTAGTCACTCGACAGATCGGGAGCCACGGCTTGAATCTCTTCGACCAGTTTGGGGATATTTTCTTCCTCGTTGTAAATCGGGACAACGAAGCTGATTTTATTCATGATCTGACTGCTCCTGACATTTTTGTAATAGCTGCTGCGACAAACCGCCACTCGTACCATGTGTTTGGGGCTGAAGTCAGCAAAAAAATCCCCATTCTTGACAAGTTGCGCGGCTTAGCACTAAAGTGCGCGCACCCAGTTGCGACCATGGAGAGTGCCTTGGACAAATTGTTACAAAGACGTTTACTCGATGAACTTGTGCTACCGCTGTTGGTGCTGGTGATGTTCACCATCATGTTTCGGCAGAGCGATCTCGATATGCAGTTCGCCCGGTTTTTCTATCAGCCGGAAGCTGGTTGGCAGTTTGAGAATTTCTGGCTCTGGCAACTGCTATACCGTTACGGCATGATTCCGGGGATACTGCTTGGGGGCGTCGGCCTGGTCGGTTTGCTACTCGGCTGGAAACTGCCGAAGCTGCGGCGACAGTGGCGCAGCTATCTGCTGCTGGTGCTGCTGCTGCTGATCGGTCCCGGGCTGCTGGTCAATACGGTTTTTAAGGATAACTGGGGGCGCAGCCGGCCGAAGCATGTCATCGAACTGGGTGGGCATCTGCCGTTTATCAAGGTCTGGGATCGTGGTGAGCGGGGGGCTAGCAAGTCGTTTCCGTCCGGGCATGCCTCAATCGGTTTTTACCTGATCGCCCCTTACTTTGTGTTGCGCAAGCGGCGCAAGTCGTTGGCGAAAGGTTTTCTGCTTGGTGGCACTATTTATGGTGCGCTGATGGGAGCCGGCCGGTTGGCCCAGGGGGGACATTTCCCCAGCGACGTACTCTGGGCCTGGGGGATGGTTTACTTAAGCGGTCTGCTGCTCTGCTACCTGCTGCGTCCTGAAGAACTTGCCGAGCCGTCCGCCGCCGCGCCGACTTTCGTCTAGCCGGCGCGGCCGGTTTATTGATCGGTAGTTTTAATCTGCCCGGTCAGCTGTGACCAGGCCAGCCCCAGTTTTTCGTACAGCCAGCTCTGGCTGCGGGACAGGGTGTGGGCACTTGGAAACAGCCAGTAGCTGCGCACCGCGCGGGTCATATGGTTGGTCGGGGCCGGAATCGGATCGAGTCCGGCGGTCCGGAACAGCCCCATCGCCCGTGGCATGTGGGACGCCGAAGTTACCAGCACCAGCTCAGCGCCGGAGAAGTTTGCGGCGATCAGTTGCGCTTCGTCGGCGGTGTCTTTCGGGCCGGTGAAGGGCAGGATATCCTCCTGCGGAACGCCAAGCGCAATTGCCAGCTCGACGATCTTATCCGTGTACGATTCCTGCTCACCGCCGTGATAGCCGGTAAAAATCAGTTTGCTGCCCGGATTAAGCCGATAGATGCGGATCCCCTCGACCAGGCGGATGACCCCTTCCGGCTTGATTTCACTGGTCAGCGGCAGACCACCGCCCGAGACATGACCGCTCCCCAGCACCGCGACATAAGCGACCGGCAGTTCGCCTGGTTGATAGCTGGCAAACTGCCGCTCCAGCGGTCCGGTCAACCGGCTGCTGAGCGGAGCGTAGCTGGCAACAAACAGCAGCGTCGTCGCCAGCAGCACAAACAGCACACCGAACCAGCGGGTTCGGTTACGCAGCAGCAACAGCAGCGCCCAGAACAGCAGCAGAAACGTCATCGGCAGCGGCATCAGCAGCCCGCCGAGAAACTTTTTCAACAGAAACAGGTAGCTCTCCAGATTTTCCATCAGTGATTCTCCGGCCAGAAGAGCAGGTTTTCTCCCCGCCACATCAGGTACTTGCGTTCCCCGGCGGCGCCGATCGGAATGACCTTTTCTCCCAGTGGCACCACATTCTCAAAAATTTCCAGCAGTTCTTTCGGCAACTCCGAGTCGGCGTTGTGCAGAATCAGCGCGTCCCACCCCAGTTTGTCGACCGGACCGGGCCAGAGATCGTACTGGCTGGTGACGAGCCGCGGATTGCCGGACCATTTGTAGGTGACTGGATGACCCGGAGTGTAAAAGGCGACTGCCGCCGGATATTTACGCAGCGGTGAAATGACAAACGTCTGCTCAGGGCGCGGCTGCTCCTGCAGGGTTGCGCCGACCTGCTGGCCCAGTTCGCTCCAGCCTTTAATCCGGCCGGAGGGATCTTTTCTGCCCAGCGGGATGACGCTCAGTTGCAGGACAAACGGCAGCAGATAGGCGATCAGAGTCAGAACGACGCCGAATTTCAGGGCGGGGACGAACCATTTGCGCAGCCGGTCAATAAAGCCGGCGTTCACCTGGTCGCGCCCCCAGGCCGCCAGCAGCAGCAAGCCGGCCGGATAAAAGGTCGCCGGCCAGTTGGGGTTGATGCTCTGTTTGAAGCTGAAGCCGGCAAAACCGAGCAGGCCGACCGCGCCGAAAACAAACAGAAAGCGCACCTGCCGCGATTGTTTGAACAGCAGCGGCAGCAGCAACAGCAGCAACAATACTAACAGCAGCCAGGTGATTGGCGACAGCAGGCCCATCTGGCCGCCGACAAACTCGCCAAAGGTCTTCAAGTGGTCGAGCAGGTTGGTGCCGCTCGGCTCAATGTGGTGCGCGGTGTGTTTGAAGGTGATCCAGTCGTGGCGAAAGTTCCACCAGAGCGGCGGCAGCAGGAACAGCAGCGAACCGCCCCAGAGCAGCCAGGGCCAGCGCTGTTTCAGGTGGCGGCGATCCTCGCCGCCGATCAGCAGGTAGAGGATCATCAGCACCGGAAAGAGCATCATCATCTGCTTGCTCAGCGAACCCAGGCCGACCAGCAGCATGGTCAGCAGCCACCAGTGCAGTTTTGCCCGCGGGGTTTCGATGGCGCGCCAGAGGGTGTAAAGGGCCAGCGACCAGCAGCAGACCAGCAGCACGTCGGTACCCATGATCAGACCGAGCGCCACCGCACCCGGAGTGGCCAGCCAGGCAGCGACCCCCCAGAAGGCGACTTCGGCGTTAAACAGCCGACGGCCGCAGAGGTACATCCCCAGCAGTCCGACCGCGCCAAAGACCACCGCCGGCATTCTTACCGCCTGCGGCGTGATGCCAAGCAGCGCCGTCGACAGCGCATTGACCCAGGCGATCATCGGTGGCTTGCTGTAATAACCCAGATCCAGCCGTCGCGACCAGTCCCAGTAGTAACTTTCATCCGGCCCCAGATCGAGCGGGACAATATACAGATAGCCTAAGCGCAGCAGGCTGACGGCAAACAGCAGCAGAAAGAAATAGCCGTCCCAGCGCAGGTTGGCCGGCTTGGCTTTGCTTTCGCCCGCAGCCGCCGCAGCGCTGGTCGCTGTTGCAGCTCCGTCGCCAGAGTCCGGCTGTGGCGTTTCGGCCTCGGCAAAATCGGCATCCGACTCTGCTCCGGCGCGCCACTCTTCTTCCGGGATTTCCACCGGCTCGGTGGGCTGATCCGCTGGCCTCTCCAGTGCCGCCTCAATCGGCGGTTCAAGGCTTGAGTCGGTTGTTGCTTCTGGCGTTTTTTTATCGGGGCTCTGGTCGGTCATAAAGCTTCTTCCTGCGGTCAAGGAGTTAACCTGCCGAAAGTACCGCAGTCGCCGCGAACGATCAAGAATTCAGTTGGCGGTAGGCGCAGATCTTTTCCAGCGGACAGTTTTCGCAGCGCGGCCGCTTGCGGCAGTGTTCTTTGCACTGGATAACGATCAGGGCATGGTACTCGTTGTAGAGCGCGACTTCGGTTGTCAGTCGCCGCATGAAGTAGTCTCTGGCCTCGGCGTATTTTACATTCTTTGTGAACAAGCCGATTCTGCTGAACAGCCGAAGCGTGTAGGCATCGATGACAAAGGACGGATGTCCGCCGGCGTAGAGCAGAATTGAATCGGCAGT
>DATCYW010000018.1:0-26203 GCA_036526255.1 Malonomonas sp. | reverse complement strand
TCTCTTCGACCGTCAGGATACCGAACACGCGGCGTCCTTCCGGAGAGTGGCTGATGCCGAGCTTGACGATCTTGTGGGCCGGCAGCTTGGTCAGCTCTTCGCCTTTGAACATGATCGAACCGGCCTTGGCTTTGAGCAGCTGGCTAATGGTGCGCATGGTCGTGGTTTTGCCGGCCCCGTTGGCGCCGAGAATAGTCACAATTTCACCCTTGTGCACCTCGAGGGAGATCCCTTTGATGGCGGCGATGCTGCCATAGGAGACTTCCAGGTCTTTTATTTCAAACAGGACGTCATTACTCATCGTCGTCATCCTCACTTCCCAGGTAGGCCTCGATGACGGCCGGGTTCTTTTGGATTTCCTCAGGGGTGCCCTCGGCAATCTTTTTGCCGAAGTTGATCACCGTCAGGTAGTCGGTGACCTCCATGACCATGTCCATGTCATGTTCGATCAGCAGCACCGTGACCCCCTTGTCGCGGATCTTGAAGATGGTCTCCAGCAGCCCCAGCGTCTCTTTGTCGTTGAGGCCGGCGGCCGGTTCGTCAAGGATCAATAGGGTTGGATCGACCGCCATCGCCCGGGCCATCTCAACCCGGCGCTGAATGCCGTAGGGGAGCGAACCGACCGGCGTGGCGGCGAACTCGCTCAGCTTGAAAAATTCGAGCTGCTCCTCGACGCGTTGCCAGTTCTCCAGTTCATCCCGCTTGGAAGCGGGGGTGTGGATGATGCTGTGCCAGAGCTTCTGTTTGCTCTTGATATGGCGGCCGCTCATGATGTTCTCGGCCACCGACATCTGGCTGAACAGGCGGATGGTCTGAAAGGTGCGGACGATGCCGCGGTCGACGATCTGGTAGGGGGTCAGACCGCGGATCTCTTCGCCGCGCCACTGGATCGAACCCTCCTCGGGTTTGTAGATGCCGGTGATGTTGTTGAAGGCCGTGGTCTTGCCGGCGCCGTTGGGGCCGATGAGGCCGTAGATCTGGCCTTCCTCAACCTTCAGACTCAGCGAGTCGACGGCGGTCAACCCTCCGAAGCGCTTGGTGACATCGGTCAATATCAGTTCATTACGCGCCATGGTTATTTTCCTTGATCAAGAACTTGGGAATCTTGCCGAAGGTCGCCGGGATGATGCCGCGCGGCCGCAGGATCATCGCCGCGATCATCGCGAAGCCGAAGATGAAGAAGCGCCAGGTGGCGAACTCGCGGAAAATTTCCGGCAGCACGAACATCACAAACACCCCGAGCAGCACGCCAGGCACCGAGGAGCCGCCGACGATGACGATACTGAAGAACAGCACCGACTGGATGAAGTCGAAGGCTTCCGGGCTGACCGCCGAATACTGTACCGCGAAGACGGTACCGGCCAGGCCGGCGATGCCGGCACCTAAGGCAAAGGCGAAAATTTTGTAGATGCGGGTGTTGATGCCGATGCTCTCGGCGGCCAGCTGATCCTCGCGCAGGTAGTGCAGGGCGCGTCCGGCTTTGCTCTTCTCCAGGTTACGCATGATGCCGAGGGTCAGCAGCAGCACCGCAAAGGCGAAGTAGTAGACCGCGACCTGGCTGGTCAGGTTGAGGCCGAGCAGGCTCAGCGAGTCGATGCCGAAGATGCCGTTGGGGCCGCCAGTGACGCCGCCCAGATTGTTCTGGACAACCTGGACGAAGACAATGTTGAAGCCGATGGTGGTGACCAGCAGGTAGTCGCCGCGCAGGTGGACGATCGGCCCGGCGAGGATGACGCCGAAGATCGCCGGGATCAGGATCGCCAGCGGAATGGTGGCGATGATCGGCCAGCCGAATCCGGAGTTGAGGATCGCCGTGGTGTAAGCGCCGATGCCGAAAAACAGCGCCTGTCCCATGTTGAACATGCCGCTTTTGCCGAGGATGACATCCTGCGACAGGGCAACCACGGCGAAGATCAGAAATGTGATGGCCACCGCCTGCCAGCGCGAGTCGAGCAGGTGCGGCAGAATCGCCATCAGGACGAAGAAGATCGGGTAACCGAAACGTTGCAGTTCTTTCATCAGACTTTCTCCGCAACCCGCTCACCGAGGATACCGGTGGGGCGGACAATGAGAATGGCGATCAGCAGGATAAAGGTGAAGGCGTCAGACCAGGTGCTGGAGACGTAGCCGGCGATAAAGGCGTTGAACAGTCCGAGCAGCATGCCACCGAGCATCGCGCCGGGGATGTTGCCGATACCGCCGATGATCGCCGCGACGAAGGCGTAAAGGCCATACTGCCAGCCCATGTTGAAGGTGATGCCGCGGTAATAGAGACCGATGAACAGGCCGCCGACCGCGCCCAGCGACGAGCCGATGATGAAGATCAGCGCGATGATACTGTTGACGTTGATCCCCATCAGCCGCGCCGCGTCCTGATCGATGGAAGAGGCGCGGATCGCTGCGCCGATGCGGGTCTTCTCGACGAACAGGTAGAGGGCGACCATCAGCACCAGCGACAGCACCAGAATGATCACCTGGATCATGCTGATCACCACGCCGCCGAGATCCCAGTAGACCTGTGGTACCAGCTCGGGGAAGATGCGCATCTGCGGTCCCCAGATCAGCATGATGCCGTTCTGGATGACCAGCGAGGCGCCGAGCGCCGAGACCACCGCCGACAGGCGTGGCGCCTCACGCAACGGCCGGTAGGCGACCCGTTCGAGAATCACGCCGATCACCGCCATGCAGACCGCCGAGAGCAGGAAGATGGCAATCACCGCGCCTAAGGAGACCGCCTGCCCCAGCACCTGGGTGTAGATGGTCAGGCCGACGAAGGCCGAGGCCGCGACCATGTCGCCGTGGGCGAAGTTGATCAGCCGCATCACGCCGTAGACCATGGTATAGCCGAGCGCCACCAGGGCGAACATGCTGCCGATGGTCAGGCCGTTGGCCAGTTGCTGCAGGAAAATATCCATAAAGCTTACTCCGGGGTTGGTGATCAAGCTGCCTGTCAGAAGCCAGCGGAGGACAACTTTAAGTCCTCTGCTCGCGTCTGCGGGGCAGGGATTTTGCTAAACGTTTACATTTTTTGAGTCAAAAAAAGGGGCGGGAGAACAAACGAACTCCCCCGCCCCCTCAACACTCAGGCTGTCAATTACTGAACATATTCGTTGAAATAGGTTCCGTCAGCCTGGATCTTCTTGACCACATAGGCGCCACCCTTGCGGTTGCCGTCTTTGGCGAAAGCGATCGGGCCGGTGATGCCCGGCAGCGGCTCAGTCATATTGTGCAGGTAGTCGGCGGCCTGCTTGGTGTCGAAGCTCTTGTTCTGCTCCATGGCGTGGATGATGGCGCGCATGCCGTCGATGTTCATCAGTCCCCAGATCGAGGCCGGCATCATGCCGAACTTCTTCTGGTAGTCGGCGATGAAGCTCTTGGCGATATCGTAGGGGAGCACGTCCGGTGACGGCACGTTGATAATGAAAGCGCCCTGAGCGGCGGAACCGGCCAGCTTGACGAAGTCAGGATTGTCGTTGGCGTCGCCGCCGATAAAGTCGGCCTTGATCCCGAGCGCCAACTGCTGGGCGCGCAGCTGGCCGCCATCGGAGTAGTAGCCGGCGAAGAAGATCGCGTCAGGATTCTTCGACTTGATGTTGGTCAGTACCGGGGTGAAGTTCTGGGAGTCGGCTTTGATCTTGTCGCGTGAAACGACATTGCCGCCCAGTTTTTTGATCGCTGCTTCGGTGGCGTTGGCCAGACCGTCAGCATAGGTCGAGAAGTCGGACAGCACGACAATGCGCTGGTACTTTTTGACGTTGACCATGTAGTTGGCGGCAAAGTCAGCTTCTGCGCTGTTCGGAAAGGAGTTGCGCAGGAAGGTCCAGTAGCCGTTCTCGGTCAGGCTGTCTGCCGTCCCGTCGGAGGTCTGCAGCACGCCGGCGTTGAAGTAGGTCTTCTGCGCGGCTTCGGCGCAGGTCGAGGTGTAGGAACCGATTACCATCGAAACGCCCTTGTTGACCAGGTCCTTGGCGCAGATCGCAGCGGCCATCGCGGTCCCCTGATCATCACAGGAGATCACTTCGATCTGCTTGCCCATCACGCCGCCCTTGGCGTTGATCTGCTCGGCGAGCAGGCGCACGCCGTTTTCAATTCCTTGTCCTTCGTTGGCGTAGCTGCCGGTGATCGGGGCCTGAACGCCGACCTTCAAGGTGTCCGCAGCGAACGCCGGTACGGCCAGCAGCGCGGTGGCCGCCAGGGCCAACAACATCTTTTCCATCTTCATTCTGTTTCCTCCATCGATAAAGGGTACGACTAGTCGGCTGAAAAACAGCACGACAACAAGGCGATCTGCTTTCACTGCGGGGGGTCGCTAATCAGTGCTGCAACGGTCACAGTGCGAGCAAATCAAACAACGGTTTGGCGATAGTACATAGTTTGTTCGGCTCTGAACAGTCTCAATTGTTGGTTCAGTTCTGTCTGCGCAGCATCTGCAGCAGCGCATGCCGGGCGATGTTCGGATTCTCTTTCAGTCGCCGGCGCGAGTAGGGCATCCAGGATTCACCGTAGGGCAGGTAGACCCGCAGCCGGTGCCCCTGGTCGACCAGGATCTGCCGCAGTTCCGGATCAACTCCGAGCAGCATCTGAAACTCATACTGATCGCGGTTCAGTCCATATTTGGTGATCAGCCGCAGCGCCTCGAAGACCAGCTTCTCGTCGTGGGTGGCAATACCGACATAAGCGCCATGCTTGAACATCAGCTCGAGGCACTCGACAAAGCTGCGGTTGATGGTCGCCGGGTCCTTCCAGGCGGCGCTGCGTGGCTCGTTGTAGATCCCCTTGCAGAGCCGGTAGTGCATCGGCTTGTCGCTTAAGTCTTCGATATCCTGCGGGGTACGGCGCAGGTAGGCCTGCAGCACCACGCCGACATGCTTCGGAAACTCATCGCGCAGCCGCCGGTAGAACTCGAGGGTTTTGTCGGTGCATTCGATATCTTCCATGTCGATGCGGACAAAATTATCCAGCTCGGCCGCCTTGGCGACGATCTCGCGGATGTTGTCGAAGGCGAACTGCTCATCGAGCAGCATCCCCATCTGGGTCGGTTTCAGCGACAGGTTGCCATCGAGTTTTTCGCGGTGGATGGTCTCGAGAATATCCAGGCACTGCTGCTTGAAATACTCCGCTTCCGCCTTGGTCTTGATGAATTCACCCAGAATATCGACGGTCAGCAGCATCCCCTGCTGATTCAGTTGTCGACCGACCCGCACGGCATCGCTGAGCTGTTCGCCGGCGATGTAGCCTTTGGCGAAGAAGCTGACGACCGGACCCGGGATGTGCATGATGGTCTTGGAGACCAGGTAGTTGAAGATCGACATGCGGTTTATTCCTCGTCCATGAACGGATATTCAAAGCTCTCCGCCGCGTCGAAGGTTTCCTTGACGGTGCGGGTCGAAACCCAGCGCAACAGGTTCAGGTACGAGCCGGCCTTGTCGTTGGTCCCTGACGCACGGGCACCGCCGAACGGCTGCTGACCGACCACGGCGCCGGTTGGCTTGTCGTTGATGTAGAAGTTGCCGGCGGCATTCTCCAGTTTGCGCATCGCCAGGCTGACAGCACTGCGTTCGTTGGCAAAGATGGCGCCGGTCAGCGCGTAGGGGGAGGTCTGGTCGCAGAGTTCCAGGGCTTCTTCGTACTGCTCATCCGGGTAGACGTAGATGGTCATCACCGGGCCGAAGATCTCTTCTTCCATGGTGCGGAAGTTGGGGTTGCTGGTCAGGATCACGGTCGGTTCGATGAAGTAGCCGACGCTGTCGTCGCAGCCGCCGCCGATAATGACTTCGGCATCCTTGGCCGATTTGGCGTAGCTGATGAATTCACTGATGCTGGCGAAAGCGCCCTTGTCGATCACCGCGTTGAAGAAGTTGCGGAAATCGGTGGTCGGGCCGATCTTGATTCTGGCGATATCCTGCTCCAACTCTTTACGCAGCGCCGGCCAGAGCGAGGCGGGGATGTAGGCGCGCGAGGCGGCCGAACACTTCTGCCCCTGATATTCGAAAGCACCACGGACGATACCGGTGGCCAGCTTGCGCAGGTCGGCACTTTTATGGGCGACGATGAAGTCTTTACCGCCGGTTTCACCGACGATCCGCGGGTAGGATTTGTAGTTGGCAAGGTTGGCGCCGATGGTCTGCCACATGTTCTGAAAAACCCCGGTCGAGCCGGTGAAGTGGACGCCGCCGAGGTCCTTGTTCGGCAGGCAGATTTTACCGATCTGCGCGCCCGAGCCGGGGATAAAGTTGATGACGCCGTCCGGCAGCCCGGCCTCTTTGAGGATCTGCATCAGCAGGTAAGGGGTGTAGATGCAGCTCGAGGCCGGCTTCAGCAGCACGGTGTTGCCCATGATCGCCGGGGCGGTCGGCAGGTTGCCGGCAATGGCGGTGAAGTTGAACGGCGCAACCGCCAGCACGAACCCTTCGAGCGGCCGCTGCTGGACGAAGTTCCAGATCCCTTTTGGTGAGATCGGCGGCTGGTCGCTGTAGATCTGCTGGGCGAAGTAGACGTTAAAGCGCAGGAAGTCGATCAGTTCGCAGGCGGCGTCGATTTCGGCCTGATAGGCGCTCTTGCTGGTGGTTAACATGCTGGCGGCGTTCATCTGGTAACGGTACTTGCCGGACAGCAGCTCGGCCGCCTTCAAAAAGATCGCCGCCCGCTCTTCCCAGCGCATCGCCTCCCACTCGACTTTCGCTGCCATCGCGGCCTTGATGGCCAGCTCGATTTCGGCCTCACCGGCCATATGGTATTCGGCCAGCACGTGCTTGTGGTTGTGCGGCATCACCACCTGGCCGATTTTGCCGGTGCGGACCTCTTTGCCGCCGATGATCAACGGGATCTCAATTTTTTTCGCCGCGAGTTCGTTCAGGGCCGTTTTCAGCTTGGCCCGCTCGGGGGTGCCGGGCGCATAGGAGTAGACAGGTTCATTGCTCGGGACGGGGACTTTGATAATCGCGTTATTCAGCAGGTTCATGGTGCTCCTCTTTTTGTTGTTGGTTCCAGCCGCTTATTCATCTGCGCATGCAGTAAGTGATCTGTCATAACCTTGAGCAAGGAGGATGCCAAACTCTGTTTTGTTGAATAGAACGTGACTAATTAAGACGTTCGCAAGAGATTATAGCAGCTAATTCGGGAGTTTCCCGGCTTCGGAGAAAAGTTTTGCAGGGGATGGCCTGGTGTGCAGGGCTGTAGCGAGAGGATTTTCGGGCACCGCCGTTATGCAATAGTGCATAGCCGGCGGTGTCGCTTGGAAGAGCCTCAGCCCAGGCCGTGCTTCTTCAGTTTGCGGGCGATGGTCGACTGGTTGACGCCTAGCGCGGCGGCGACCTCGGTCTGATTATTAAAGCGTTCTCTGGCTTTACTCAACAGGCTCTTCTCGACCCGGTCGAGCGCCTGTTGCAGATTGATCCCCTCGGGCCAGTCGAGGTTGCTGAAGTCCAGTCCGGCGGCACGCTGGCTGACCTGTGCCGGCAGGTCGGGCAGGTCGATCAGGGCGGTTTCGGCCATCACCACCAGCCGTTCGCAGAGGTTCATCAATTCACGCACGTTGCCGGGGTAAGCGTAGCTGGCCAGTGCGTCCAGCGCCGCGCGGGTCAGGCGTTTCTTCTCGCCGACCTGCTTGCTGAAGCGGTCGATGTAGTGGCGGAGCAGCGGGATGATGCAGTCGTGCCGTTCCCGCACCGCCGGCACAGAAATCGGAATCACGTTGAGTCGATAATAAAGATCCAGCCGGAACAGTCGCTGCTCAACCATCTTTTCCAGGTCGCGGTGGGTCGCGGCCAGCACCCGGACATTGAGGGTTTTGCTGTCGGTGCCGCCGAGCCGGGTGATGCGGCCATCCTCCAGAAAACGCAGCAGTTTGACCTGCGATGCCAGCGGCAGCTCGGCGATTTCGTCAAGAAACAGCGTGCCGCCGTCAGCCAGTTCGAAGTGTCCCGGTTTGCCGCTGCTCTGCGCACCGGTAAAGGCGCCTTTTTCGTAACCGAACAGTTCAGCCTCGATCAGTGATTCGGGGATGGCGCCGCAGTTGATCTTGATCAGCGGTTGTTCGGCTCGTTTTGAGTTTTTGTGAATCAGGTCGGCGATCAGCCCCTTGCCGACCCCCGATTCGCCGAGAATTAGCACCGAAGAGTCGGCGCGGGCCACCTTGATCGACTGCTGTAGCGCGCGCACCATCGCCGGGCTGCGGGCTATGATCTGCTGTGCTTCCAGCTCTGCCTGCTGCATCGCCAGCATCTGGTCGCGAAACTGGTCGCGGATCGCCTCCTGTTCTTCCAGTTCGCGCTGCAGGCTGTCGATTTCGGTAATATCCCGTTCGCTGACGACAATACGGATCAGCTCACCCCGGTTATCAAACACCGGCGAAGCGATCGAAATCAGTTTGCGGCCGTCCTTGTTCTGCAGCAGGCTGACCCGCGCCTTCTTCTGACTAGCCTCGAGCGCGGCCGAGCGGTCGATAAAGCCGCTGGCGATCAGGTCGCGCATGTTGCGGCCGATAATCTCGGCGGCGGAAAGTTTGTGGATGCGCTCCGAGGCCGGATTCATGCGGATCACGTTGGCTGCCGCGTCGCAGACAAACAGCCCGTCCGAAGAGGAATCGATGATGGTGTCCAGTTCACCGCTTAACGCCTGAACCGACGGCAGCTGCCGGGTCATCGCATCAAGCTGCTGGCTGTCCACCAGCACGCAGACCGCGCCGCTGATTTGGCCGTCGGCGATTTGCGGGTGGATGCCGATCAGATATTCGCGCCCGGCGAGCAGCAGCGGCATTTCGACACTGGACACCTGCTTGTGCAGAACCTTTTTGGCCTGCTGCCAGAGATCGGGCAGCAGATCCTGGCAGGCCCCGTCAGGTATTACGCCCAGTCGCTCGTGTGCCTGGTGGCTGACCAGGGTGATCTGCCCCTGCAGGTTCAGGGTGATTATCGCCCGCGCCGAGCCATCGGCTAGCGCCTGGAGGGCGCTGTTGCAGCAGTGGTTTCGGCTGTTGTCGGACATGGTCAGGTTTCCGTTCAGTACTGACAGGGGTTCTATGCATGATTGCATTGTGTATGCAATATAGCATAAGAGGCGGAGCTTTTTTCGTCAAGACAATGAGGCGCTCTTTGATATGTGATGAAGCTATCTGATTGAAAATTTTGTTCTTTGGTTGAACGACAGGTTTTTGATAAATTTTACCAAAATTGTAAGATATTGAAAATAAATAAAAAAATCAGTTTCTGGTTGAATTGTTGGCATTGTATAGTTAAGATTCTCTATTATTGGGGAGATAACAACACTAAGAACGAGAGGGGAGGCAAAAAATGTCCTGGAGAAATTTGCGTATCGGCGTGAAATTGGCCATCGGTTTTGGCTGTATGTTGGTTCTGATTCTTATTGGCGGCGCCGTTGGTTACTCGGGGCTGAAAAACATCGGGCGCTCACTGGTGATTGTCGGCGATGAAGAGGCGCCGCTGGTTGATGCCTCAATGGAGATGAAAATCTCGTTGATGGAAGCGGTGACGGCAATGGATGGCTACCGGGCGGCAACTGCCACCCTGAGCACCAGTGACGCCTCAGCGTTGCAAGAGTTAGAGGCCGATTACCTGCAGGCCGTCGAAGCATTCGACAAGGCCGCCGAGGCGATTCTTTCCGGCGGGGTGCTGGACGGCGGGCAAAAGGTGATTAAAACCGATAATGTCCAGTTGGCCGAACTGGTGCGACAGGCGGACAGACTGCACAATGACAAGTACCAGCGGGCCTCCCAGGAGATGATGGCCAGCGGCCGGACCATGCTGCAGCAGTGGACTGATTCAAGTGCCGCCATGAACGGGATGGAAAAGGTTTACGATGAGGTGACCGACGATGTCGGCGCCATTGAGTTGATCGTGCGTCAAGAAATTCGCCAAGCGGCAAGTAATGCAGGCATCGGCGCTGCGGCGCAGAGGATCCTCGACGAAGAGGTGCCTTTGGCCGATATGGTCAATGAAATCAAATTCAGTCTGGCGATGAGCCGGATTGCTCTTGAAGAATATATCCAGACCCAGGACCAGGATCAGCTGGTCGCGGTTGAAAGAGAATATCAGCAGCAGATTGAGGCGTTTGATACCTCGGTCAGTGCCATTCTTAACGGTGGCACGGTCGATGGCGTCCGGGTTATCGCGACCGACAACCGGCTGATCCGCACCGCCATTCAGGAACTGGATGAAGATCACGCCGAATTTCAGGCTGCCGCCAAAATGTTGATGGCAGCCTACCAGGCCAGTCTTGCCGAAGCGAAACAGGCGGACGAGCAGATGAGCAGCCTGGACGCAGCTGCTGCAGAGGCCATCGCGTTGCTCAGCCAGGTTGAGGCTCTCGCCGGGGATGAAATGGCGGCGGCAAAGCAGTCTGGCGAAGCCTCAAGTGCCAGTGCCATCTTCTGGCAGCTGGTGGTCGTGTGCTGTTCGATTGTTATCGGCGGCCTGCTCGGCTTCATCATCACCCGCAGTTTGAGTAAACCGATCAGTCAAGGCGTCGCGTTGGCCGATGAGATCGCCCGGGGTGATTTCTCGCAACGGCTCAATCTGCAGCGCGGCGACGAAGTTGGCAAGTTGGCTAAAGCCCTCGATGGCATGGCGGAGAATCTGCAGCTGAAGGCCGAGCTGGCCGAAACCATCGCCGATGGCAATCTGGATGTCAGCGTTGTCTTGGCGTCGGAGAAGGATCAGCTGGGGCTAGCGCTGCAAAAGATGACAGACAGCCTCAACGAAATTCTCGGTCAGGTTCAGGTGGCCGGTGAGCAGATTGCTTCGGGCGGTGGTCAGGTGTCCGATGCCGCCCAGTCGCTTTCGCAGGGGGCGACCGAGTCGGCGGCTTCGCTGGAAGAGATCACCAGCTCGATGAATGAAATGTCGTCGCGCACCCGACATAACGCTGAAAGCGCGTCGCAGGCCAACCAGTTGTCTAACGACGCGAAGCTGGCCGCCGAAAAAGGCAATCAGCAGATGCAGTCGATGGTCAGCGCCATGATGGAGATCAACGAGGCCGGGCAGAGTATCAGCAAGATCATCAAGACGATCGACGAGATCGCTTTTCAGACCAACCTACTGGCGCTCAACGCCGCGGTGGAAGCGGCCCGCGCCGGACAGCATGGCAAAGGTTTTGCCGTAGTCGCAGAAGAGGTGCGCAACCTGGCGGCTCGCAGCGCCAAGGCGGCTGAAGAGACGGCACAGCTGATTGAAGGCTCGGTGCAGAAGACCGCAAACGGCTCGCATATTGCCAGTCAGACCGCCACGGCTTTGCAAGAAATTGTTAGTGGCGTCGGCCAGGTCTCGGACCTGCTGGAAGAAATTTCCGCCGCCAGTAACGAACAGGCGCAAGGAATTGCCCAGGTTGATCAGGGGCTGACCCAGATCGACAAGGTGACCCAGCAGAATACCGCCAATGCCGAAGAGAGTGCCGCCGCTGCTGAAGAGCTGTCCGGACAGGCCGAGCAGATGCGGCAGATGCTGCAGCGTTTCAGGTTGCGCGGCGCCACGCAGATGACTTTTGTTCCGCCACCGGCTGTCTCGCCGAACAGGATTGCCTGGCAGGAGATGATTTAGCTGCGGGTGATTGATAAATACGATTGATTTTCAGGTCGTCGGTTGTTCCGGCGACCTTTTTTTATCAAAGGCTGAGGTCGAAAGGGTAGCTGCGGGTCAGGGTCTCGGTGGCGACCAGGACTGTTATGCTCTTAACCTCGCCGTTGAATATCTGCTGCAGGCTGGTCTGTCCGTTGTTTTGTTGCCAGCTGGTTCCTGCCTCACGCAGCGGTTCCGCTTGCTGACCGAAGGCGCGAACGTCCAGCAGGTTTGTCGCTTCTCCTTCAACTCGCAGCGAAATCCGATTGCCGCTGACTTCTTCAAGGGTCAGGTTCGTACTCGCAACCTGAATAACTTTGCCGATGTCCGCCGGGCTCAGGGTTTTCGATTCAATGCCGATTGGTAACTGTAGTTCCAGTCTGCCGCTGATGCTGCTGAGCTGTTCTGTCTGTGTTCCCGGTTGCAGCTGGATGTTGCGTATGCCTGCATAGTCGCCGGCGGCGTTGCGGCCGGAGAGGATATCGACCCAGGTAAAGGGCGCGCTCTCAAAGCTGTGGTCGCGCTGATAGAGATCTCGGCCGGAGTGGTCGTCGACCCGATCGATCAGAATCCGCGCGGCGCGGCGTGGTGAAAAATCCAGATTCGGCAGCTGGGCAAGTTTCAGCGTCAACCAGACTTGCGGGTTGTTCGGGCCGGCCCAGAAATGGCCGATTTGCAGCGTCGCCGGACCAAGACTGAGAGCTTTGTCTGCCGGCGCGACAAGCTGCTGCGAGCTCAGCAGGCGATCATAATCCGTTGCGCTAAGCGCCGCCGGAAGGCTTGGCTGCGGTGCGACCTCCTGCTCTTCAAGCAGGTTTTCCTGAACGAACAATGTCCCCCCGGGAAGATCTGAAAACAGCGATGGGGAGTCATCCACTAAGGTCAGATTCTCCGGCAGGTTTTGACTGTTGGCGAAAAACAGCAGCCCCGGAATGAGCAGCCAGCCGAGGGTCGGTAAGCTCAGGTAGAGCCAGTGGCGAGCAGGTTTTTGCCGGCTGGCAGCGGGCTGGCAACTTTTCAGGTTTTCGTAGAGTCGCTGGAAGTAAAGCAGCGAAAAGGGGACCAGCAGCAGCGTCAGGACAAAATTGATGGTTGCGCCGATCAGCGGCAGCCGGCCGGCCAGAGTCGTGACTGCGACGGCAACCAGCAACAACAGGAGTATCCGTGCGCAGACTGGCCACCAGTGTCCGCGCACCAGCAGCTGGCTTTTTTGCAGCGCGGCCAGTCCACCGATGCCATCCTCGGCGAGAATGTAGTGACTGAAAGAGAACCAGACGGAAAAGACAATTCCAGGGATAATCAGCAGCAATGTGCCACCGCCAATCGTCAGACTGAGCAGCATCAGCAGCCAGGCGAAATGACCGCAGGTTCGCCAGCCTTGCAGCAGGCTGGCGGGTATGCCGAGCTGTGGGTTGGTCAGTTGCTGGAAAAGGCTGGCGGTCATCCATGCCAGGCCGAACAGGCCATAGGTCCCACCCAACAGCAGACTGCCCCAGGCGAGCAGCTGGTTGCCCATGACCATCCCCGGCAGTGTCATGCTTGCCAGCAGCAGCGGGGCGAAGATCAGCAGGGTGGCCAGCAGGTAGATCAACAGCAGGCTCCAGCCGCGACTGCAGAGCTGCTCCCAGCTGCTGGTCAGCAGTGAGCCGATGCTCATCAGCTTGGGGTTCTCAGGTGGATTTGCAGAGGACTTTCGCGCGTCCTGCAGGCGAAAGTTCTGCTGGCAGCGGCGACAGCTCAAGGTCGCCTGCGGGGCGGGTTTGCGGGTGCCGGGGAGCTGTCGCAGCAGGCCGCAATGCGGACAGGCGACTGTGGCTGTGTCATCGGTCTGCTGCGGTTGACTGGTCTTGATTTCCGGCGGGATGAACTGGAATCCTTTGAAGCACTGCGGGCAGCGGGCATTGGCCGTTCGGTCGGGCAGCCGTTCTTGCTGCATGTCGCGACTGGCTCCGCAGTGCGGGCAGCTGATAATCGGCATTTAAACGTCCTGGTACTGCGTAAGGGGCTAGAGTGATTCCCAGAACTCGGCGGCTTCTTTCCAGCGCAGCGCTTCGTCCATGTCCTGCGGAACCCCCTTTCCGGTCGAGTACATCACGCCGAGGCAGTACTGCGCCTTGGTGTGCCCCTGATCGGCGGCGCGTGCCAGCCATTTTTTCCCCTCCACAGCATCCCGTTTTACCCCTTTGCCGTTGAGATGCATGATGCCGAGGTTGTACTGGGCGTCGGCGTTGCCGGATTTGGCGGCTTCGAGCCACCAGTGATAGGCAAGCTGCAGGTCGGGGGCGGTGCCGATCCCCTTGGCAAAATGATGCGCCACGGCGACCTGGGCGCGTTGGTGGCCGCGGGTGGCCGCCTTTTTCAGCAGCACCACGGCGGAGGTCGGGTCGCGGACTTCGTCATTGCCGCTGCTGAACAGTTTGCCGAGCTGGTAGGTCGCTTCCAGCTCATTTTGCTCGGCGGCTTTCTGCAGCCATTTGCGGGCTTCGACGTAGCTCTGCAGTACGCCGGTCCCCTTGGCGTACATCATCCCCAAGTGGTATTGGGCGGTCGGCAGCCCCTGTTCAGCGGCCTGACGCAACCATTGGCGGGCTTTGGAATAGTTTTTCTTCACCCCTTTGCCGACCAGGTACATGTGGCCAAGGGTGAACTGAACCTTCGGGTTGCCCTGCTCGGCGGCCAGGCCCCACCAGCGCCGCGCTTCGAGAAAATCTTTCGGCACGCCGTTGCCTTTGGCGTACATCAGCCCCAGATTGTACTGGGCATCGGAGAGCTGCTGTTCTGCCGCCAGCCGGAACCATTTGATCGCTTCCTCGTAATCGGCCGGGACTCCCTGTCCTTTGATATAGGCCTGGCCAAGGCTGTTCTGCGCACGCGCGTAGCCGAGTTCTGCCGCCTGGCGGTAGTATTTGACCGCCTCGACCGGGTTTTCGCTGACCCCCTTGCCGGCATCGTACATCCGGCCGAGCATGAAAATCGCCCGCGGGTAGTTGTGCTGCGCCGCCAACCGAAACCATTTCAGTGCTTCAGCAAAAGACTTTTCCACCCCTTTGCCCTGGTAGTAACTCATCCCGAGGCGATAGTGTGATTGAGCCATTCCTGTCATGGGCTCCCCTCTCAAAGCTAGGTTCTGGTCTGTGATGAGTTTCAAGATTAAGCATATTTAAAATCGTATTCTACACCAGTTTGATTTGAAGTGCAGGGTGAAAATATAAACTAAGAAATTGTTAATTGACATATGGTGGTTAGGGTGGTCAAATGTTCGGGTTGTCCGTCCTCGCTTTGTTGAAAGGTAATCCAAATGAATAATGATCATCTGGCCCAGAGAAAAAGCGAAATTCTGCTGGAAACCGGAACCAACGAGATGGAGATCATCGAGTTTTATCTTAGCGGCCAGTCTTTCGGTATCAACGTGCAGAAGCTCAAAGAAATTATCCCTTTCGATGCGGCGGCGGTCACGGCTGTTCCCGACCGCGGGCCCTCAATGCTCGGCACCCTGCTGCTGCGCGGCACCACCATCCCTTTGGTCGATCTGAAAAAGCATATGGGGCAGAAAATCAAGCAGCGCACTGAGGATATCAGAGAAGTGGTGCTGGTTTGCGAATTCAACGGGCGGATCAACGGCTTCAAGGTGGACGGGGTCAATATGATTCACCGGGTCTCCTGGGAAAATGTTCAGCCGATGGCGAAATTTATCGATCAGCACCATCCGCGTTTTACCGGCAGCATCAACATTGATAGCCGTGAAATTCTGATTGTCGACCTCGAACATATCGTCAGTGAATTCGATCCGGAATCGGCGCTCGACTATGACAGCGAGCTGTTTACCGACGAAAGCCGGGCCGCCTGTCCGGCCACCCGGCAGGGGATGAAGCTGATGATGGCGGAAGATTCTTCGCTGATTCGCAATGGCATCATCAAGGTGCTGACCTCGTCAAATTACACAAATCTGCAGGCTTTCGTCGATGGCGAGGATTGTTACCGGGCGATTATGCAACTGAAAAAGCAGGTCACTGCCGAGGGGGGGAGCATCCTTGATCACCTGAACCTGCTGATTACCGATATCGAAATGCCGCGACTGGATGGCCTGACCCTCTGTCGGCGGATCAAGGAAGACCCGCTGCTCAAAGATGTCAAGGTGGTGCTCTTCTCTTCTTTGATCAACGAGCAGATGGCGCACAAGTGCGATGATGTCGGTGCTGATGGCTATGCAACCAAGCCGCAGATTCCTTATCTGGTGCAGATGATGGATGAATTCTTAGGGATTGTCGGAGTGCGTAAAGCGGACGCTTAGGCAGGCGTTCATCGAAGGATTTATTACAAAAGCCGACGCGGTTAGCGTCGGCTTTTGCTGTTATTAACCGATATTTTTTTCCAGCCGCTGGCAGACCCTTTCGGCGTCGCGACGGGCGGTTTCGATCTGCGCCGGGGTCATTTTGTTTTCCAGCGACTTAAGCACTTTCTTGGCGTCCTCATGCCCTTTTTCCGCCGGCAAGCTCAGCCAGACGTAAGCCTTGATGTGGTCTTTGGCGACGCCGCGCCCTAATGCAAACATCCCGCCCAGGTTGTACTGAGCGTCGGTATAGCCCTGCTCGACCGCCTTGCTCCACCATTTGACCGCTTCGGCATCGCTCTTTTCTACCCCGTAGCCGAACACGTAGATAACACCCAGATTGTATTGGGCTGCAGCATTGCCCTGTTCGGCGGCCAGCGTCCACCATTTGCGCGCCTCGGCGTAATCCTGCGGCACGCTCTCCCCTTTGATATACAGGCTTCCCAGATTGTACTGAGCGTCGGTGTCCCCCTGCTCGGCCGCCAGGCGGTACCATTTGATCGCCTCAAAGGCGTCAGCCTCAACCCCTTCACCTTTGGCGTACATGAAGCCGAGATTGTGCTGGGCGTCGACATGCCCCTGTTCGGCGGCCATCCGGCACCATTTGAACGCCTGCACGTTGTCCCGCTCCACCGCTTGACCAAACGCATACATGACGCCGAGATTGTACTGGGCGTCAGCGCTGCCTTGCTGGGCGGCCAGACGATACCATTTGAGGGCTTCGTTGTAATCCTGCGCTGTGCCTTCGCCGTTGGCGTACATCAGGCCGAGCGAGTATTGCGCTTCGACATGGTTCTGCTGCGCCGCTTTGAGGCACCATTTGAGCGCTTCGCTGTAATTGGGGGTGACCCCCTGACCGAACGCCAGCATCACGCCCAGATTGTACTGCGCGTTGGCGTCCCCCTGGCTGGCCGCTTTGGTGTACCAGCGGACCGCTTCGGCATCATCCTGCGCCACCCCGTTGCCCTGCTCATACAGGTAGCCAAGCGCCAGTTGAGCGTTGACAAAGCCCTGCTGCGCCGCTTTGCGATACCAGTCGGCCGCTTCGCCAAAATCCTGCGGCGCGCCGTCCCCCTGTTCGCACATGCGACCATAATTATATTGCGCATCGGCTTTGCCCTGTTCAGCCGCCAGTCGATAGCGCCCTTCGACGATAAAGGCATTGTTGGCCATGGTGAATCCTCCCGGCAGAGAAAACATGTCGTTATGCTTTTCATTAGACTGTTAGGCTGGCTAAATTAGCAGAATTAACAATTGTTTGCAAATCTACATAGCGGGGAAGCGGCAGGACTATTCAGCGGCGGAAAACAAAAAAGGCAGATCACTCTGTTTAAGTGATCTGCCTGAATTTTTTGGTTGCGGGAGAAGGATTTGAACCTCCGACCTTCGGGTTATGAGCCCGACGAGCTACCAGACTGCTCCATCCCGCGACAACGGATGCAGACCCTAACGGATAAGCGGGGGAAGGTCAACCCTTATTTTCACATTTGTTGTGTTGCCGGCTGCGATAGTGTAGAACCATCCTCTGCAACAGTACTACTTTAACAAGGATGATGATTTGATTCAGGCGACGATAGATCTTAATAAAGCGCTGGCGCTGCGCAGTAAAGGGGCGCTGCTGGTCGACGTGCGAACTCCGGCGGAGTTTGCCGACGGAACCATCCCCGGCGCGGTCAACGTGCCGATCTTCAGCAATGACGAGCGCGCACAGGTCGGCACCCTTTACAAGCAGCAGGGCAAGGCGGTCGCCCGTAAGGTCGGAATTGCGCTGGTTGCGCCGAAGATTCCGCAGCTGCTTGAGCAGATCGAAGCCGCGCATCAGGATCGTCCGGGTCCGGTGATCGTGTTCTGCTGGCGCGGCGGCATGCGTTCGCTGGCAATTACCTCGTTTTTAAATCTGGCCGGTATTCATGCCCGGCAGCTGGTCGGCGGGCACAAGGTGTTTCGCAGTCATATCTGTGCCTATTTCGACCAGCAGCAGTGGCCGCCGATCTTTGTGCTGCGCGGCCTGACCGGGGTTGGTAAGACCCGCGTGCTGCATGAATTGCAAAAGCTGGATTACCCGGTGGTCGACCTGGAGGGGCTGGCCAATCATCGTGGCAGCGCCTTCGGCGGGCTGGGGTTACAGCCGCAACCGAGCCAGAAGCAGTTCGAAGCGCTGCTCTGGGATGAACTGGAACGCTTGCGTGACGCTGAGTATCTGGTGACCGAAGGAGAAAGCCTGCACATCGGCCGCCTGCAGGTGCCGAAAAGATTTCATCAGGCGATGCAGGTGGAAAAAAGCCTCTGGCTGAACGGCTCGCTGGAGCTGCGGACGCAGATTATCCTCGAAGACTATCCTGCTTTGGATCAGCTGCGTGAACAGTTTGAACGACCGCTGCTGGCGCTTAAGGAACGTTTGGGGAAACAGGTGGTTGCCGAGCTGCTGGGTCTGTTGCAGCAGGGGCAATGGGAGCAGCTGGTGCGCGAACTGATGGTGCGCTATTACGATCCGCTCTATCTGCATACCCTGCCGGCGCAGCGCATTGAAATTGAACTTGATCCCTTCGAGCAGGGCTGCCTGCGGGTTGCCGAGGCTCTCGACGGCCTCACCCGAAGGGCAGATTTTTAGCTCCCCGCCTTGTCCCACTCCCCCGAGCAGCGCTATTGTAGAGGGACTGAAAGGGATCCTTCTATGCCAGATACCCGCAAGCCACCATCGGTCATTTCGCCGCTGTTCGTCAACCGCTTCAAAGTCGATGAGTCGGCACCTTTCAAGCGCCATCTCAACCGTCTTGAGGTGGAGATCGCGCGCGAGGACTACGCCGGCCTGAAGCGGGTCGAGCTGGTCGAACCTTTGCCGCCCGATGCGTTCTTTGCCCCCTTCGAAGAGTTGACCGAGCGGCTGATGCACACCACACAGAATAATTACAACCATCAGCTGCTCAAGGGGCTGCAGATCCGCGTCTATCTGGATGTGCCCCGTTACCATATCTACTATCGGTTGCCCGACCGCTGTATCCGTTTTATTCCCGCCTGGCGTGAACGGGTGCTGCGGCGCTTCTTCGGTCGCTTGCCACTGGTCGACAGCGATTGGCAGGATTGTCAGCGGCAGCTGCCCGGCTTTCGCTGTAAATATCTGGCTGATGGCGCCGGCGGCAGCCTGTTGCTGCAGAGCGATGACAGTGATCCGCGCCTGCCGCTGCTGACTGTCAGCCACGGCCCCTACGATCCACATACCCTTGAAGTCGCCCTCTATTTTCTGCGCTTCAACAAGGGGCGGGCGGCGATGATCAATCTTGGTTTCTCCGGACGCGAACCGCTCTCCGATGGCAATCATAAGCAGCTAATCGAGTGGGGGGTGCCGCTGAATCCGAGCAATATCGACGTCATCTACCCCTATGTCGATGGTCGCGGCCACCCCTATTGTTACAAGCACGAAGAGAGTCTCTGCCGTTATGTCCGCGAACTGGGCGGCTTGCCGCCGGATCTGATTGTCGATGTGCACGGTTATGTCGGCACGCACGCCGCCGATGAACGGGTGCTGGTCGGGATGGGCGGTCTTCCACCCTATCCGCGGCTGGAGGATCTGGGCCGGGCTGAGTTGCGCGAAGAGGTGGTGCACCTGCTGCCCGGACAACAGCTGCGGCGTGGCTTGACCATGGTACGGGAGCTGTCGGAAGAGATCTATGTCCAGTTCTGCACCGGCCCGCATCAGGCATATCATCTGGGGCTGCTCGGCGGTCTGCAGCTGCTTGGCCGCAGTTTCGACCCCCGTCGGGATGTCTCGAGTCTGCTGGAAGGGGAGGAACGCAGCTTTTTGCCGAAAGAGAATATCCGCTGGCTGCCGAGTGCCGGCGCCAATGCCAAGCAGCGGATTGAGGCCTGCAAGCTGGGGGGCCGCACCCAGTGCCTGCACGTCGAAATCCCCACCCTGATCCGCCGGCAGATTGCCCTGCAGATGAAGCAGCAGGCGCTGAATGATTCGCTGACAGCTAGTGAGATCTAAGTGGTGGAAACGCAAAAAAAAGCAGGGGCCGGAAAATCCGTCCCCTGATTTTTAGTTATTGCCTCTCTGTGAAGATCAGAACGGTCGTTTGTTCATCCCTTCTTTATATTCCCCCTCGAAGGGGAGTAGAACCATCTTGATCCCTTCGACAAATTCTTTTTCTGCAACCTTGATCGGGGTGATGACGTCGCCGTCATATTTGCCATAGGGCTCGCCGGTGCGCGGCATGTCCCAGGCGTGCAGGCGGGCGGCCAGGTAGTATTCGCCGGCTTTCGGCAGGTAGAGGGTGAATTCGCCTTTTTCATTGGTCAGGCTTGAGGCGAAATCGGGGAGACGTTTGATGTCTGAACTGGTGTAGGCGATGGCAAAGGCGCCGGCTTGCGGCTTGCCGGCGGCGTCAATCAGCACGCCGCGCACTCCCTGCTCGGTTGCCAGTGCGCCGGTTCCTTGTTTGAAGAACATCGGCGCGCCCATGTAGACCAGCGGCAGGTCGACTTTAGCCAGTTTGCCGGCTTTGATCTCGATCAGCTTCCGCGCATCTTCAGAGAAGTAATCGCCGGGCGAGATAGCGCCGGTCGCAAGTCCTGAGCTGCGCTTGCGGGCGACGATATAGTAAGAACCGGGTGGCACATCAATGCTGTAGTTGCCATCGGCCCCGGTCGCGCTGGAGATGTAGGTTGAAGGTCCCAGCAGGTTGGGCGCGTGGCTGGGGTAGATGTTGACGTAAGCGCCGCTTAACGGCTGACCATCCTTCTGCAGCAGGGTTTTGCCGAAGACGCCGCTGCGCCCTGCGCCATCCGTGTAGGCGGTCTGGTTTTTTGCCATCGGCGTGCAGGCAAGCAGAGCTCCAAGCAGTAGAACGCTGATCAGGTAACGCATGTTGTCCTCCAGATGTTTTATCGAATGAATATGGCCGGCAGGTTCGTTTGTCGTGTCACTATTCTAGCGGTCGAGTACTAAATGTCAAAAAACCGCTGGCGACAATGATATCATTAAAATCGTAAAAAGGATCTGACATATCAGATTGTTAGCCAATAGCTGAATTTCAGGAAGATAAGCAAAGGAGCTGCTATGAAATTTCTGGTAAAAAAAGGGGCGGCGCTCAGACAGAAAACCCCTTGCCTGGTGCTTGGAGTCGTTGAAGGAAAATTGAAACAGGGGGTGCTGCCGCAACTGGATCTGTTGATGGATGGCGCCTTAAGCCGGGCAGTGCGTTGCAAGGAGTTCAGCGGCAGCAAAGGGGAGACGCTGTTGCTGCACTGCGGCACGGCCGGGTTCGAGGATGACGCCGCAGTTGAGCGGGTGCTGCTCTATGGCTTGGGCAAGGAGCGTTCGCTGTCGCTGGCCGGGTTGCGTCAGGCGGCCAGCATTGTCGCCAAGCTGCTGGCCGAGAAGCAGTTGAGCAGCTTTCTGCTGGCGCTCGCACAGCAGCCGATCAAAAACAGCCGTCTGGGCGAGCGGATTCAGGCGGTTGCCGAAGGGGTGCTGTTGGCAGATTATCGCTACAGTCGCTACCTGGCCAAAGATCAGCCGGGTCAGCCGGTGGCGCTGGAAAGAGTCGGTCTGTTGCTCGCCGCGAAAGAGAGCCAGGCCGAGGCGACTGCTGCCGTCAGCTCAGCCGAGGCGATCTGCGCCGGGGTCTGCTTCGCCCGCGATCTGGTGAACGCGCCGGGCAACCTGAAGTCGCCGCACTATCTGGCGATGCAGGCGGTCGCCATGGCCGAGCAGGTCGGGGTCTCTGCCCGCCTGCTGAATAAGGCCGAGCTCGAACGACAGGGGTTCGGCGCGCTGCTCGGTGTGGCCCAGGGGAGCGAGCGCGACCCCTATCTGATCGTCCTTGAATATCGCGGCAGCACCGATGACGCGAAACCGGTGGCGCTGATCGGCAAGGGGGTGGTGTTCGACGCTGGCGGCATCTCGCTGAAGCCGGCCGACAAGATGGATGAGATGAAGATGGATATGGCCGGCGGCGCGGCGGTGCTCGGCACCATGCTGGCCGCGGCCCGAATGAAGCTGCCGATTAATCTGCTGGCGGTGGTTCCGGCGGTGGAGAACATGCCTTCAGGCAGCGCCATCCGCCCCGGCGACATCCTTACCTCGCTTTCCGGCAAAACCATCGAGGTGCTCAATACCGATGCGGAAGGGCGTTTGATTCTGGCCGATGCGTTAACCTACGTCGCCCGTTATCAGCCGCGGGTGGTGATCGATCTGGCGACGCTGACCGGTGCCTGCCTGATCGCGCTGGGCAATCAGGCGTCGGCGGTGCTCGGCAATCACTCCGGACTGATCCGCCAGCTGCTCAAAGCGGGAGAGCGCAGCGGCGAACGGCTCTGGCAGTTGCCGCTCTGGGAAGAGTACGCAACATTGATCAAGAGTGATTTTGCCGATATGAAAAATACCGGCGGCCGGCTGGCCGGTACCATCACCGCGGCGGCCTTTTTGCAAAAGTTTGCCGAAGACTACACCTGGGCGCACCTTGACATCGCCGGCACCGCCTGGGAGGGGAACGGCAAGGCCGGGCAGCCGAAAGGGGGGACCGGTTTCGGTGTGCGGGTGCTGATTGAATATCTGCGTGGCGAAGTGAAGTGAAAACTCAGCTTAAATGGTTGAAGGGCGGCCCGGCGGGTCGCCCTTCAGCGTTCAGGCGTTGCTGCTGCCGATACAGACTCGTTTCAGCCAGCCGCGGGCATATTTTTCCTGAACCGGACTTTTGCACATGTAGTTGATGTAGTGCCCACCCTGCAGAACATTCATGATTTTCAGCAGATGCTCCGGCGGGTCTTTGGCCAGGTAGCTGTCCAGCGCGGCCAGGGTTTTCGGTCCCGATTCACCATCCTCCAGAATATCTTTGTAGCTCTGCTGGTTGCGGTTGAGCAGGTTCAGTCCCTCTTGAAAAAACCGCACGGCGCGGTGTACGCCCATGTTGACGCCGGTGTCAAACAGCTCCTCGGCCAGTTCCTGAACGGGGATCAGGTCGCCCTGAAAGCGATCCCAATAGAATTGTTTGTAGAACGCCTGGATCAGCGCCTGCAGCTCTTGGTTTTCGCGCAGCTGCTTGTTTAGCGTGCGGGTGGTGCGGGTCCGCTTCTTTATCTCGTCGATAATTATCCAGCCGCCCCAGCCGGGGTGGTAGCGCCGGGCGACCCCCTTGTAGGTTTCGCCGCCGGCATCGTCCTTGTCAAAAACATAACCGCCCTCATGCTCCAGCGTGATCTGGAATGCCTGTAAAAAATCAGCCATAAGTCACTCCTGTCGTCTGCTATGCAAGACCTTCAGCTAAACCAATTATCACCGATCTCATTAAAATCAAGTTCGTGCTTGTGGCTGCTGCTGAGGTGCCCTGACAGTGGTGGTTTTTTTGCCTTGCGCCGGGGTGGCGCTTGCTTGACATCTGGGGCAGACTGTTGATAGATTGCGGCGTTCGACCAGCGGATATTGCTATGGCCGAACCTTGAAAACCCGCTCCCACAAACCACCTTCGACGACCACTGCTGCGGGCATTTAAATGCGGCGGAATGGAGTTACTCTAAAGATGCGTTTTTCTGATTCACTGCCGGACACCGATCTGCCCAAAGGGGTCAGAGATTTTCTGCCGCTAAAGGCGGCCAAGGCCGACTACCTGCAGCAGCAGTTGCAGCAGGTATTTGCCGCCTGGGGGTTCCGTCCGGTCATTACCCCGCAGCTGGAATTTCTGGATGTTCTTGAGCTGGGGTTGGGGGACGGCCTGCGTGACCGCAGCTTTCGGTTTGACGACCGGCAGAGTGGTCGCCTGCTGACGTTTCCATCTGACATGACGCCGCAGATTGCTCGGATCGCCGCCACCCGGATGCGTGAACAACCACTGCCGCTACGCTTGTGCTACAGCGGACGGGTATTGCGTCACACCGAGCAGCAGGCCGGCAAAGATCGCGACATTTTCCAGACCGGCGTCGAATTGATCGGCCTCGACGGCCCTGAAGCCGATGCCGAGATGATCGCCATGGCGATTGAATCGCTGGCGGCGGTCGGTGCCGAAGAGTTCACCATCGACATCGGTCAGGTTGATTTCTTCCGCGGCGTGATGGACGGTTTACCGCTTGAGGGGCAACTGGCCGACCGGGTCGCTGATGCCATCTCGCGCAAAGACAGCTCCGAACTGCAGGCGCTATTGAAAAACGTCGAGCTTGAAGACGCCGCCCGCGAAGAGATCCTTGCGTTGCCGCGACTGTTCGGCGGTCGTGAAGTTTTGGAGCGGGCCGCCAAAGTGGTGCGCAACGAACGTTCGCGCAAGGCCCTCGACAATCTTTCGCAGGTCCTCGATGTCCTCGAAGTCTACGGTGTCCTTGACCACGTGACCGTCGACCTCGGTGAATTGCGCGGCTTGAACTATCACACCGGAATCACTTTTCAGGGGTTTATGACTGGCATCGGGCGGGCGGTCTGCAGTGGTGGACGCTACAATAATCTGACCGCGCAGTACGGGTTCGCGGCGCCGGCCACCGGCTTTACTTTCAACCTGCTGCATCTGCTATTTGCCCTCGACAGCACTCTGGATGAGCGGGTGACGCCGAGCAGTGACCTGTTGATCTTTGCTGCCGGTGATCAGCTGCGCCCGGCACAGCAGCTGGCCTGCCAGCTGCGCAAGCTGGGCTATTCGGTTGCGCGCGACATCCTGCCGCGCAGTCGTGAGGCCGCTTTGGACTATGCGAAATACATGAACTATAAATATATGGCGGTAGTCGCCGGGGAAAACGAAGTCGTTGAGCTGATTGACTTGACGACAGGTCAGCAGCAACAGATCCCCTGGTCGCAGCTTTATCAGAATGGATTAAGTTAGAATCGTCAACTAACAGCTGGCCGGGGTAGCGCCAGCCTGACAGGAGTTTATAAATACTATGGCCAATGTCATCATCGTCGGCGCCCAGTGGGGCGACGAAGGCAAAGGGAAGATCGTCGATATCTACACCGAAAACTCGCAGGCAGTGGTCCGTTTTCAGGGCGGGAACAACGCCGGACACACTCTGGTGGTTGGCAACGAAAAAACCGTGCTGCACCTGATTCCTTCGGGAATCCTGCATGAAGGCAAGCGCTGTATCATCGGTAACGGCGTGGTGCTCGACCCGAAAGTCTTTCTGCAGGAGATTGACGGCCTGAAAAAGAAGGGCTACCTGAAGGACGACAGCCAGCTGATGGTCGATGGCGCCGTCAACCTGATCATGCCTTATCATCGCAATATTGATATCGCCCGCGAACTGAAAGCCGGCGGCAAAAAGATCGGCACCACCGGTCGCGGCATCGGCCCCACCTACGAAGACAAGGTCGGTCGGCGTGGCATCCGTTTTGCCGATCTGCTCAAACCGGAAACTTTCAAGCGGAAGGTGCGCGAGGTCCTGCCGGAGAAGAACTTCTATCTGGAAAAATATCTCGGTGAGCAACCGCTCTCTGAAGAGGCGATCATCGAAGAATATCTCGGCTATGCCGAGCGTCTGCGTTGCTACCTCGGTCGCGCTTCAACGACGGTCGACCAAGCGATCAAGGCCGGCCAGAATGTGCTGTTCGAAGGCGCGCAGGGCAGCTTGCTTGACGTTGACCACGGAACCTACCCCTACGTCACCTCCTCTTCGACTGTCGCCGGTGGCGCCTGTACCGGCGTCGGCATCGGTCCGCACCTGATCACTGATGTCATCGGCATCTCCAAAGCCTATGTCACCCGCGTCGGCGAGGGGCCGTTCCCGACCGAGCTGCACGACGAGATGGGCGAGCAGTTGCGTGCAACCGGCCACGAATTCGGTGCCACCACCGGGCGCCCGCGTCGTTGTGGCTGGCTTGATATCGTTGCCTTGAAAGAAGCAGTCCGTACCAACGGTTTAACTGGCATCGCCCTGACCAAAATGGACGTGCTTAACGAGCTGGAGACCATCAAAGTCTGTACTGCCTATAAATATGGCGATCAGCTGCTCGAAGAATTTCCACAAGATTACGACGTCCTGAAAGAGTGTACTCCGGTTTACGAAGAGGTCGCCGGCTGGCAGCAGGATATCAATTCACTTTGCAGCTACGACGTGCTTCCGCAGCAGGCCCGCGATTATGTCGACAAGATCGAAGTATGGGCCGGCACTCCGGTGGTTCTGGTTTCGGTTGGGCCGCGCCGCGACCAAACAATTCAGCGCACCAGCCCTTTTGCTAAAAAAAGCTGAAAAGCTTAAAAAAGGGTTGACGCTCAAAATCGATTCACGTATAAAGTGTCTCCGTTGCACGAGCCGGTAGCTCAGTTGGTAGAGCATCTGACTTTTAATCAGATGGTCGTGGGTTCGATCCCCCCCCGGCTCACCATTT
>DATCYW010000017.1:0-74166 GCA_036526255.1 Malonomonas sp. | reverse complement strand
CCGCTGCTGGTCGAAGCCCATCCGGAGATTCCGGTCATTATTCTTACCGGAATCAACCAGATCGAGCTGTCGGTTCGCTGCATGAAATCGGGCGCCTTCGATTTTTTCGTCAAATCTGTCGAACAACAGCAGCTGATCGCTGGAATCCAGCGGACAGCAAAAATGCTCAGCCTGCAACAGGAAAACCGACAACTCAACCAACACTTTCTCAAATCTGAACTGAGTCGGCCAGAACATTTCAGCGCGATCCACAGTTGCGACCCGCAGATCCTCGCCGCCTGCAAATATCTTGAGGCGGTGGCACCGGGGCCGAATCCGATTCTGATTATCGGTGAAAGCGGCACCGGCAAAGAGCTGTTTGCCAGAGCCGTGCACAGTATCGGCCGTCCGGGCGGGCCATGGGTGGCGCTGAACGCCGCCGGATTGGATGATAATGTCTTTGCCGACACCCTGTTCGGCCACGTTCGCGGCGCCTTTACCGGAGCTGACCAGCCCCGCGCCGGCATGATTGAAAGCGCGGCGAACGGCACCCTGTTTCTCGATGAAATCGGCGACCTCAGCCCGGCGTCACAGATCAAACTGTTGCGCCTGCTGCAAGAGGGGGAATATCTGCCGCTCGGCGCTGACCGCCCGCGCAAGTCACAGGCACGCATCGTTCTGGCAACCAACGCCGACCTGCAGCAGGCGATCAGTGCCGGAACCTTCCGCCGCGACCTGTACTACCGACTGGCCGCTCATCAGGTCACTTTGCCGCCGCTACGTCAACGCCTTCAGGATCTGCCGCTGCTGATCAGACAGCTGCTGAACAAACTTGCCCTGCAGCTCGACAAACCGATGCCGGATTACCCGGCTGAACTGCCGGTCCTGCTCGGCACCTACCATTTCCCCGGCAATATCCGCGAGCTCGAAGGGTTGCTCGCCAACGCGCTCGGCACCCACCAGAAGGGCACCCTGTCGATGGCCAGCTTTCGGCAAGCGATCGGCCTGACCGATGGCTCAACGGTGACAACCAGCCCACCGCAAGCAGAGAAAAAACTGCGCTTCGGCGAAACCCTGCCCAGCCTCGAAGAGGCGGGACAACTGCTGGTGGAAGAAGCCATGCTGCGCGCACAGGGGAATCAAACCATCGCCGCAGCGCTGCTTGGCATCAGCCGGCCGGCCTTGAGTAAACGGTTGAAAAAATACCGGTCCGGCGAGCAAAGCCGCAAAAAGGGGGTGTAACCAGAGCGACACCTCGCCCACTGGTTACACCCACGCAAAAGCCGCCGGCAGCGGCCTTTGCGCTTTTCAGCTGAAAATCCCGGCAACCCTGGCTACACCCCTTCTTCGCCAGAGACTTCTCATCCGCACACTCCAAGCATGAACAATCACTAACCATTAATAGCAGCCAATGCAGTTGGCACCCAGCTTGCTCTAAAGAGGTGATCAATCACCCCTGCAGAGAGCGTTATCGAATGGGCACCACAACCAACATACTGCTGCTGGCAAACAATCCGGAGAGGGTCGTCAACCTCAGCTTTCTGCTGCGGCTGTCGAACTTTGAGACGGTGCAGATCGACGACGATATTGAAGCCTTCAACTATCTGGTACAGAGGCAGAACAGTTCGCAACCGATGCAGCTGCTGCTGATTGCCGAGGCCGACAGCAACCAGCCGATCCTGCAGCTGCTCAACGAACTGGAGCAGCGCAACGCCATGCTGCCGATTGTCCTGCTGCAGCGTAACGGCAGAATCCCACTGGCAAAGATCAACTGCCACCCGCACCTTAAAACAATGATCCAGCAGTGCCACAGCGCTGTGACGCACAGTTATCTGCGAAGCATTTTCGCACCCTCGCCGGGCGTACCCGGCCTGGTTTCCTAGGAGTTCAACATGAGCATCAAAAACCTCAACATCGGCAAAAAGATCTATCTGGTTGCCATGGCCCTGATCCTGATCTTCACTCTCAGCCTCAGCTGGCTGTACAGCAGCTACCGTGACCAGCTTTTCGCCGGTCGCCAGAACCAGCTGATCACCGCAGTCGATACCGCCTGGGGGATCATCGATCATTTCAGCAAGGCCGCCGAAGCGGGGATGCCGATCGACGAGGCACAGCAACTGGCCAAAGCTGCCGTCAAAAACCTGCGCTTTGAAGGGGACATCTACTTCTGGATCAATGACACCCAGCCGAAGATGATCATGCACCCGGTCAAGCCGGCCCTCGACGGCCAGAATCTCTCTGAATCCAAGGACCCGGACGGCTTGCGGCTATTCGTTGAAATGGTCAATGTTGCCAACGCCAAGGGGGCCGGTTTCGTTGAGTACAAGTGGCCGAAGCCGGGTAAAGAGAAACCGCAGCAGAAGCTCTCTTACGTCAAGAAACACTCTGACTGGAACTGGATCATCGGCAGCGGCATGTATGTCGATGATCTGCAAGCAGAAATAAACACAGTTTTCTACCAAGTCATCGGCGTGCTGCTGCTGGCCATCCTGATCTCCATCGGACTGGTGTTCTTTCTCGCCCGCGGGGTTTCACGACCGATGCACAAGGCGGTGCTGATGGTCGAAGAGATGGCAAAAGGGCACCTGCAGCTGCGCATGGACATGAACCAGAACGACGAAGTCGGCCGCATGGCCCGCGCCATGGATAGTTTTGCCGACAGCCTGCAGAAAGAGATCATCGTCGCGCTGAAAAAGCTCGCCAGCGGCGATCTCAATTTCGAAATCACCCCCTACGATGCGGAGGATGAAATCCGCGGGGCGCTGAAAAAACTGGAGATCGATCTCAATGCGACCATGCAGGAGATTCAGCTGGCCGGTGAAAACATCGCCGGCGGCAGCAATCAGGTCAACGATTCGGCGCAGACCCTTTCATCTGGCGCGACCGAGTCGGCGGCGTCACTTGAAGAGATCAGCAGCTCGCTGGCTGAACTGGCATCGCAGACCCGTCAGAACTCTGAAAACGCCAGCATGGTCAACCAACTTTCCAGCGATGCCAAGCAGGCCGCCGATCAGGGGAACAACCAGATGCAGCGGATGGTCGGCGCCATGGATGAAATCAACCTCGCCGGACAGAACATCAGCAAGATCATCAAAGTGATCGACGAGATCGCCTTTCAGACAAACCTGCTGGCGCTCAATGCCGCGGTCGAAGCCGCCCGCGCCGGTCAGCACGGTAAAGGCTTTGCCGTCGTCGCTGAAGAGGTGCGCAACCTCGCGGCGCGCAGCGCCAAGGCAGCCCAGGAAACCGCCGAGCTGATCGAAGGGTCAGTACAAAAGACCTCCAACGGCGCCACCATCGCGAAACAGACCGCTGACTCGCTGAAAGAGATTCTGCTCGGCGTCACCAAGGTTTCCGATCTGGCCGGAGAGATTGCCGCCGCGTCGGAAGAGCAGTCGCAGGGGATTTCGCAGGTCTCCCAAGGAGTCGGTCAGATCGATCAGGTGACGCAGCAGAACACCGCCTGCGCCGAAGAGAGCGCCGCGTCAGCCGAGCAACTGGCCGATCAGGCCAGCCAACTGCAGCAGATGCTGCGGCGTTTCCAACTTAAAGGCGGACGGTCGCAGGCGGCATTCCAACAAGCCGAGCGGCCATCCAGACAGCCCCAGCGTCCCAGACCACAGCCAAAGCTGAGCCAGGGCTGGGGACAGACGGCACAACCGCAGAGAAGCGCTGCAAAGCAGGTCATCGCCCTGGATGACAGCGAGTTCGGAAAGTTCTGAGTGCGCAGAAAAATGCTTAGCAAACGACGCCCCGACCTGTCATCAGGCCGGGGCGTCGTGCGTTCTGCGCCTAAAGACTTCTGCTGCACAGTTTGCTACTATCGGCCGGTGCCAGCAGAAAATCGGCACAGCCCATCATTGCTCAACATGGCATAAAAGGAGACTGCGATGGATCAACATCAGCTGAACTGGAACGAAAAAGTGGCGCAGCAGATTATTGCCAACCTGCAGAAACGGAATATGCAGGGGAGCTACGCCGCAACAGCAGAGCAGGCGAAGCAGGAGGTGCTGGCCATGGTCCCGACTGGCGCCAAAGTCTACCGCGGCGGCTCGATGACGACCGTCGAACTGGATCTCTGGCCGGACATCGAACAAATCCAGGGAGTGAAACTGATCGATCCCTATCGCAGCGGGGTCTCTCCGGAAGAAAATCTGGCCGCCCGCCGCGAGGGGTTGCTGGCGGATGTGATGATCGCCAGCAGCAACGCCATCACTCTGGATGGCAAGCTGGTCAATCTGGATGGCCGTGGCAACCGGGTCGCCGCCATGCTGTACGGTCCCGAAAAAGTGATTCTGGTGGTGGGAATGAACAAGGTAAGCGCAGATCTGGACTCCGCCATGGCCCGCGTCAGGCACCAGGCGGCGCCGATCAACACCACTCGACTGGGACTGAAGACGCCCTGCGTAGCCACCGGCCTCTGTTCAGACTGCAATTCACCGCAGCGGATCTGCAACATGTGGGGGATCATCGAAGGACACGCGGTCAAAGGGCGTATCCATGTCAAACTGGTCGGTGAGAATCTGGGTTATTGAGGATTGCCCGCCTGGCGGCATCAGCGGCCCTGCAGCCGTTGATAGATGACCTCCGCCAGACTGACCGGCATTCCCGGCAGCTTCTGCAACTCTTCGAGACTGGCGGCGCGGATCTGCTTGAGACTACCGAAATGTTTGAGCAGCGCCTTGCGGCGCTCCGGGCCGACGCCGGGGATCTCTTCCAGCGAGGAGCGCAGGCTGGCTTTGCTGCGCAGTTTACGGTGGTAGGTGATGGCGAAACGGTGCGCCTCGTCGCGTAAGCGTTCGAGCAGAAACAGGGTCGCCGAACCACTGCGGAAGCTGACCGGGTTCTTGCGCTCGGGCAGAAAGAACCGCTCTTCGCTGCGCTCCACCGCCTTGCCGCGCACATTGGCGATCACCCGACTTTTGGCGATGCCGACCGCGCCGATCTGCCCTTGCAGCTGAAACTCTGCCAGCACCGCGCTCAGTACGCCGAGTTGCCCTTTGCCGCCATCGATCAGGATCATCTGCGGCAGCTTCTCTTCTTCCAACCCACGTTGCAGTCGCCGCCGCAGCACTTCGGTCAGTGAAGCGTAATCGTCCGCCCCTTCGACGGTTTTGATTTTAAAGCGCCGGTATTCGGCGGCCGCCGGTTCCGCATCGACCAGCACCGCCATGCTACCGACCGCGTGCGTGCCCTGCACATTGGAAATATCAAAACACTCGATCCGCTGCGGCAGCTGCGGCAGGTGAAATTTCTGCTGCAGCTCTTCGAGTAACGACGCCCGCGCATCGCGACGGCTGCCGCGCTGCTTGAACGCCTCCAGCGCGTTACGCTGTGCCAGCTGGCAGAGGCGCTTCTTCTCGCCGCGCTGCGGTGCCAGCAGGCTGAGCTTTTTGCCGCGTTTTTCACTCAGCCATTCGCCGAGCAGATCGGCATCATCCAACTCGAAAGGGAGCAGCAGCTGATCTGGCAGGATGACCTCGCGACTGTAGTATTCCCGAAGAAAGCCGGAGAGCAGCTCCGGCAGATCGAGGGTCCAGTGCAGCGGATAGGTGCGACGACCGATCAAGGTTCCCTGGCGGATAAACAGCAGCGCCACCTCAACCTCGCCGCCATCCTGATGCAGACCGATCACATCCTGATTACCGCCGCCGTACTCGGTGACCCGCTGCTTTTCGACACTCTTTTCTATCGAGCGGATCTGATTGCGCAACCGGGCCGCATCCTCAAAGCGCATCTCGTTTGAGGCAACCAGCATCTGCTGCTGCAACCGGCCGATGACCTGCGATTCGCGGCCTTCGAGCAGGTCGATCACGCCGTTGACCAGCAACCGATAGGCGTCCCGACCAATTTTCCCGTGACAGGGGGCGCTGCATTGACCGATCTGATAGAACAGGCAGGGACGGCCGCGCTTGCTGCAGCGTTCGATTGAGGAATGACGCAGGGGGAAAATCCGGTAGATCTCTTTCAGCGTCTGGCGGATTGCGCCGGCCGAGGAATAGGGACCGAAATAGCTGGCGCCATCGTTCTTCACCTGCCGCACCACCTGCAGCGCGGGGAACTCTTCCTGCAGGTCGATGCGCACCGAGACATAGGTTTTATCGTCACGCAGCTCAATGTTGTAGCGCGGCCGGTGCTGCTTGATCAGGGTGTTTTCCAGCAGCAGCGCCTCTTTCTCGGTGTCGGTGACGATCACCTCGACCCGCTGCACCTTTTCCATCAGCAGGGGAATCTGAGCGCGACCGTCGCCGGCGGCGGAGAAATAGCTGCGCAGACGGTTGCGCAGCTGCTTGGCCTTGCCAACGTAAAGAATCTCATCGTCGCTGCCGAGCATCTGGTAGACCCCCGGCGACAACGGATATTTGCTCAGGTCGATCGTCATCATCATTGCAGGATAAAGGATATGCTTGAGCGAAGAAAGGGTTAAGGCTGACGCTTGGCCGTTCGGCAGTTTTTGTCTGGCAGTTGGCTAACATATCGGTATAATGATGCCTTTGCAGCACCATAATGCGTGATTTCAACAAATCCAAAGAAGGAAAGTCGTGAATCCATTCTGGAACAACATTTTCCGCGGCCGTGGCCACGAAGACACCCTGGCCTATTTTCTCGGCAGCGTCCCGATTTTCAGCAAACTGAACGCCAAGGATCTCAAGTTTCTCGAGACCATCGTTCACGAGCGCAGCTATCAGGCCAATGAAATTGTCTTTGAAGATGGCGATATCGGCTCGGGCATGTACGCGATCCGCTCGGGGCAGGTACGGATTTACACCCGCAACGCGCAGGGTAAAGAGATCGATCAGGCACTGCTTGAACCGGGAGACTTCTTCGGTGAAGTGGCGCTGACCGCTTCACGGCCACGGATCGCCTCGGCCCGCACCACCGAACCGACCATCCTGATCGGGCTGTTCCGCGCCGACATGCTAGAAGCGGTGCGCAAACATCCGGCGATTTCAGCAAAAATCCTGCTGGGGCTGACCCGGGTGATCAGCGATCGACTGCATCGCAGCAATCTGCAACTGCTCGACCTGCAACAGCAGCTCGGCAGCAAAGAACCCCAGTCATGACCGAGCACAGCGGCTTCAGCCGCGCCCAGGTCGGCCTGCTCTACCTGGTCCTGACTGCGGCGATCGCCTCGGGGATCGCTATCTTCTCCTCGGCCTCGACCATTACCGACATGCTGCGCACCGCGACCGACGGGCTGTTTCTGCCAATTCTGATTTCACTGATCGCGGCCTTTCTGCTCGATCCGCTGGTGCAGTTTTTCGAACGTGAGAAGATCAGCCGCACCACCAGTATCTTTATCGTCTATACGCTCGTCTTTCTGCTGGCATTGTCGCTGCTGATGCTGATCGGCCCGCCCAACTGGAAAGGGATGATGCAGGCGCTCAAAGCCGACTTTCCCCGCTATTTCGACCGCGCTGTCGACTATTTCAACCTGCAGCTGAGCACAGTCCAGACCCACTTCCCGTTCATCAAGAGTTACGATCTGACCGAAAAACTGCGCAGTACAACCGAGGAGTTTTTCGGCCTGGTTCTCGCGCAGACGCCGAAATCGGCGATGCGTATCGGCAGCCTGGTGCTGCTGGTGCCGCTGTTTTCGTTCTTCTTTCTACGTGACAGCCGCAGGCTGATGCGTGGCCTGATTTCGCTGACACCGAACCGTTACTTCGAAATGGTGCTCGACATCTACGATCACATCAGCTGGCAGCTGTCGCACTTTATCCGTGGCCGGATTCTCGAAGCGCTGATTATCGGTATCGTCGTCTGGATGGGCTTGTCGCTGACCGACATCCGCTACGCACCGATTCTCGGCATCATCGCCGGGGTGACCAATCTGGTTCCCTACATCGGTCCGATCGTCGGCATGATTCCGGGGCTGGTGATCGCCCTGGTCGATCTGGGCATGGGCGGTCAGTTCTGGTGGATTCTCTGTGTCTACCTGTTGATCGCACAGATCATCCTGGACAATTTCATCCTCATCCCGATTCTGATTTCTCGCGTTTCCAATCTGCATCCGCTGCTGGTGATACTGGCAATCGTCATGGGCGGAAAACTGTACGGCGTGCTGGGGATGATTATCGGCGTGCCGATTGCCAGCATCATCAACATCGTCATTATGGAAATCCGCCAGTACCGCAAAACCTTCACTCCAGGTAACCGCGTCTTCGTCTCCCGCGACGAACGCTCCTGACGGATGGCGAACAGCAGATAGATACTCCGCTATTTCACCGTTTATAACGGATGACCTCTCCATATAGCCGTCAGCCCTGACACAGATCTAATTATTTCAATATAATTATCCAGACCTTATGCGGATCGCATCCTTCCCGCAACAAGGGCATAAATTATGCTTACAACAGATCGTTCGTAAAGCCCCAGCTTTAAAAGGAGTGCCGATGGCCAGAATACTGATCGCCGAAGACAGTGAAACCGAACTTGCCTACCTGCAGGATATCCTCAATTCGACTCCCCATGAAATCACCACGACCCGCGACGGTCTGGCGGCCGAGGCCGCGGTCCGCAGCAACAGGTTCGACTTGATTATTCTTGATGTGATCATGCCGGGTAAAAACGGTTTTCAGGTCTGTCGTCAGCTGAAGACCGACCCCGCACTGAAAGATATTCCGGTCATTCTGCTGACCTCGAAGTCGGAAGCCAGCGATAAATTCTGGGGAAAAAAACAGGGAGCAAACGCCTACATCACCAAACCCTACGACCCGATGGAGCTGCTGCTTGAGATGAAAAAGCTGCTGGGAGGGGCGTAGATGAGGCTGCTGGACGCGTTCAATCAATACCTGGTTAAAGGGCAGCAAGGGCAGCTGGTGATAAAGTTCGCCAACGATGTCCATCTGTGCAAAATCCTGATCGCCGACGGCACCGCGGTACACATCTCCCATGGCCGGATTGACCCGGAAATAATCCTGCAGGCGCTACCGGGAAAAACCCTGGAGTGGGTCAACTTCATCGCCGGCTACCCGGTACGCAAGCAACTTGACCTGCCGCTGCAGGAGAGACTGCTGCAGGCGGCCAAGGGGGGACAAGCTCCGGCGGCAGCACCTGCTGTCGTGCAGCAACCCCAGCAGGCAAAACCGGTCCTAGCTGCCCCGCCAAGCGGACCGCTGATCGCGGCAGTCAAGGTCGCTGCGGCGGTGGATGGCTTTATCGACCAGATCGGCCCGCTCGGGACCATCCTTGCCGAAAACATTACGAAATCCCTCAACCACACAGCAGGCGAGCCGATGGCTCAATCGATCTACAGCAGCTTTATTACGGCTCTCGGCAAAGAGGTGCCGGAGGCAGCCCGCGAAAACTTCATCGAGCAATTCGGCCTGCCGACCCCTTAAGACTGTGGCAGCGTAAAATATCCGTCTCAACAGCTCATAACCGGGAGCCTGACATATGATGAAAAACTTGAGTATCCGCAAAAGAATTCTGCTGATTATGGCCGTCGGCTATATCCTATCGCTGTCCGGTGTGATCGGCGTCGGCTATCTGCTGCTGGAACAGGACACCAGAAGGGAGGCGGCGGAGAAAACCGAACTGTTCGTTTCGGTGATGACCGCCAACCAGGAATACATGGCTGAATTTGTCCGCCCACAGCTGCAGGAGATGACCGGCGACGCCTATTTCCCTGAAGCCTCGGTCGGCGCGGTGATGATGGCAAAAACCGCCAGGCTGCTGCAAAAAGAGCATCCTGAATATATCTACCGGGTCGCCTCGCACAATCCGCTGAATCAGGAAAACCTGGCCGATGACTTTGAAAAAAAATTGATCGAAGGCTTCGACAACGGCGACTTTGAGCGCTGGGAGGGCTTTACCACCCGGCAGGGAAAAAGCTTCTATGCCTCGGCAACACCGATCGAGTCCCGCGAAAACTGTATCTGGTGTCACGACACCCCGGAAGCCGCCCCTGAACAGATGGTAGCAAAATACGGCCGCAGCTCAGGCTACGGCTACGAAGAGGGCGACATGGTCGGCACCCGGATCGTTTACGTGCCGACCGAAGCGGCAAAAAAGCTGACGTTACAGAAACTGGGTTCGCTGGCAACTGCCGTCAGCGTGCTGTTCTTTTTCGCGCTGCTGATCATCGACTACACCATTCGCCGCAGCGTCATCAAGCCAATCGAAACCTTTGTCGATGTGGCCGGCGATATCAGCCGCGGCAAAATGGGACGCTCTTTCGAGGTCGACACCAACGACGAGATCAAGCTGCTGGCCGATGCGTTTAACCGGATGAAAGTTTCGCTGGAAAAGGCGATGGATATTCTCAGAAAATAATCCGCAAAGGAGTAACGGTAATGAAAAGAGGACTCTCCCTCGCGACGATCGGTTTTCTGGTGCTGCTATTGGCCGCAACCAGCTACGCAGCCAACACGCGCAAAGGGAAAAAAACCTACGACCAGCTCTGCCGCTCCTGCCACATCAGCGGGGCGCATGGCGGCAGAATTGCGCCATCGAACAAGACCAAAGCAGAGTGGAAAAACTTTATCGAGACCAATCTGCATGTCGCCCGACCGGAGATCATTGAGGGAATGAGCAAAGAGGAGCATGAAAACCTGATCCTGTTTCTGCAGGATTTCGCTTCGGATTCCGGGGGCGCACAATCCTGCGGCTGAACGCGCTGATTGATAACAAAACGACAAAAGGGCTGCCGGATTCCGGCAGCCCTTTTGTCGTTTTGCTGTCCCGCAGTTACTTCGCTTGCGGCTTCGGTAATTTCAGCGCCGCCAGCGCGGCAGCGCCAGTCAAACCCGCTGAGAGCAGAAATGCTGGGGCGAAGCTGCCGCTGTTTTCGGCGATAATTCCGGCAATTGCCGGGCCGATGGTTTGGCCACCGGCGAAGAAGAAGGTGATCAGAGAAAAGGCAGCAGCGGCCTTGGTCAGGCCCATGTAATCGCCAACCGTAGCAGCCATAATCGCCGGAATTGCCCAGGCAGCAATGCCGTACAGCGCCACCGAAGCCATCAGCGCCCACTCGCCCAGCCCGGAGCCGGCCAGCAGGTAGGCCAGCGTCTGCACGCTGAAGACCACCATCAACCCGCCGCGCCGGCCGATTTTATCCGAGAGAGTGCCAAAGATGATCCCCGAGAACAGGCTGAAAAAACCGACCCACGACCAGAACTGGCCAGCGGTCGCTTCACTGAAGCCATATTCTTCGACCATGCTGGTGACGATGAAGGTGCCGTAGACCATGTAGGTTGCGCCGAAGGCTAGATAGAGCAGGCCGAGATAGAGCATAATCCGGCCGCTGTTGGCCGGCTCGGTGGTCGCCAGTGTCGCCTCGTCAAACGATTGCTTGGCGCCGATCGGTTCCAGCCCGATCGACTCCGGGTCGTTGCGCACCAGCAGCGCCACCAGCAATCCGATCAACAGGGAAATCCCGGCCAGCAGCAGCCAGCTGACCCGCCAGCCGGCGGCGCCGTATTGTTGATTGAGAAAAGGGATCAGCAACCCGGAAAAGACGATCGCCGAGCCGTTGCCGATGACCATCAGCCCCGCCGCCCGGCCGCGCCGCTCGCGGCGAAACCAGTGCGCAATCAGCACCATCATCGGAATATTTGCCAGCCCGCTGCCGATGCCGGTCAGAAAATAGAGCAGCAGCAGCGGCAGATAACGTTCGCAGTTGCTCATCCCCGCCATACTGGCAGCAATCAGCAGCAGACCGATACTGATGGTCAGGCGCGGCTTAAGTCGGCGCAGCACTGCCGGCGTGACCGCGACCGACAGCAGGTAGCCGACGAAATTGCCGGTGCCGAGATAGCCCAGCTGATCGTAGGCCAGCCCCAGCCCGTCGCGCATCCCTGGCAAAAGCATACCGAAGGCGAAACGGGCCAACCCCAGACAAGCAAACAGGGTGAGGATACCGGTGACGACAATCAACCAGCCATAATGAAAGGGCAGCCGCTCAGGTTTCAGCATCCGTTGTCCTCACCGATCCAGCGCCAGACGCAAACCGAGCAGCACCAGCACTGTTCCGGTCAGACCGTCCAAATAACGCCGCAGACGACAGTTTTTCAGCCACTGACCGGCCTGTTGCACCAGCAAAGCGAGGGCGCACTGATAGAACATCGCCAGACAGAAGTGGATGGCCGCCAGCAACAACGATTGCTGCAGCGCCGAACCGGCAGGGTCGATAAACTGCGGCAGAAAGGCCATATAAAAAATAATGGTTTTGGGATTCAGGACGTTGGAAAGAAATCCCTCGCGTAACGAACGTTGCAGCTTGAATTTTGCCACGCTGCCTGCAGTTGCGGACAAGTTCTCCAGCTTTTTCGGCACCGCGGCCGAACGCAGGCTGCAGAAGCCCAGCCAGACCAGGTAGCCGGCGCCGAGAAACTTCAGCAGGTTAAACGCCAGCGCCGACTGCAACAGGATCACCGAAATGCCAACGGCTGAAAGCACTGCGTGAACAAACAGCCCGCTGCAGATGCCCAGACTGCTGGCAAAACCATCCCGCCAGCCACCGCGGGCGCTGTTACGGATAACCAGCAGGGTATCAACCCCCGGAGTGAGGGTGAGCAACGTCAGCGCCAGCAGGCACGGCCAAAAGTTGACAATCAGCATAAAAACCTACCGCCAAAAAGCAAAAACCGCCTGCCGGGAAGACCGGACAGGCGGTCAATAAAATGGAATCAGTGACCACCCAGCTCACGCGAACGGGCGGCGGCGGCAGAAACCGCCTCCATCAGGGTGGTTCGCAGACCATTTTTTTCCAGCGTGCTGACACCGGTGATCGCGGTGCCGCCGGGGGAACAGACCCGGTCGCGCAGGATCGCCGGATGCTCGCCGGTTTCACGTACCATCAGTGCCGCGCCGACCACCGTCTGCACCGCCAGCTGATGAGCGACATCGCGCCGCAAGCCTTCGCGCACCCCGCCATCCGCCAGCGCTTCGATAACAGTATAGATGTAAGCCGGCCCCGAACCGGACAGACCGGTCGCGGCATCCATCTGCCGCTCGTCGATAATCTGTACGCTGCCGACCGCCTCAAGTAGCGTCTTTACCAGAGCAAGGTCCTCCTTACTGGAGTGATGGCCGCGACAGATGGCGCTGGCCCCCTCACCGACCAGCGCCGGGGTGTTCGGCATCACCCGCACCACCCTCGGTGCGCCCTGGAAGAATTTTTCTATAGCCGCACAGGAGACTCCGGCCAGGATTGACACCAGCAGCTTTTCTTCCCGATATTCACCGGCGATCTCTGCCAGCACCTCGTCGGCGATCTGCGGCTTGATCGCCAGGACGACGATTTCACAGTTCCGCATCACTTCGAGGTTATCAGTGGTCAACTCAATGGCAAACTCATCGTGAAGATGCTCACGCCGGGGCTCACTCGGCTCCGAAGCCATAATCCGTTCGGCGGCAAAGCCTCCGGAAAGCAACCCCTTGATCAGCGCTTCGGCCATGTTTCCGCCGCCAATGAAACCGATTTTCTGCACGTTGGTCATCTTATTTATCCTTTCAAACACAAGTTGGATCGTTCATTTCGCTCTGTTTACCACAGAGCCGGGAAAAATTCATCCGCAGAAGCAGGAAACCAGCCGCCATATCATGATAAACTCTTGACACCCACGGCAACCGAGTATAGTTACACCTGAATCTGTTCATTTGCCCCCTGATGGAGTCGGATTTCCGGATGAATAAAGCCACCAGATTTTTCCTCAGTTGCGCCACCAGCGAAGGGGCGACCAGCGCCGACGCTCTGGACAGCGCGCGGATCGAAGCCGGAATCGGTCAGTTGAACCTGATTGACGGCTGTTCACTGCTGCCACCTGGTGCGGCATTAACCGACCCGCAAGCGCTGAACGAAGCGCTGCTGGTTCCGGCGTTGACCGCTCAAATCAGCAGTGAAATCCCCGGCGAGATCATCTCCGCCGCAGTCGCCGTTGCCTGGCCGACCGACAGCGCCGCGGCCGGTGTTGCCAGAGCCTACGCCGCCTGCGGACACAAGGAAGATATCGAAGGAATCGCCCGGCGCATGGCCGAAGCCGCGCTGCTGCGACGCGGGCAGAGCGTCAGCAGTATTCAATCAACCGCGGCACAGCATCGGGTCAAACAACTCGGCAGCGCCCTGGCCGCAGTCATTACCATCGCCTAACAACAGTCATATAAACTATATAGCGACAGGACATCAGCATGGATCTCTGGTACACGGAAAAACACAGCGAAAACGTCGGCATCAGCATGAAAGTCACCGAAACCCTCTTCTCCGGCGAGAGCGAGTTTCAGAAACTGGACATCATCAACACGCTGGAATACGGCAAGATGATGCTGCTCGACGGCCTGGTCATGGTCACCGAACGAGACGAATTCGTCTATCACGATATGATCGTCCACCCGGCGTTGTTTACCCATCCGGCGCCGAAGCAGGTGCTAGTGATCGGCGGCGGCGACGGCGGCAGCATCCGTGAAATCATGAAGCACCCCGGCGTCGAACTGGCAACCCTTTGCGAAATTGACGGGCTGGTGATCGACAAGTCGGTGGAACTGCTGCCGAGCATGGCCTGCGAGATCGACGGCAGCAATCCAAAAGTCAAACTGCATGTCGATGACGGCTTGGCTTACATTCGCGACCATCAGAACGAGTTCGATGTCATCCTGGTCGACTCCACCGATCCGATCGGCCCGGCGGTCGGTCTGTTCGAGGAGGATTTCTACCGGCTGGTCTATGGTGCGCTGAAAGAGGACGGTATCATGGTCGCGCAGAGTGAGTCCCCCTTCTATCACGCCGAGATTCAGAAAAACATGTACCGCAACCTGCGCGCCGTCTATCCGATCGTCGAGATGTACCAGGCGTTCATCCCGACCTATCCGAGCGGCTTCTGGAGCTTTGCTTTCGCCAGTAAAAAGCATCACCCGGTCAAGGATTTCGATCGTCAGCGGGTTGCAAACCGCGGTTTCTACACCAAGTACTATAACGAAGATCTGCACCTGGGTGCCTTCATGCTGCCGACCTTCGCCAAAGAAAATATTGCCGAATGAACCGTCGCAAAGCAGCAGGCTGGAGCAGCGAGGATTCCGCAGAGCTCTACGGCATCCGCCAGTGGGGCGGCGGCAATTTCGACCTCTCAGCTGAAGGCGATGTCACCGTCAAGGTTGATTTTCCCAGTGGCATGGTCGAAGTTCCGCTGACCGAGATTGTCGGCGGCGCCGGCGCGCGCGGCCACAACTTTCCACTGCTGCTGCGGATCGAAAATCTGCTTGACGTCCGACTGGCGCAGCTCAACGAAAGTTTCGCCGCGGCGATTTCAGCCACCGGCTACCAAGCCAACTATCAGGGCGTGTTCCCGGTCAAGGTGAACCAGCAAGCCCAGGTCATCGAAGAGATCGTCCGTTTCGGCGCCATCTACAACACCGGCCTCGAAGCTGGCAGCAAGCCTGAGCTGCTGCTGGCGCTGGCCAACCTGCATGACGGCGGGCTGCTGATCTGCAACGGCTACAAGGACCGGGAATTTATCGATCTGGGGCTCTGGGCCAACAAGCTCGGCTACCGCTGCTTCTTTGTCATTGAATCTCCCAGCGAGCTGGCGCTGATTCTGGAGCGCAGCGCCAAGCTCGGGATCGCTCCACTGATCGGCGTGCGGATCAAGGTTTCGGCGAAGGTCGGCGGACTCTGGACCGAGACCAGTGGCGACCGCAGCAGCTTCGGTTTGAGCACCGCGCAGCTGGTGGCGGTGGTCGATGAACTGCGCGAGGTCGGCAAGCTCGACTGCCTGCAGCTGCTCCACTGTCATCTGGGTTCGCAGATCCCTGATCTGGAAGAGATCCGCGCCGGAGTTCGCGAAGCCAGCCGCTTCTACGCCGATCTGGCCGCCGAGGGCGTGCCGCTGAAATACCTCGACCTTGGCGGCGGCCTGGCGGTCGATTACATCGGCAACCAGTCGAAACACAGCCATTCGTGCAACTACAGTCTGGCCGACTACGGCCGCTGCATTGTTGAAACCGTAGCACAGACTCTGGCCCCGCAGCAGATCGCCCACCCGACCCTGATTACTGAATCCGGCCGAGCAACCGTGGCCCACACCACCATGCTGCTGTTCAACATCCTCGATATTCTCGAGTTCCAGCCCCTGTCGCTGCCGAAGCACTGCCCGGCAGATTCACCAGCGCTGGTTACGCGCCAGTTTGAACTGCACCTGCAGGTTGATTGCGATGACCTGGTCGCGACCTACACAGAGGCGCTGGAGAACCGCGATCAGATCCGTGAACACTTTCGCAACGGCGACATATCCCTGCGGCAGCGCTCGCTGGCGGAAAACCTGTTCCTGAGTATTGCCCGGCAGGTGGAGAAAAAGCTTGAGGAGAACCGCCACACTCCAGACGAGCTGCAAGGGCTGCGACATTCGCTGGCCGATATCTATTACGGCAACTTCAGCGTCTTCCAATCGCTCCCTGACACCTGGGCGATCGATCAGGTGTTTCCGGTCATGCCGATCAACCGCTTGAACGAAGCGCCGGTGCGCGATGCGATTATTTCCGACCTGACCTGCGACTGTGACGGCAAGCTCGACTGCTTCATCCTCGCCGGTGGCGAACAGCGCACCCTGCCACTGCATCCACTGCGGGCCGATGAAGACTACATCCTCGGCGTCTTTCTGATGGGCGCTTATCAGGAAACCCTCGGCGACCTGCACAACCTGTTCGGCGACACCCACGTGGTCAGCGTGCGGATCAACGCCGACGGCAGTTTCGATGTCAATAAAGAGCTGGCTGGCGACTCGGTTGCCGACGTGCTGAGCATGGTTCAGTACAACCCGAAGGAGCTGCGCGAGAAGTTCCGTGTCACCGCCGAACAGGCCGTACGCAACAAACTGATCACGGTCGCTGAGCGGCAGCAGATTCTGCAGGAATTCGCCGAACAGTTACAGGGCTACACCTATTACGAAAATTGAATTCGAGCGAGGGAGGAACCGATGAATGCTGCGGAACTGGCCAGTAACGACGGCCGTAACGGCCAGCCGGCCTATGTCGCTGTCAGCGGCACCGTTTATGACGTCAGTGCCAGCGAGCGCTGGAAAAAGGGTAACCACGAAGGGGTTCATCAGGCCGGGCAGGATCTGACCGAGTCCCTCAAAACCGCACCGCATGTGCGCACGGTGATAGAACGCTTCCCGGTGGTCGGCAAGCTGGAAAAGACTTCGCCGGCCCAGACCGGCAAGAAGTTACCGCTGACACTGATCATCGGCGGCGTGCTGCTTTTGCTGATTATTATTACCCTGTCGCTCTAAACAGAACAGCCGCTCCAAAGGATTGGAGCGGCTGTTTTTTGTGGGTGAAACGAGAGAATTCAGGATTTGGCCAGCAGTTTTTCGATGATTTCCGGAAGCTTGTTACAAACCTCGGTTTTCAACAACACCGCCCGGACATTGGTATTTTCCATCCCCGCTTCATGCATCGTCAGTAAATGACCGGAACAGAGCACCACCGGCAACTGCGGGTTGATACGATAGACCTGCTGCGCCAGCTCGATACCGGTGATCCCCGGCATCGACTCGTCGGTGATCAACAGATCAAACGCCTGCGGATCCTGCTGAAACAACTCAAAAGCCATACTGCCAGACAAAGCGCTACGAACCTGGTAACCCAGGTCGCCAAGCAACTCTTCGCCGAGCAGGGCGAGAGACTCTTCGTCATCGACATAAAGTATCCGTACTTGGTTTTCGGCCATCGTTTGAATCCGCTTGTTCAGGGGGATAAAACAGTTACCTAAGAATCTGACAGGAGAAACTATATCATTTTTCTCATGGGGGATAGTAAATTCTATCCTATTTTAATGTTTCTTATTCTTCTGCCCACAAACCACTCTATTCTCTAAGCCGTAAACTCTGCAAGACGACTATCTGGATTGCGACGACAGCAGCTTTCCTCTACACTCAGGCGCAACCGAAAGGACCTTTATCGTGAGCAAACAAACGGAAGAAATCATTCATCGCGGCAGGATTCTCGACCTTGCCCGCGAAACCCATCGCATGCCCGATCAGCGATTGGCGAAATTTGAGATCATTCAACATCCGGGCGGTGCCGCCGCCCTGCCGGTCCTCGACGACAGCCGGGTCATCCTGATCCGTCAGTTCCGACCGGCGGCCGAAGACTTTGTCTGGGAAATACCCGCCGGTCGACTGGAACCGGGCGAAGATGGTGCAGACTGTATCGAACGGGAACTGGTCGAGGAGATCGGCTACCGGACCAGCGCCGTAGCATCGCTGGGATTCATCTACAGCAGCATCGGCTTCTGCAATGAAAAAATCCATCTCTACATCGCCAGCAAGCTTGAGAAAACCGCCACGGCCCTCGAGCCGGATGAGTTCATTGAGCCGCAGATCTGCTCGCTTGAGCAAGCGCTGGGGATGATAGAAAGTGGCCAGATCGTCGATGCAAAAACCCAGATAACGCTATTGCGTTACGCCCGGCGACAAGGAATCTTAAAATGAAGCTTGGCTTGCCAGATAGTTACCCCAGCCCGGTCGATCTGCCGTTTAATAGCGCCAGCCTTGACCAGCGTTTCAAAATAGCGCCCCCCGAGGAAGACCCTGCCAGCAGTGGCGTTTGGCTGGTGCTGCAAGGCAGCGCGCTGCTGACGACTGCCGACGAACAGGGGCCGCAACTCCCCGCGGGAGACTCGCCGCTGCTCACCAGTGACACCCCGCCACTCTATATCGGCAGCTGGGACGGTCTCCCCTGTCGACTGTTGACAGTGTCACGCAACGCTGAGATACCGGCTCATCTGCAGGCCCACTCGCTGCTCGACAAGAACCCGCAAATCCCGCTGGCGCTGCTCTCGCTGGCCGGTGTCGGCCAGATGATCCTGCATTGGGAACGCTCAAGCCGGCACTGCGGCTACTGCGGCGGCACCTTGCGGCACATCTCCGGTCAATGGGGAAAACAGTGTCAGGCCTGCCAGAAGCAGCACTACCCGCGGGTTCATCCCTGCGTTATCGGCCTGGTCATCAAAGGGGATGAAATTCTGCTGGTGCGCAAGCCTGAGTGGGCTGACGGGCGCTTCGGCCTGGTGGCGGGATTTGTCGAGTTCGGCGAATGTCTGGAAGAGGCGATGGCGCGAGAAGTGCTCGAAGAGACCGGGCTGGTCATCAACAACATCCGCTACCTCGGCAGCCAGTGCTGGCCCTTCCCCAGCCAGCTGATGACCGGCTTCGTCGCCGACTATGTCAGCGGCGAAATCGAACTGGAAGCGGCCGAACTGGACGGCGGCGGCTGGTACAAACTCGATCAGCTGCCGACCATTCCGCCGCAACGCAGCATCGCCCGCTACCTGATTGATCAGGCGGCGGATTATCTGCAGAAATAAGAAAGACGGGCCACCAGCTGCTGATGGCCCGTCTTTCTGTCTTCAGTTCGTCGTGACTTCAAATTGCGGCTGAGCGATTATCGCCTGCTTGACCGCACACTGATCGGTCGCCTTGATGATCGCTTTGCGGTACTTCTCGGGAAACCCCGGCGGCAGCTGAATAGCGATTTTCACCTTGCGCAGCTCGCGGCTCTCGGCATCCCGCTCAATATCCAGACTCAACCCCAGCCCTTCGGTGGCGATCTCGCGCTGCTGACAGAAACGCAGCGCAAAAAAACCGGCGCAGGTGCCGATCGAGGCCAGAAACATGGCATAGGGCGAGGGGGCGCTGTTGGCGCCTCCGGAGGCGACCGGTTGGTCGGTCAACAGGCTGAACTCGCCAAGCTGGGCGGCCACGGCAACGCCGCCGGGAAAACTGATCTGCATCGACATCTTCATACCCCTTTCAGTTCTTTTGATTCAACAGGCGATCGATTAATCGCCAAACAGTTTACCGATTCCGCTGAAAAAGTTACTGGCACTTTTTTCCAGTTGCTCCGGCGTGCTCTCCATCGGTTTTTCCGGGTCGCAACGCACCAGCAGCTCAGGCGGGATTTCCACTAAAAAACGGCTCGGATCACGCTGCTCCAGTTTGCCGTATTTGCGCCGCCGTCCGGCACCGAGCAAAACCAGCTGCTGTTTCGCGCGGGTGATACCGACATAACAGAGACGGCGTTCTTCATCGATATCAAAGGTCTCAAAGATCGATTTTTTGTGCGGCAGATAGCCCTCTTCCATACCGACCAGAAAGACCACCGGAAATTCCAGCCCCTTACTGGAATGCAGGCTCATCAAGGTTACCGCATTCTGCGCCAGCTTTTTCTCTTTGTCATTCTGCTTCGGGCCATCATCGTCAAACAGGGAAACCTTATCGATAAATCCGGCCAGGCTCGGCTCCGGCTCCCGTTCCAGATAGGCCGCCATGGCGTTGAGCACCTCTTCCTGATTCTCCACCCGGCGGTGGGCTTTTTTCGGATCGCTCTCCTGCCGGTAAATCTCTTCGGCCAGTTTCAGTTCCTGCAGCAGTTCGCGCAACGTCTCCGACATCTGCAGCGGCTGCCGAAATTTTTTACGATATCTCTCCAGCAGTTCGACAAAACCGACGATCGCTTCATGGGTGCGCGCCGTCAAATCCGTGACCAGCTCCGACTCTTTGAGCACCGCCCAAAGCGCCATTTCCTGCTCCGCCGAATAACGGATCAGCTTGTCGGCGCTGCCGGCGCCGATATTGCGCTTAGGATAGTTGAGAACCCGCAGCAGGTTGACCTCATCGGCAGGATTGAGCAGCACTTTCAGATAGGCGATGACGTCCTTGACCTCTTTACGGTCAAAAAACTGCTGACCGCCGATCAGCACGTAAGGGATATCTTCGTAGCGCAACTGCTCTTCAAACGAGCGCGACTGACTGTTGGTCCGATAAAGAATCGCAAAGTCCGAATATTGCAACTCGCGGCGACCACGCTCGATATGGATCCGCTCGATCACCTGGCTGGCCTCATGCTGGTCATCGTCACAGAGCAGATAATCGATCGGCGGACCGGAGCCATCCGACGTCCAGAGCGCCTTCTCCTTACGTTTTCGGTTGTGCTGGATCACGGCATTGGCCGCAGCGAGGATATTACCGGTCGAGCGATAATTCTGCTCCAGCTTGATCAGCCGGGTGCCGGGAAAATCCTTTTCAAAGTTGAGAATGGTGGCGACATCGGCGCCGCGGAAACCGTAGATCGACTGATCGTCGTCTCCGACCACGCAGAGGTTGCCATGCCCGGCGGCGAGCAGCCGGAGCAAGCGGTACTGCACCGGATTGGTGTCCTGGTATTCGTCGACCATCTGGTAACGGAAAAACTGCTGGTAATGCTCAAGCAGGTCGGCATTTTTCTCCAGTAACTGCACGGCCAACACCAGCAGATCGTCAAAATCGACGGCATTGTAAGCCTTGAGTTCTTTCTGGTAGCGCGGATAGATCAACGCAGTCATGCAGGAGATCGGATCGCGGCTGCTGGAAACAAACTCACCCGGCCCGACCAGTCGGTTTTTCGCATCAGAAATCTGCCAAAGCACCTGCTCGGCGTCCTTGCCAGACGCGTCGGCGATCTCGTCCTTCAGCAGACGCCGCACCAACTGCTGCTGGTCAGACGCGGAATAGATGGAAAAGTTTTTCTTGTAGCCGAGCCGTTCGATATGGGCTTTGAGAATCCGCACGCAAAGCGAATGGAAGGTAGCGATCACCATCCCCTTGCAGGCTTTTTTACCGACCATCTCCTCAACCCGCTCACGCATCTCGCGGGCGGCCTTGTTGGTAAAGGTCACGGCCAGAATCTGACTAGGCGGGATGCCACATTGCTGCAACAGATAGACAATCCGGCAGGTGATAACCCGGGTCTTGCCTGAACCGGCACCGGCCAGCAACAACAGCGGTCCTTCGATATGAGAAACAGCGTCACGCTGCTGGGGATTGAGGCTGTCGAGATCGAACATTCAATGACTTATAGAAAGAAGGTAAAAACGTAAGCGAAGTGAGCGCTCGGGCTGGCTTTTGTCCGTGGAAACGGGAACATATCACGCAGCGACAAAACGCGGCAAGGGGGAAAGAAAAAAAATGCCTGCTTGAAAATCTTCTATTGTATCCGGCGATTCACTCTGCTAGATTGCGCGCCATGTTTCGACTCACTATCCTCATTATAAGCCTGCTGTGGGCTTCGGTGCTGCTCCTCTCATGGGGATCCGCCTCCGAGCCTCAAGCCGCTCAGCAACCTCAGGTCCAGGTCAGCTCCGGGTACTAACCGGTCGCTCATCAAGGAATCTGCCATCCTTGCTTTGCAAGGCGTAGGCGTTTCCATATTCAGTCCACTCGGTAGCTATCCCCCTGCATTGAACCCCGCTTTTCCAGTTCAGCGTCGATCGCATTGAGCACCTCCCATTTGTCCATCGACCACAATGGCGCCAGCAGGATGTCACGGGGACCGTCACCGGTCAGACGCTGAATCAGCGTGTCTGGATGCAGCAGTTCGATAAAGTCAACCGCCAGCTCGACATATTCCTGCATCTCGAGCATCGGCACCTGCCCCTGCAGGTAGAGATCACCCAGCGGAGTTCCCCGCAGAACATGCAGTAAGTGCAATTTCACGCCATCAACCTTGAGACGGGCCATCTCGCGCGCCGTGGCCAGAATGTCCTCACGCGACTCCCCCGGCAGGCCAAGAATCAGATGCACACAGACCCTTAGGCCCCGCGCTTTCGCCTGCTGGTAAGCGGCGAGAAAACACTGGTAATCGTGGCCGCGTTGCAGGAAATCGAGGCTGCGGTTGTGGATGGTCTGCAGGCCGATCTCCAGCCAGAGGTAGGTCTGCTGATGATATTCAGCGAGCAGATCCAGGGTTTCCGGTGGCAGACAGTCGGGACGGGTGCCGATCGCCAGACCGACGACATCCTTGACCGCCAGCGCCTGATCGTAGCAATCACGCAAATGTGCCACCGGAGCATAGGTGTTTGAATAGGGCTGGAAGTAGGCGATAAACCACTTGGCGCGGTACTTCCGGCTCATCAACCCCTTGGCTCGTTCCAACTGGACGGCAATCGACTGATCGCGTTCGATGCCGACCGACCCTGAGCCACCGGGTGCGCAGAACAGACAGCCATGCTCCGCACGGCCGCCTTGCCGATTTGGGCAGCTGAAACCGGCATCGATAGATATCTTGTGAACCCGACCACCGAAGCGCTGTTTGAGATGGGTCGAGTAGAGATTAAAGGCTTTTTTTCGCATGCCGGCGACTATGCCAGCCCAGCGCATGCAGGGCAAGAAACTTCTCGGTTTCCGTCATTGCCATCTGTGCCCAAACTGTTACAATTGCAGACCGATCAGCGAACATCTTTTTCTCACACAGCAAGGAGATCCAGCATGGCGACAATCCTGGTGGTCGATGATGAACCCGGCTTGAGATTGCTCTACACTGCCGAACTGGAAGATGAAGGTTATCAAGTGGTTAGCGCCGGAAACTGCGCCGCCGCCGCCGAGATCCTCGCCAGTCAGCAGATCGACCTGGTCGTTCTTGACATCCAGATCAAGCAGGAGAGCGGTCTCGATATGCTGCAAACCATCGTCAAAGAGCGCTCCGGTCTGCCGGTGATTCTCTGTAGTGCCTACAATTGCTACAAGGATGATTTCTCTTCATGGCTGGCCGACGCCTACATCGTCAAAAGTTCCGACCTGGGAGAACTGAAATCGGAAGTCAGACGCCTGCTCAAACGCAAGTAGCCAAACCCGCTTTTTCACGACATTTTCTGACAACTAACCAGCGTTCTGGTGTTTAATCTCTTGATAAATCCTGACCTGTTATCAAAAAAGGAGTCTTAATGAAAGCAGTCATCATGGCCGGAGGCTTCGGCACCCGCCTGCATCCGCTCTCGATCAACGTACCCAAGCCGATGGTTTCCCTCTGCAATCGCCCGATCATGCTGCACATTGTCGATCTGCTGAAAAAGCACGGCATCACCGAGCTGGTGATCCTGCTCTATTTTCAGCCGGAAACAATCAAGAAATTCTTCGGCGACGGCAGCGAATACGGCGTTGAGATCACCTACGTCACCCCCCTCGAAGACCTGGGTACCGCGGGCGCGGTCAAGGCGGCGGCGCGTCATCTGGATGAGCGCTTCATGATCATCAGCGGCGATCTGCTGACCGATTTCGACCTGGGCGCGGCGATCGCCTTCCATAAAGAGAAGCAGGCCCAGGCGACCCTGACTCTAACGCCGGTGCCCGACCCGCTGCAGTTCGGGGTAGTCATCACCAATCCCGAAGGTGAGATCACCAAGTTTCTGGAAAAACCGGATTGGGGTGAAGTTTTCTCCGACACCATCAACACCGGCATCTACATTCTCGAACCGGAAGTGCTGGACCTGATCCCCGAGGGGGAAAACCGCGACTGGTCAAAGGATGTTTTTCCCCTGATGCTGGAGCGCAAGGCCCCGCTCTACGGCTGTACCTTGAAAGGCTACTGGCAGGATATCGGCAACACCGACGCCTACCTCGAAACCAGCAAGGACATCCTCAGCGGCAAGGCCAGCGTCAATATCGAAGAGCGGCCGCTGAGCGGGCAGAAAGGGCTGTACCTGGGCGCTGAAGCGACCGCCAACCCGGACAGCCTGGCGATGCTCGAAGGCACGGTCATCCTGGGTGACAACACCCGCCTGATCGGCGCACCAAAGCTGAAAAACTGCATCATCGGCCGCAACTGCGTTATCGAAGAGGGTGCCCAACTCGAAAATACCGTCCTCTGGGACAACGTATACGTCAAGGCCAACGCCAAGATCACTGATGCGGTCCTCGGTCAGAACGTGCGAATCGGCACCGGCGCCACCATCAAGGCGGGTGTGGTGGTCGGCGATGGTTCAAATGTCGGTGCTGATGCGACGATCAACGCCGACGTCAAAATATGGCCGAGCAAAATCATCGAAAACAGCGCCATCGTCACCAGCAACATGATCTGGGGAGAAACCTGGCGCCGCAGCCTGTTCGAAGGGGCAGTGGTCAAGGGACTGACCAACATCGAACTGACTCCTGAATTTGCCGCAAAACTCGGCGCGGCCTACGGCTCGACACTGCCGAAGGACAGCTTTATCCTCATCGGTCGCGATGCGCTGCGCTCCTCGCGCATGCTGAAACGCGCCTTCGTCGGCGGCCTGCTATCGGCAGGAATCAACGCCCGCGATGTCAAGCGCGTCCCTTTGCCGGTGCTGCGTTACAAACTGACCACTTTCGGAGAAATCGGCGGGGTGCATTTTCGGCAGTCGGCACGTGATTCATCGGTGACAGAAATCGTCTTTTTTGATGAGCAGGGGCTGGAACTCTCATCAGCCGCGGCCAAAGCGATCGAGCGGATCTACTACAAAGAAAACTTCCGCCGCGTTCACTACAGTGAGCCGGGCTCGATCTCCGAACTACCGAATCTCTACGAATACTATCAGGATGGCTTCCTCCGCGCCCTCGATCGCGAGGTGCTGAGCAAAGCCAAGCCGCGGGTGGTGATCGACCTCAACCACTCCCCCGCCGCCGACCTGCTGCCGCGTCTGCTCAACCGTCTCGGTTGCGAGGTTATCGAACTGAACGCACAGATTGATGAAAACCACATCCCGCCGCTGGCCGAAGAACAGACGGACGCCCTGAAACGGATGGGCAAGATCGTCACCGCCCTGAATGCGACTGCGGGCTTCTGGCTTGGACCTTCTGGTGAACGCTCTATTTTCGTCGACGGCAGCGGTAAAATTTTTAGCGATATCGAAGTCTTGACTCTCTCTGCGACGCTGATCGCCAAAACCACGCAGGGCGGTTCGATTGCCGTACCGATCGCGGCGCCCCACACCCTGGAAGAGATTGTCCGCAGCAAGCGCATCAATGTCGTCCGCACCAAAGGGGATGGTCGCTCGCTGGGCGTTGCCGCGACAGACAAAGAGAATCATCTGGTCGGCGACCTGGAGGGCCGGATTGCCTACACCGCATTTCAACCGCACTTCGACGCCCTGTTCGCGGTGGCGAAAACCCTGGAACTGCTGGCCCGCGCGGACGAGACCATGACCGACCTGCGGTCGCAGATCCCGCAGCGCCCCTATCGAAAGATCCAGCTCTCCTGCAGCTGGGAGTGCAAAGGCGGCATCATGCGCCTGATGAACGAGGCGAGCGCAGACCTGCAGACCACCTTCATCGACGGCGTCAAGGTGCACCTGGGTGATGACTGGGTGCTGGTGGTTCCCGATCCGTATCGGCCGCTGGTGCACATTCTGGCTGAAGCCGTCGAAGCGGAGCGCGCCGATTCGCTGCTGAATGAATATCGCGAAAAGGTAGAGCAATGGTTGCAACTGCTACAAAATCCGGCCTGAACGCACCACTGAAGGTCTGCATCCTCTGGCACATGCATCAGCCCGACTATCGGGATCCGGTCAGCGGTCAGACGCTGCTCCCCTGGACCTGGCTGCACGGGTTGAAGGACTACGGCGAGATGCTGGAGACCATCGCCGAAACCGGCGCGCGGGTAACGGTCAACCTGGTGCCGACCCTGCTCGAACAGCTGGAGCGTTACGCTGACGGCAGCGACCGTGACCGCTGGCTGGACCTGGCGACCCAGCCGCCTGAACAGCTGGCAACCGCCGAGCAGCAGTTTATCATCGAGCAGTTTTTCTCCGTCAACGAAGAGACGCAGATCCTGCCGAACCGCCGCTACCATCAGCTCTTCCGGATGCGCGGCGGCGACTCGTCACCACAGCTGGACAAATTCAAACCACAGGACCTGCGCGACCTGCAGGTGCTGTTTCTGCTCGCCTGGACCGGCTATCATCTGCGCAAGAATACGCCGGTGCTGGCGGCGCTGCTGAAACAGGGCGAGAACTTCACTGAAGCACAGAAACAGCAGTTGCTTGAAATCTGCCATGCCGAAGTCTCCCGCGTCATCGCGCGACACAAACAGCTCGAGCAGGCCGGACAGATTGAAATTTCGGTGACCCCGTACGCCCATCCGATTCTGCCGCTGCTCTGCGACCTGCGCGCGGCGCAGCTGCCAAGCCCGGGCTTGCCATTACCGGCGGCCGATTTCAGACATCCGCATGACGGGCGCCTGCAGGTTCGTGAAGGATTGCAGACCGCCAACCGGATACTCGGCCAGCGTCCGCGCGGCATGTGGCCGGCAGAAGGTGCGGTCAGCGAAGCGGCGGCCGGGCTGTTGCGCGAAGAGGGCGCGCTCTGGGCGGCCACCGACGAGGACATTCTGGCCCGCAGCCTGGACACAGGGCTTAAAGATCGCAGAAAGCTCTACAATATCTATCAATATGACGGGCTGCCGCTGCTGTTCCGGGATCGCGAACTCTCCGACCGGATCGGCTTTCTCTACGCCGGCTGGAATTCGGCCGAAGCGGCCGACGACGTTCTCACCCGACTGCAGACAATCGCCGCGCAGGCCCCCGGCGGCACGGTCGCGATCATCCTTGATGGCGAGAACTGCTGGGAGCGCTATCCCGAAAACGGCTACCCGTTTTTGCGCGACCTCTACCAGAACCTGCAAAAAGATCCGCAACTTGAACTCGCCACCGTGCAGGATGCCATCGCTGCAAGCACGCCGCTGCCGCTGACGCGACTGGCCGCGGGGTCCTGGATCCGTTCCGATTTCACCACCTGGATCGGCCACCCGGAAGAGAACCGCGCCTGGGAGCTGCTGCAACAGACCCGGGATGAAATTATCGGCAACGAAATCGATCTGGCGCTAAACAATCCGGCAGAGCCCTTAAGCGAACTGGTGCGCGAACTGTTGCGCGCCGAAGGGAGTGACTGGTTCTGGTGGTTCGGCGACGAACACGTCACCGCCCAGGCAGATATTTTCGACCGCCTGTTCCGGCTGCACCTTGAAGCCCTCTACCACCTGAAAGGGCTGCCCGCGCCGGCCCGGCTGCATCAATCGATCAAACCCGCGGCAGCCAGCGTCGAAAGTTTAGAGCCAAGCGCCTGCTTTACGCCGCAGATCGACGGTCGGGTCGGTGATTATTTCGAATGGCTGGCTGCCGGCCGGATCAATCTGGCCGCCGGTGGTGCGATGCACGCCAACCGCGAAAGCCTGGAGCAGATGTTCTACGGTTACGACCGAGAGCAGCTGTACTTCCGACTGGATCAAGCTGAGCTGCTGAAACACCTGTGTGGCGAACAGGGCAGCTTTGAACTACGGCTTTCGGGGCAGCAGCTATTTCAACTGCGCTTTTGCTTTGCGACCCAGACCCTCAACCTGCATCAGGCGGGGGTAAAGATCGGCACCGGCCGCGCTGCCTGTGATCAGATTCTGGAACTGGCGGTGCCGCTGGCGGCGCTGCTGATCGCCCCGGGTGAAAAACTCGGGCTTAGCTGTCACGCCCTGCAGAACGACAAAGAGAACGGTCGCTGGCCGACCGAGGGGAGCGCCACCTTTACCTACCGTGGCTGCGCCCTAGACGAAGACAACTGGTCAGTCTGATCGACAGAGAAAGGATAGTGACGTGTCAGAATTACGCTGGGATCCATTGAAGAACAACTGGACCATCATCACCCAGGGGCGCAGCCGGCGGCCGCAGGATTTTATCCAACAGCGCAGCCAGGTCGAAATGGCCTCCTGCCCGTTCTGCAACGGCAATGAAGCAAAAACCCCACCGGAGATCTACGCCTACCGTCCGAACACCAGCAAAGCGAATCAACCCGGCTGGCAGGTCAGGGTGATCCCGAACAAGTTCCCGGCACTGCGGATTGAAGGGGAACTGAACAATCAGGCCGAGGGGCTTTACGACCGGATGAACGGGATCGGTGCCCACGAGGTGATTATTGAGCATCCCGACCACGAACGCAGCATGGCCGATCTGACAGCCGAGGAAATCGCCGAGGTGCTGAAAGCCTTCCGCACCCGGATGCTCGATCTGCGTAATGACAGTCGTTTCCGTTACCTGTTTGTGTTTAAAAATTACGGCGTCGAGGCCGCGGCCAACGTCCCCCATTCACACTCGCAACTGATCGCAGTGCCACTGATTCCGCCGCTGGTTGCCAACGAACTGGCGGCCTGCCGCGAACACTTCGAGCGCAAGCAGCGCTGTCTGATCTGTGACCTGCTCAGTCAGGAGCGCAACAGCAAAGACCGGGTCGTGCGTGACGACGGAAATTTTCTCGTTTACGCTCCTTTCGCGTCAAGCGTGCCATTTGAACTGATGATTGCGCCACTTGACCACAGCCACGATTACACCCTGCAGACCGATCAGCAACTGTTGCTGCTGGCCGATACCCTGCGTGACACCCTGCGGCGACTGCGTACGGTGCTGCGCGATCCGCCCTACTCCTTTATCCTCCACAGCGCGCCGCCGATGCACCTGCGCTGGGGACGCCCCGACTACTGGGCATCCTTGCCGGCCGATTACCATTGGCACATTGAAATCGCTCCGAAACTGACCCGCGTGGCCGGTTTCGAATGGGGCTCCGGCTTCCAGATCAATCCGACTCCCCCTGAAGAAGCGGCAGAATTTCTGCGTAATTCAGACCCAACGGTGACTTACTGAACCTATGAATGATTTTTTAAGACAAGCACACTACCCGCTCGGCGTCCAATGCGGCCAGAACCTCTGGCAGCAATTGCAACTGACCGAGCAGTTCCGTCAATCGCCGCCGCCCGGGCGCACCTATTTCTTGCATCTGATCGCTGATCACCTGCGCGAACAATCGGCAGCGGCGCCGACCGCCGGCGAACTGGATCTCTGGGCAACCCTGAACCGGGTGCTGCTGCAGATTGGCCGACACTATCTGGCCAGCCGCAACTGTAAAACGTTCCGCAACCGCGTGATGCTGACCGACAGTTCGCTGGAACTGCCACAACTGGAAACTCTTTTTTCGGCATTCCTCAAACTGTTCCCCACGGTTCCGATCAGCCTGGGGCAGAGCGACATCGGTCAACTGCTGCGGCAACTTGAACAGCTGGGCAAACTGGATGAACTGCTGCTCGAACTGTTTCTGCTGCGCGTTCAGAGCCAGAACCCGGCGCTGCAGTCAGCCGCGCCGCTCTTTCAGCGTGAAGAGCTGCAACTGCAACAGACCACCCAGTATCATCTGGCGCTGCAGCAGATCGATCTGGCGCTGCCAGAAGTTGATGATGGCTATGGCCATCTGCCTGATTCCTTGCTGGAGCGCTTGCTGAAGCCGTTGCAAAGCAGCAAATCGCTGCGCGAGCAGCTGCTGTTGCTGCAAAAGACCTGGAGCGGCATACTGCCTGCCGAGCTGCTGGCGCAGATCTCCGACTCAATCAGCCATTATGAACAGGAAGGACATCGCCCGGGCCATCCAGGCGAAGTTGCGACCACCACGCTCGATCCGGCCAACTATCTGAATGCCGAGTTTGCGAACTTCACCGCCGATCTCGACTGGATGCCACGCACCGTCCTGCTGGCCAAAACCATTTACGTCTGGCTGCATCAGCTGTCGGACAAGTACGGTCAGCACATCTATCGCCTCGACCAGATCCCCGACGCGGAGCTGAATGAAATTGCCGGTAACGGCTTCAACAGTCTCTGGCTGATCGGCATCTGGCAACGCTCCAGAGCCTCGCAGAAAATCAAACAGCTCTGCGGACAGCTGCAGGTGGCGGCCTCGGCCTATGCCATCCACGACTATAAGATTGCCGAGGATCTGGGCGGCGACGCGGCGCTGGAAAACCTGCGTGGGCGCTGCCGGCAACGCGGCATCGATCTGGCCTGCGACGTGGTCACCAATCACACCGGCATCGATTCAGCCTGGGTCAAAGAACACCCCGACTGGTTCATCCAGCTGAGTCATCCCCCCTACCCCGGCTACCGTTACACCGGCCCGGACCTGAGTGAGGACGGCGATTTTACGGTACAGATCGAGGACGGCTACTACGACCACAGCGAAGCGGCGGTCACCTGTCGTTACCTGAATCATCACAGCGGCGAAGTGCGCTACCTCTATCACGGCAACGACGGCACCCACCTGCCGTGGAACGACACCGCCCAGCTGAACTACCTGCTGCCGCAGGTGCGCGAAACCATGATCCAGCTGATCCTGTCGGTGGCAAAACGCTTCCGGGTCATCCGCTTCGACGCGGCCATGACGCTGGCGAAAAAGCACTTCCAGCGGCTCTGGTTCCCACTGCCAGGCGGTGGCGCCGGGGTACCATCGCGCGCCGACCATGCCTTGCCGCAGGAAGAATTCAATCGGTTCTTCCCACTTGAATTCTGGCGTGAACTGGTCGACCGGGTCCGTCAGGAAGCCCCCGACACCCTGCTGGTCGCTGAGGCCTTTTGGCTGATGGAGGGCTACTTCGTCCGCACCCTCGGCATGCACCGCGTCTACAACAGCGCCTTTATGAACATGCTGAAGCGCGAGGAGAACGCCAAGTACCGGCAGACCATCAAGAATATTCTTTCTTTCGATCCGGCGATCCTACAGCGCTTTGTCAATTTCATGAGCAATCCGGATGAAAAACCGGCGATCGAGCAATTCGGTAAAGATGACAAATATTTTTGCGTAGCGACCATGCTGGCGACCATGCCGGGGCTGCCGATGTTCGGTCACGGCCAGATCGAAGGCTTTAGCGAGAAGTACGGCATGGAGTACCTGACGCCGCGCTGGCAGGAACAGGCCGATCAGCACTTGTTGAACAGACACCAGCGTGAGACCTTCCCGCTGCTGCGTAAGCGGGCCCTGTTCAGCGGTGCTACGGATTTCCAGCTCTATGATTTTGTTTCCGACTACGGCGTCGAAGAGAACGTCTTTGCCTACAGCAATCGCCTGGCGCAACAACAGGTTCTGATCCTCTGTAATAATTCACCACTGCAGATCAACGGCCGGGTCGCTGAACCGGCTCCCCGCGCCGATGCAAAGCAACAGGGCGTTGCCGCAGCCTGCAATATTGACCAGCGGAGCGACTTTATCCTCTTGACCGATCTGGCTTCAGGGCTTCAGCACCTGCAACCGACCGCCGCCATGCGCGCAGGCGGCACCTTTAGCCTGCCCCCTTACTGTCACCACGTCTTCACCGACTTCACCGCAGTCCGGGATCAGGATGGCCGCTGGCAACAGCTCTGGCAACGCCATGGCAGCAGCGGACGTCGCAACCTCTGGACCGACCATGCCGCGCTACCACTTGAGCCTTTCGCCGCCGTCTGCCAACAGCTGCTTGAACTTGAAGAACCGACGGCAGCGCAGAAATCTTTCCGTGATTGCGTCAAGCGGGCGATGACAGAGTTGGAGCAATTACAGCAGAAAGGTTACGACCCTGAACAGCTGCTGCAGATCTCCTTCAGAAGCCATTTTTCGGATGCACTGGAGGGCGACTTTGCCGCGCTGCAAGGGTTGGATGACCGATTAATCAACAGCGAAAATCTGACCCCTGAGAAACTGTACCCGCCATTGGACCGGTTATTTAACCGGAGAGACTGGCGAAAACTCCTCAAATGTAATTATTATAATGAAGTAGACTGGTTCGACCAGCAGGCCCTGAACAGCTCTCTTGGCATCTTTTTTCAATTTTTAATCTTTCATTCTTATAAAGACAATTCCGCTGATCTTGATGAGTTATCACAAATTATAGATGAATTATTAATTAACCGTCGGACTGTCGTTGCCTATGCAGCAAAATCCGACTATCAGGTGGATATTTTTTTGCAGTGCCTCGAAGGTGCGGAACCGGATAAACCGGCCCTGCCTTCAGTCTCAGGAGGCACTACCTCAATGAAGATTCTCTTTGTCACCCCCGAAGCGACCCCCTTTGCCAAGACCGGCGGACTTGCCGATGTTGCCGGATCGTTGCCGCGCGCGTTGCGCCAGTTAGGCCACGATGTAAGGGTCATCCTCCCTGGCCACCGCTCCGCCGAACGCAGCGGCGTCAGTCTGCGCAAAGGGCGCAAAAGTGTTGAAGTGACCCTTGACGGCACCGCCTATCGGGGCAGCCTCAAGCAGGCCTCGCACGATGGCGTCCCCTACTGGTTTATCGATTGTCCGGAATTTTTCGACCGCGATCCACTCTACGGCACTGCTGAAGGGGATTACGCCGACAACAGTCTGCGGTTCGGCTTTTTCTGTCGCGCGGTTCTGGAGATGATCAAGCGGCTCGATTTCCGGCCGGACGTCATCCATATTCACGACTGGCAGACCAGCTTTATCCCCGCGCTGCTGAGAACAGAGCTGCGCCACAACCCCTTTTATTCGTCAATCGCCACCCTGCTGACCATCCACAATCTCGGCTATCAGGGCACCTTCCCGCTGGACACGCTGCGTCTGCTGGGGATGGACAGTTCACTGGCCTCCGCACAAGGAATGGAGTATTTCGGCAACATTTCCGCGCTCAAAGGCGGGATCAACTATGCCGACGTGATCAACACGGTGTCGCCGACCTACTGCCGGGAAATTCAGAGCGCCGAACAGGGGCACGGCTTTGAGGGGATACTGCAGCAGCGCAAAGAGGATCTGCACGGCATCATCAACGGGCTGGACCGCCGCAGCTGGGACCCGGCGCTGGATACGGCGCTGCCGACCGCCTTTAACGCGGAAAACCTGAACGGCAAGCGCGCCTGCAAGCGGTTACTGCAGAAGGAGTTGGGGCTGGAGCAGCGCCATGATGTGCCGATTATCGCCCTGGTCAGCCGGCTCGACCGGCAAAAGGGGATCGACCTGGTGGAAAAGATCTGGGGCGACCTGCTGACCCGCGACGTCCAGTTCGTCCTGCTCGGCTCCGGCAATCAGGACGCGATGGCGTTCTGGGGCGCCCAGGCAGGTAAATATCCCGGCAAGGTATCGATCAACCTCGGCTTTGACGAAAACCTCTCACACCGGGTCTATGCCGCCAGCGATCTGCTGCTGGTGCCCAGCCTGTATGAGCCCTGCGGACTGACGCAGATGATCTCCCTGACCTACGGCGCCCTGCCGGTGGTCCGCAACACCGGCGGACTGGCTGACACGGTGCTGGATGTCGATGCGCACCCGCGCCAGGGGTATGGCTTTATCTTTGAGAAATCCGAGCCGGCGCAGTTGCTGGAAGCCATCGACCGCGCCCTGGCTATCTACCCGCAACGCAGCCGCTGGCTGACGCTGGTCAAACGCGGGATGACCCAGGATTTCAGCTGGACAAAATCAGCAGAGCAGTATCAGGAGCTCTATACCAAGGCCCGCAATTACCGGCAGATGCCGGCGGCCTGAGACTGAAACAACAAAGCGGCTGCCAGTCAGGCAGCCGCTTTGTTGTTTATTGATTGTTACTGCGACCGGTCTTTCAGCCTCTGCAAGTGCTCCTCCCACTCCAGCGGCAGCAGATTTTTTTTCTGGTTGTTGCACTCTTTGCAGGCCGGGACACAATTCCCCTTGGTGCTGCGGCCGCCACGCGCCAGCGGCAAGATGTGATCCAGAGTCAGCTCTTTCGCCGGCACCTGCTGTTCGCAATAATGACAAACTCCTCTGGAAACTCGGCTCTGCCACCAGCCTTGCTTGCGCAACTCGCGGGCTTTTTCGCGCTCCCGACGGATGGTTGCATCATCCACATCGATAGAAAAATCATCCATAATACGCTCTCGACCTCCCTTAACTGAGGTCGGCATTATTGCACAAATGTGCATTTTATGCGATCTTGGCGGGCGTCTTTTCGCGTGTGAATACAGCTTCTGTAAAAGGGATCATCCATGAAAATCCTTATCGTCGGCGCCGGGCAGGTTGGCTACTTCCTTTGCGACCGACTGTCCCGCGAAGGGCATGAAGTGACCCTGATTGACCAGGACGAGGAGAAGGTCGAGCGGGCCCAGGACCGACTGAACGTTCTCGGCGTCACCGGTAACGGCGCCAGTGCCGAAATGCTGGAACAGGCGGGGATCAAAACCACCGATATCTTTATCGCCGTTACCAACAAGGATGAAGTCAATATCCTTGCCTGCCTGCTGGCGCGCGAATATCAGGTCAAAACCCGCGTCGCCCGCACCAAGAGCATCGAATTTTCAAACAGTAAGGCAATCCTCTCCAAGGAAAAGCTCGGCATCGATCTGCTGATCAACCCCGAAGATGCGGTGGCCGAGGAACTCTCCAAACTGGCCTGCAGCGCCAGGGCTTTCGATGTTGCAGAATTTGCCGAAGGTCAGATTCACTTTCAGGGCTACCGGATCACCCCCTCCAGCCCCTTGTGCGATCTGACGCTGGCCGAGCTGGGCGAGCTGCGCGGCATGTATAAATTCGTCGTCGTCGCCATCAACCGCGGCAGTGACACCATTATTCCGCGCGGTGATGACATTATCCAGAGCGGCGACCGTATCTATATTTTTGCCCATCACCGCGAACTGCCGGCCATCAACTACCTGTTGCAGTCGGAAAAAGTTGAGGCCAAATCGACCCACCGGGCCTTCGTGCTCGGCGGCAGCCGGATCGGCGTGCAGGTGGCGCAGAGCCTGGAGGATCTTCGTTTCAACACCAAGCTGATTGAAAAGAATGAAGATCGCTGTCACAAGCTGGCTGAAAAGCTGAACAAGACCGTCGTGCTAAACACCGACGGACTTGATGTTTCTACCCTGCTGGATGAAGGGCTGGCGGACGCGGATGTATTTATCGCGGTCACCCAGAATGACGAGACCAACATCCTGACCTGCCTGCTCGCAAGGCAACATCGGGTGCGCCGGACTCTGGCGCTGGTCAGCCAACCGGAGCTGCTCGGGTTGGCTTCTGATCTGGGGATCGACGCCTGCGTTTCACCGCGCCTTGCCGCTGCCGGAGCGATCCTGAAATTCGTCCGTCGTGGCGACATCATCTCGCTGACCGCCGTAGATGGGAGCAATTCGGAGGTCCTGGAGATTGAAATCAAAGAGAGCAGCGGCCTGTTAAACATCCCGCTGCGAGCGCTGCACTTTCCACGCGGCGCAATCATCGGGGCCATTGTCCATAACAGCAGTTATGAAATTCCGACCGGTGAAAGTCAGCTGCGAAGTGGCGACCGGGTGCTGATCTTCGCCCTTCCGGAAGCCTTGCAGAAAGTCGAAAGGTTCTTCTCTTAACAATGAACCTGCTGCTGACCACCCGAATTCTCGGCGCGCTGCTGCTGTTTTTGGCCGCAACCCTGCTGCTGCCGCTGCCGTTCTCCTTTTATTACGATGACGGTGCCTGGCCGGCTTTTTTGCTTTCAGCGCTCATCTGCCTGACGGTCGGCGGTCTGATGTTCCGCCTGGTCAAGTGCCGTGCCGAGCTCTCCGTCCGCGACGGCTTCGCCGTAGTGACCTTCGCCTGGACCTTTTTCGCCATTTTCGGCGCGCTGCCCTATCTGCTTTCCGGCGCCATCCCCTCACCGCTGGATGCCTGCTTCGAAACCATGAGCGGCTTTACCACCACCGGTTCGACCATCCTGACCGACATCGAGGCCCTGCCGAAAAGTCTGCACTTCTGGCGCGCCCTGACGCACTGGCTGGGCGGGATGGGGATCATCGTGCTGTCACTGGCGATCCTGCCGATGCTCGGAGTCGGGGGGATGCAGCTGTTCAAAGCCGAAGTGCCTGGGCCGACCGCAGACCGCCTGAAACCGCGGATTCAGGATACCGCAAAGCTGTTATGGGGCGCCTATGTGCTGCTGACAGCGACAGAAACACTGCTGCTGATGTTCGGCGGGATGAACTTTTTTGACGCCATCTGCCACTCGTTCGCGACCCTGGCAACTGGCGGTTTTTCCACCCGTAACACTTCGGTAGCAGCCTACGACAGCAGTTATATCGACGCGGTCATCACCTTTTTCATGATCCTGGCCGGGGTTAATTTCACCCTGCACTTTCAGATATTGCGCGGTCGTCTGGGCGATTTTTACCGCAACGAAGAGCTCCGCTGCTATCTGGCCATCATCCTGGTCGCGACGCTGGTGATCATGCTTTTCAATGGGATCGGTGGAGTCTACACCAACCTCGGCGACAACTTGCGCTATTCGATTTTCCAGGTCAGTTCGATTATCACCACCACCGGCTTCGGTACTGCGGATTATGAAGGCTGGCCGGTCATGGCACAGTACATATTGATCATGCTGATGTTCATCGGCGGCTGTGCCGGCTCAACCGGCGGCGGCATGAAAGTGGTCAGAATTCTGCTGCTTTTCAAGCATGTACAGGTGCAGGTTTTCCGGCTGATCCACCCCCGTGCGGTGCGACTGGTCAAGCTCGGCAACCGGCCGGTTGACAAAGATGTTATGCAGGCAATCCTTGGTTTCTTTGCCCTGTTCATTGGAATTTTTGTTGCCGCTTCGCTGCTGATGGCGGCCTGCGGGATGGATCTGGTTTCCGGCGGTGCGGCGGTTGTTGCCTGCCTGGCCAATATTGGCCCGGGGCTCGGGACCGTCGGTCCGGTCGATAACTTTGCCCATATTCCGGCGTTCGGCAAATCGGTACTGATTGTCTGCATGCTGATGGGCCGACTGGAGCTGTTCACCGTGCTGGTACTGTTCTTCCCATCCTTCTGGCGAAAGTAAATCCCGTAAGCACTGGGTCCTGAAAAACTGAAAGCCCCCATCCTCCGGTTGGAAGATGGGGGCTTCCCCCCTCCGAAACTAGCACCCCGCTCCGGTTTTTCAGTAACTGGAGTGAATTCTATCCGCAGTACCTGACAAATATCTGAACCTTGCACACAAATGGTGACAAAAATCTCAGGTCGTTTACTTTTTTCTGCGCAAACAGCTTAAAAATCTTCTTAAATTGGCAAAAAAAAAGAGCCGGCTGCGTGCCGACTCTTTTCCATCCATTTTTTAACGGAGCATGATGTAACCCATCTGCCTGCCGGTCACACCCTGATCCCGCCGATAAGAGAAAAACAGCTCGGGGTGGCAGCAGGTACACTGCGCGGCAACCGCCAGATTCAACGGCGCCATTCCGGCTTTTTCCAACTGCAAACGACAGCTGAGGGAAAGGTCGAGCTGCCAGTGACCCAACTTGACTTCGGTGGAAATCTCCGGCCAGAACCCGCTGCCGGTACGAAAAGCATCCCGAACCGGCCGGTCAACTTCATACTTGTGGGCGCCGATGCCAGGGCCGACTGCCGCCTGCAGCTCCTCGACCGGGCAATCGAAATGACTGGTCAAGGTCTTGATCACCTTAGCCAGAATGCCGTTGGCGGCGCCCCGCCAACCGACGTGCACGGCCGCGATCACCTGCCGCTGCGCATGCCAGATCAAAACCGGATAACAGTCGGCAACCAGCACGCCGAGCATGATTCCCGGCTGGTTGGTGACAATGGCATCCACCTCAAGGGACAGAAAATGGCTGATATCCGGGTTCGGCTCATCGATCAGCAACAGGTCGTTGCCGTGGACCTGCCTGACCGTCAACAGCTGGTGCGGAGCCAGATCGAAGGTTCGTGCAAAGGTCGAACGGTTCCCCTCAACCTGCGCCAGCTGGTCATCGGTATTCAGTCCAAGGTTCAGCGAATTGTAAGGCGCCCGGCTGACGCCGCCATTGCGGGTACTGAATCCGGCGTCCACCCCGGCAGCGAGATTGCCTGGCTGCAGACAGGTCAGTTTCCCCTTACGAACGAGTTTCATTGTGACTCCTGTTAAGACTGTTTCCGCGCCTCTGAAGCTGCCGCAGAATATTTTTGCTCGAGATAATCGATAATCGCCTGAAACGCGCTCGGCAGTTCGCTGCGAAAATCCATCGACTCATGACTTGCCGGATGGACAAAGCCGAGATCCCGGGCATGCAGTGCCTGCCCCGGTAACATGTCGATCAACTTTCGCAACCTGGCGTCAGCCAGATTTTTCTTTCGCGTGCTGCTGGTGTAGAGCGGGTCAGCCACCAGCGGATGCGCCATTTCGGACAGATGAACCCTGATCTGATGGGTCCGGCCGGTTTCCAGCGATAATTCGACCAGCGTCAGATGATCTGCGTCATAGCGCCTGAGGACCTTCCAGTGGGTGACTGCCCGCTTTCCGTGCTTGGTATTGCTGCTGATTTTTTTCCGCTGTACGGGGTGGCGGCCGATCGGCTGATCGATGGTTCCGATCTGCTCTTTCATCAACCCATGCACCAGCGCGAGATAGCGCCGGTTAACGCTGTGCTTCTTGAACTGCGCAGCGAGAAACTGATGGCTCTGGTCATCCTTGGTCGCGACCATCACCCCGGAGGTATCCTTGTCGATCCGATGGACGATGCCCGGGCGCAGTTCGCCGCCAATTCCGGCCAGATCGGTACAGTGATGCAACAAGGCATTGACCAGGGTACCGCGCGCATGACCGGCGGCGGGATGTACCACCATTCCGGCCGCTTTGTCAATGACGATCAGGTATTTGTCTTCATAGAGGATAGACAGCGGAAGGGCTTCAGGGATGGCATCGATCGGCTCAGGTTCAGGCAGGGAGACTCCAATCTGCTCCCCCCCCTTGAGCTTGACCCCGGCCTTGGCCGGACGCCCATCAACCAGCACCTGATTTGCTTCGATCAGCTTTTTCAACTGCGAGCGGCTGACCTCCGGCAGACTCTCGGCCAGAAAACTGTCCAGCCGAACCGGACTGTGGTCCATGGGGAAGAGCAATTGTTGAAACGGCTCCATTTACCAGATGGTGCTTTCTATTTTACCGGCCTGCTTGATCATCACGTCGACGATGGCGCGCTCGTACAAGTGGTCGCGGTGCGGCAGATCAGCGGTTACACGGGTGTAGAAGTGCTCGCGCCCCTCTTTCAGTTCTTCAGCCATCAGATCAAAGATAGAATCATTCTTGATCCCTTCAGCGACTTTATCCTGATTGTAGAGTGCAATATCTGAAACAATCGCCCGCGCCAACCGGAATGCGAGATCAGGATTCTCCACCAGCCTTGCCATAATGCCTCCATCCCTGCAAGAAATTCGCATCAGTTCCAGCGACCGACGCGGCCTATGATTTTATTAACATTTCCTCAAAATAGCAAGATCTATTCCGCACCTTGCATTGCGACTTAACCCACGGCGGCAAGCCGTTGCTGCAGAAACTGCTGTAACTGCAGATGGTCACCGCGATGTTCACAGGGCCAACTGGCTCCTTCCCGCTCAATAACCCAAGTATCGACCAGATAGGTCTGCATACCGACGGCGACAGCCGCCAGATCGTGCTGGGTATCATTGCCGACCATCAGGCAGTGTTCTGGCGCGACCCCCAACAGCCTGGCAATATCCTTGAAATAACCCGGCTGCGGCTTGCAGTAGCAGCTGTTTTCATAACTGGTCAGGTGATCGAACGGCAGACCGTCCAGGCCGGCCCACTTCAGGCGGGCGCTGATCATGAACTCGGGGAACACCGGATTGGTCGCCAGCACCAGAGGAATATTCTGCCTCAGACAGTCATTAACAATGGCGGTTGCCAGAGGGATCGACTTGACCAGCGGCTGCAACTCTTCAAGACCGTCGTTTCGGTACGACTCCAGGGCCTGACGCAAGGTGGTCTCCGGGAGAGCCAACTGCTGCTGAAGAATGCTGAAAAGGCGCTGCTCATTGGTTATTTCGCCATCGCCGACAGAGCGAATCAGGCTGCGGATTGCGGACAGCATCGCCTGCTCAAATTTTTTCGGCGTCGTATAATCAGCACAGTATTTTGCCAGACCATGAATATAACGCGGGATAAATTCGGCCATCTGAACCCGTAACAAAGTTCCATCCAGATCGAACAATACCGCCCTGATCTCTGTCATAATTTTAACCCTTCAGGCGAGACACAAACTCTTTCCCGGAAAAAGACGGAGCACTCTGTATCCGTTTGTTCTTTTTAGCATAATAAAGCAGCGCCACCAACCGCCGATAAGGCCTAAAGGCTTGACTGAGCGGCTAATGAGCGTTAAAAATTGTTCGATCAGATCAACACTTGCTATCCAATGACCCGCTGGGTCAAGGCAACTGTGAAAGGCCCCCCATGGATGATTTCAGAGCCGAAGTAAAAGAACTGCAGATTGGCCTCCAGATCCGCCAACTCCGCCAGGACCAGCGCATGACCCTGCAGGATCTCTCTGAGGCGACTGAGCTTTCCAAACCGCTGCTCTCACAGATAGAAAACGAACAGGTGATCCCACCCCTGGCGACCTTGCTGCGGATTGCCAAAGCGTTAAATGTTCAGCTGCAAACCTTCTTTGAGGGGGAAGACAGCAGCCAGAAGTGCCTGGTGGTTCGCTCCGGCAGCGCGAACCGACTCAATCGCCGCCCGAAACAGGGGGGAACACCACAACCCTACCTGTACCACTCGCTGGCCTACGGTAAAAAACATAAACAGATGGAACCCTTTCTGATTGAGTTCGATCCGAACCTGACCAGCGAGCCCCACCTTGTGCAGCATGCAGGCGAAGAATTTCTCTACGTACTTGAAGGACAGATTGAGCTGAGCCACGGCAGCGACAAGTACCAGCTGGAGCCTGGAGACTCTGTCTACTGGGATTCCAACGAGCAGCACAGCCTCAAGGCTCTGGGGACGAAAATCGCGCGCGGGCTTGCCGTTCTCTACACCAGAAACTGACCTTGGAAAGACTATTCCGATAGCCAGAGGTTATCGGTCTGCTATGCTTGAAACTTGGCTGATGATTAACCATATACACGTATCAGGAGGCTTATCATGGCAAAGATCGGTGTCATTCTTTCAGGTTGTGGTGTCTATGATGGAAGCGAAATCCATGAGGCGGTGATTACCCTGCTCGCTATCGACCGGGCCGGCGCAGAAAGCGTCTGCATGGCGCCCGACATGGAACAGGCAATCGTTAATCACCTGACCGGCGAGCCCGTCGAAGGCGCCATCCGCAATGTCCTTGAAGAGTCTGCACGCATCGCCCGCGGCAAAATTACTGACATCGCCAAAATTCAGGCAGCCGATATAGACGCGTTGGTGCTCCCCGGCGGCTTCGGCGCAGCAAAAAATCTTTGCGACTTTGCCTTTAAAGGCACCGACTGCGACGTTCATCCAGAAGTTGCCCGCCTGGTGCGTGATGTCGTCGCCGCAAAGAAACCCCTGGCGGCCATCTGCATCGCCCCGGCGCTGGTTTCAAAGGTTCTCGGTGACACCAAACTGGCCCATCAATTGACCATCGGCACCGACGAGGGAACTGCCCAGGCATTGACCGCGATGGGCAGCAAACACATCAACTGCCCGGTCAGAGAGTTTGTCATCGACAAACAGAACAAAATCATTTCGACCCCGGCCTACATGCTCGCCGGTAGTATCAGCGAAGCCGCAGACGGGATTGAAAAAACCATCAAAGCGCTGCTGGAAATGATTTAACAGTTCTGGTTGCTGACGAGAAAACCTGATTCCCAACCAGTCTTGTCATCTTTAGCCGTTCCTGCTAGACTCGGTCAAATTTTCCAAGGAGGCTCCAATGGACAAGTACCGCTGCATCATTTGTGATTATGTTTACGACCCGGCAATCGGCGACCCCGATAGCGGCATCGCACCAGGTACCAGCTTCGAAGATATCCCGGACGACTGGGTCTGCCCGCTCTGCGGCGTTGACAAGTCGAATTTTGAACCGACCTGAGTCGAGCCCAATGCAACAAACATTCAGAGGCCGGAGCGCGTTGCGCTCCGGCCTCTGAATGTTTTATTCTGACGACAGAGACCAACGATTAAAGGACGAAAGCCATGAGCGATCAACCAAAACGCAAACCTGACTGGCTTAAAGTCCGTTTCCCCGGCGGGGCAAACTATTCGCGCATCGACCGCTATCATCGGCAACACGGCCTGAATTCGGTCTGCCGCAGCGCAGCCTGCCCTAATCAGGGTGAATGCTGGAGCAAAGGCACCGCGACCTTCATGATTCTCGGCACCAACTGCAGCCGGCTTTGCCAGTTCTGCAATGTCACCAGCGGCGCCCTCGCGACTCCCGATCCGCAGGAACCGTTCAAAGTCGCTCAAGCCATTGCAGAACTGGGCCTGCAGCATGCGGTCATCACCTCTGTCACCAGGGACGATCTGGCCGATGGTGGCGCCAGCCAGTTTGTCGCGCTGGTCGCAGAGCTCAGGAAGCAGGCACCAAATTGCCGTGTCGAACTGTTGATTCCAGACCTGCAAGGCGACTGGTCGGCACTCAAAAAAATTACCGCCGCGCAACCGGATATCCTTGGCCACAACATCGAGACAGTTCCAAGGCTCTATGCTGAAGTTCGCCCGGGAGCCGATTACCATCGGTCGCTGGCGTTGCTGCGCGAAGCACGCCAGCAAACGCCTGAACTGATAACCAAATCCGGGTTGATGTTGGGGATGGGTGAAACCGAAGCCGAACTCGTGGCGGCCATGAAGGATCTGCGCACACAGGATTGTCGTATCCTGACGCTGGGGCAATACCTAGCCCCCAGCACTCAACACTATCCGGTGCAAGACTACATCACGCCGGAACGCTTTTCCGCCTATGCAGAAATCGGCCGGGAGTTGGGTTTTCAGCATGTCGAATCCGGCCCGCTGGTCCGCTCGTCCTATCATGCCGAAGAGCAGTTCGCCGCCAGCCAGGAGAAGTCGAAAGACTAAACGTACGCAAAAAAGGAAACAAAAAGCCCGTGATAACTACGAACCAACGCAGTTAAAACGGGCTTTTAAGAAGATAGGCTTTTATATAACCGGACTATGCTTTGACGTCGATATTCTGCCCTTTGCCGGTCTGCTGAGCAATTTCTGCACGCAGCTGGGTGTTCTCAGGTTGCTGCTGCTCAGTCTTTGCCATCGTTTTCGTGAGAACGTCGTACCCGGCTTGCGCTTTATTTAATGCGATTTCCTGGCCGACCATAGTAGAGCTGGTAATTTCCATTGACATAAACAACTCCTTTCCTAGCGAAATTGAGCAAACAGACAGCGAGAAAAAGTAGATTTATCCATTTGCCTGCCTCCTTGATAACACTCTGAAAGCGTCGAAGTCAAGCCAATTATTTGAACTCACTAACCATATTAAATCGCTGCCATGCCACTTTTTCAGCCCTGTCATTGCGGTAAATAGCCAGCTATTCTATACTTTGTAAGTTTACAGCAAGCAATACGAATGCTCTGTTTTTGCCTCACGGAAGGGTAACTAACTCATGACCCGAACTGAAAACATCAGCCCCCAGTGGATTGAGTCCCAATACCAGCTCTACAGTCAGAACCCTGAACAGGTTTCAGCCGAATGGCGCAGCTTCTTTCAGGGCTTCGAACTCGGCCTGGAGAGCCGCGCCAACCGCACGAATACGGCTCCCGACTATAAACCGGCCGCAGTACAATCACTGCTACGCCGCTATCGTGAGATCGGTCACATCTACGCCTGCGTCGACCCGCTGAGTCCCTGTGAACTCGATCATCCGCGGCTGCAACTGTCAGAATTCGGCCTGGACGATAAAGACCTGCCGCGCGAATTCGCAGTCGACAATTTCATCTTGCCGCATGCGCCACTCAGCGAGATTATCGCCATTCTGCAGCAAACCTACTGCCGCTCGCTGGGCAGCGAATTCATGCACATCCCGATCCCTGAAGAACGCAAATGGCTGCAGGACCGGATGGAAGCAACGCGCAACCGGCCCGGCCTTTCTCGCAACAAAAAACTCTCGACCCTGAAAATGCTGCAGCAGGCGAGCAAATTCGAAACCTTTCTGCACCGCAAATTTGTCGGCCAAAAACGCTTCTCTCTCGAAGGAGCTGAAGCGGTCATTCCGCTGCTCGATCATATCATGGAACAATCTGCCGGACTCGCCCTTGAGCACGTGATTATCGGCATGGCCCACCGCGGGCGCCTGAACATTATGGCGAACATCTTCAAAAAACCGCTGGAAAACATTTTTGCTGAATTTGCCGACAACGAAGCTTTTAATATCGTTGGAGAAGGGGATGTGAAGTATCACAAGGGCTTCTCCACCGACCGTTATTTTGAAACCGGCTGCGTGCACATTTCGCTGGCCTCAAACCCCAGCCACCTGGAAGCCGTCAATCCGGTCGTCGAAGGAAAATGCCGGGCCCGCCAGGACCGTCAAAAAGGCGACGGCGAACAGCTGGTCATGCCGCTGCTTATCCACGGCGACGCCGCCTTCGCCGGACAGGGGATCGTCGCTGAAACCCTGAACCTGTCGCAGCTTGAAGGGTATAAAACCGGCGGCACCCTGCATTTGGTTATTAACAATCAGATCGGCTTTACCACCGCGCCGGTCGATGCCCGCTCGACCTGCTATCCGACCGATATCGCCAAAATGCTGATGGCACCAATCTTCCACGTCCACGGCGACGACCCAGAAGCCCTGCTGCAGGCCGCCGACCTCGCGCTGCAATTCCGCCAGCAATTCCGCAAAGACGTGGTACTTGAAGTGATCTGCTACCGCCGCCACGGCCACAACGAAGGGGACGAACCCTTTTTCACCCAGCCACTGATGTACGAAAAGATCCGCAACCAGACACCAACCGTCGACATCTATCGTAACCAGCTGCTGAGCGAAGGGTTCGACGAGGCGGAACTTGACGCCATTGCCAGCCAAGTCGATGAAGCGCTTGAAACGGCCCTGCAACTCCCTCCACAGAAGCTCGAAGAAGGGTTTCTGAAGAAATGGTCCGAGATTTCGCGCAAATTCAGCTTTGAACCGATCGAGACCGGCCTGCAGCAAGAGACGCTGAACAAATTGATTGCGGAGGCAACCCGGTTGCCCGCCGACTTCACCCCGCACCGCAAAATTGCCACCCTGCTACAGAAACGCCGCGACGCCATCGACAGCGGAGAAAAGGTCGACTGGGGGACCGGCGAAGCGCTGGCATTTGCCAGCCTGGTCAGCGAAGGCACCTCGATCCGCGTCTCCGGGCAGGACTCACAGCGCGGCACCTTCAACCATCGCCATGCCACCCTGACCGACAATCTCACCGGTAGAAAGCACACCCCGCTGGCCGACTTGGCCAAAGCTTCCGGGTGCAGCTTTACCGCCTACAACAGCATGCTCTCCGAAGCCGCGGTGCTTGGTTTCGAGTATGGCTACTCGGTGGAAACGCCGAACGATCTGACCATCTGGGAAGCCCAGTTCGGCGACTTCGCCAACGGCGCCCAGGTGATCATCGACCAGTTTATCGCCAGCAGCATGGCCAAGTGGGATCGCTCCAGTGGCCTCGCCATGTTCCTGCCACACGGCTACGAAGGCCAGGGGCCAGAACATTCCAGCGCCCGCATCGAGCGCTACCTGCAACTCTGCGCCGACAACAACCTGCTGGCGGTCAACCCGAGCACCCCGGCGCAACTGTTTCACCTGCTGCGTCGACAGGTGCATACCGCCTATCGCCGCCCGCTGATTGTTTTTACCCCCAAGGCACTGCTGCGCCATCCAGCCTGCGTCTCGCAACTGGACGACTTCACCGCTGGTCATTTTCAGGAAATCATCCCCGACACAGTAACCGCCAGCAACTGTGAAAGGGTGCTGCTCTGTTCCGGAAAAATCTATTACGACCTGCTGCAGCAACGTCTGGACACTGGCCGGCAGGATGTTGCCATCATCCGCGTCGAGCAGATGTACCCCCTGCACACAGAACTGCTGCAGGAGATCATCGCCCCCTTCCGTGCTGATGTCGAATACTACTGGGTTCAGGAAGAGATCGGCAACGCCGGCGCCTGGGATCATCTGCGCCCGCAGCTGACCGAACTGCTCGGCCGCGAGCCGGTTTATATTGGCCGTAACCGCTCCGCCAGTACCGCTGTCGGCTCGCATCGGATTCACAAACTGCAGCAACAGCGCATCCTCGATCTAGCCTTTGCAGACAACCAAGAGAGGTCATAAATGGATATTATCGTCCCCCAGGTCGGCGAATCGATCGTCGAAGCGGAAATCGGTGAGTGGTTTAAAAAGGATGGCGAGCAGGTCACGCAGGATGACCTGCTGCTGGAACTGGAGACCGAAAAGATCAATGTCGAACTCAACGCCGACGCCACCGGCAAACTGACGATCCTCGCTCAGGCTGGAGAGGTGGTTAAAATCGGCGCGGTCATCGGCCGGATCGATACCGCCGCCGCAGGCACAAAACCTGAAGCGGAAAAACTGGTCACCGAGCAGATTCAACCAGCTGTCGCACCGGCAGCTGCAGCTGCTCCGACTGCCGTTCGGACGATCGATCCGCCGGTCAATCCGGCGGTACCCAAGCTGGCCGCCGAGCGGAACATCGACCTGAAAACCGTCACCGGCAGCGGCCGTGACGGGCGGATTCTGGTCGATGATCTCCCCGCAGCGGCGACCGAAGCACGGACACCAACGCCTCCCGCGGTACCGATCGCGCCGGCAACAGCGACTGCGGCCCCGGCAGCAAAAGCACCAACGGCAAAAGCCGGCGATGATCCGCGCAGCGAGCGGGTCGCCATGACCCAGATCCGTAAAAAGATCGCCGAGCGATTGCTGATGGCGCGCCAGCAGACCGCCATGCTGACGACCTTCAACGAGATCGACATGAGCCGGGTGATTGCGCTGCGCACCAGCCACAAGGCCGCCTTCGAGAAAAAGCACGGGGTTCCGCTCGGCTTCATGTCCTTCTTCATCAAGGCCTGCGCCGAAGCTCTGAAAGAATCGGCCGATGTCAACGCCCGCATCGACGGAACCGACATCGTCTATCAGCATTTTTACGACATCGGCGTTGCCGTCGGCAGCAAGCGGGGCCTGGTCGTGCCGATCATCCGCGACGCCGACAAGCTGCATTTTGACCAGATCGAAGCCACCATCCGCGACTTCGCGGTGCGCGCCGAAAACGGCAAGCTGACCCTCGACGAGCTCAGCGGCGGCACCTTCACCATCAGCAACGGCGGAATCTACGGCTCAGTTCTGTCCACGCCGCTGCTGAACCCGCCACAAAGCGCCATCCTCGGCATGCACGCCATTCAGGAGCGCGCTGTGGTCAGGGACGGCGCAATCGTCATCCGGCCGATCATGAACGTCGCGCTGAGCTACGATCACAGGATCATCGACGGCAAAGAAGCGGTCACTTTTCTCAAACGGATAAAGTCCCTCATCGAAGATCCGGAAGAGATGCTGCTGGAAATGTAGCCTCAAGGGCGCAAGGAGAGAACAGATGGCTGAACAGAGTTACGATCTGATTGTCATCGGGGCCGGCCCCGGTGGTTACGTTGCGGCAATCCGCGCCTCCCAGCTCGGGCTGAAGGTGGCGGTGATCGAGAAGCGTGCGACCCTGGGCGGCGTCTGCCTGAACGAAGGCTGCATCCCGAGCAAGGCGCTGCTGGAATCGAGCGAGCACTACTCGCGGGTCAATCACGAACTGGCCGAGCACGGCATCGACATCAACGGTGCCAGCCTCAACCTGGCGCAGATGATGACCCGCAAACAGGCGATCATCGACAAGCTGACCGGCGGCATCAGCGGTCTGTTCAAGAAAAACGGCATTGACGCGTTCACTGGCCTCGCCGAACTGACCGGTACAACCGCAGGGCGACACAGCGTCAAAGTGACCATGGCTGCGGATCAGCAGGAACTGACGGCAAAAAGCCTGCTGCTGGCAACCGGCAGCGAGGCAATTGAACTGCCGCATCTGCCCTTCGACGGCGAAACCATCATCAACGCCCGCAACGCTCTGAGCCTGAAAGAGGTGCCACAGCGACTGCTGGTGGTCGGCGGTGGGGTCATCGGCCTCGAGCTTGGTTCGGTCTGGAGTCGCCTGGGCGCTCAGGTCACGGTGGTTGAAATGCTGCCGCAGATTCTGCCGCAGAGCGATCCGCAGCTGGCGCAGATGCTTCAGCGCAGCCTGAAAAAACAGGGGCTGGAGATTCTGACGAAAACCCGACTGGATAAGTTTGTCCGTAGCGCTGCCGGCCTGATCGCGACCCTGACCACCGACAAAGGGGAGCAGCAGGTCGAATGCGACAAAATCCTGGTCGCCACCGGCCGGCGGGCCAACACCGCTGGGCTGGGGCTGGAAAAGGTCGGGCTGGTTGCCAACAAAGCAGGACAACTGGAGGTCGATGAAAATTACCAGACCAGCGTTGCCGGTATTTATGCTATCGGCGACCTGGCGCCGGGACCAATGCTGGCCCACAAAGCCAGCGAAGAAGGGGTGGTGTTTGCCGAGCGGCTCTGCGGGCATAAATCGAGCCTGAACTACGACGCGATCCCGGCCGTCACCTATACCTGGCCGGAGGTTGCCTCGGTCGGTCGTAGTGAAGAGGGACTCAAACGCGACCAGATCGACTTCAAAACCGGCAAGTTCTTCTTCGCCGCCAGCGGTCGGGCGCTCTGCAACGGCACCAGCGACGGCTTCGTCAAGGTGCTGGCAACCGCTGACAGCGGGCGGATTCTCGGGATCCACATTGTCGGCCCGCATGCGTCTGAGCTGATCGCCGAAGCGACGACACTGATTTCCTTTGGCGGCAGCGTGCATGATGTCGCCGCCACCTGCCACGCCCACCCGACTCTGGCCGAGGCGCTCAAGGAAGCGGCGCTGGCGGTTAACAAAGAAGCGATTCACGGCTGATTCAGCCACTGAGCCCCTTGACAATTCAAGGGGCTCGGCAGACAATAACCGACCATCGTGACGATCATCGCATTGTCACGATGGTTTTTTTCGTCCATATCACCGCTGTCTTGAAACTGTGAGGTTACTCTTTGAAATCGCTCAAGAAACTCGTTGTCCTGCTCATCTTTACCGGCCTGATCGCCGGCGCCATTTTTTACTTTCGTGACACCGAAGGACCGCTGATCAGCCTGAACCCGGCCACCGGACCGGTTTCGGCCAAAACACCTCTCTCACTGACCTTCAGCGATGCCGCGACCGGTCTGAAATCGGCCCAGGTTACCGTTCTTCAAGGCGGTGCCCGCATACCGCTGGTCGATCAGGAAATCCCCGCGCAAACCAAAGAAATCAGCCTGGAACTCAATTTGGGTTCGCTCAAGCTCAAGGACGGACAGATCCAGCTTGAGGTCGTCGCAACCGACCGCTCGATCTACCATCTGGGCAAGGGGAACGTCACCCGGCAACTGCTTGAAATCACCTACGACACCCGCGCACCGATCATCTCCATCCTTAGTAAAGCGCATAACCTGAGCAAGGGGGGCAGCGGCCTGGTGACCTACCGGCTGGATGAAGCGGTGGAGAAGACCGGCGTTCAGATCGGCGAGCTGTTCTTTCCCGGATTTCTACAGGATTCCGGAGTCTATGCCTGCCTGTTCGCCTACCCCTTCGATATGAAAGAGACCGATTTCGTCCCACGGGTCTTCGCCACCGACCTAGCCGGCAATGAGCGCCAGTCAGGGATTTATTACCGGGCAAATGATAAAAAATTTCGCCATCGCGACATCAACCTGAGCAAAAACTTCATCCAGCAGAAAGCCCCGGAGTTCGAATCGATGGTGCCCGAGGTCGGTGAGCCGCTCGATACGTTCCTCTACGTCAACGGCGAAATCCGCCGTCAGAACCGGGCGAAAATGGCGGAGCTGGGACAAAAGACATCGGCAACGCCTCTTTGGCAGAACAGTTTCTCGCGCATGCAGGGAGCGGCAGAGCTGGCGCTGTTCGCCGATCATCGCAACTACTATTACGAAGGCAAACAGGTCGATAAAGCGGTGCATCTCGGCTATGACCTGGCCTCGGTCGCCCAGGCTGAGATTCCGGCCGCCAACGCCGGCGAAGTGATCTGGGCCGACTATCTTGGCATCTACGGCCTCTGCGTGGTCATCGACCATGGCCTCGGGCTGCAGACGCTGTACGCGCATATGAGTCAGTTGGACGTACGCCCAGGCGACATGGTGGTTAAAGACCAGGTGCTGGGGCGCAGCGGCGCTACCGGCATGGCTGGCGGCGACCATCTGCACTTCGGCGTCTTCGTCACCGGCGTGGCGGTACAGCCGCTTGAGTGGTGGGACAGCAGCTGGCTGAAAAACAATATCGACAGCAAGCTTCAGGTCGACTGAAGCCTGACGGTGAGCAATCAACATTAGCCGACTTGACAGCAGCCTAATGTTGATCTAAACAGTTAAGATTCTGCCCACACCCTTTACTTATTCCAGAGGTGCATCGATGAAAAAAGTTACTCTATTGTTACTGCTCCTGACGGTCAGCCTGTGCAGCACCGGCTTTGCCGCTCACCACGAAAAAGAGATTCAGGCCGGCTTCATCTACGTCGGCCCGGTCGGCGATGCCGGCTGGACCTATTCGCACGACCAGGGCCGCCTGGAGATGGAAAAACTGCCGTTCGTCAAGCCGTCGACCTTTATCGAGTCGGTTCCGGAAGGGGCCGAATCGGCGCGGGTCATCAATGGCCTGGTGCGTAAGGGCGCCAACCTGGTTTTCACCACCAGCTTCGGCTACATGGACGCCACCATCGACATCGCCAAGCGCAACAAGGACGTCGTCTTCATGCACTGCTCAGGCTTCAAGACGGCAGAGAATGTCGGTACCTACTTCGGTCGCATGTACGAACCACGCTACCTCTCCGGCATCGTTGCCGGCAAGATGACCAAAAAGAACGTCATCGGCTATGTTGCCGCCTTCCCGATCCCTGAAGTTATCCGCGGCATCAACGCCTTTACCCTTGGCGTGCGCAGCGTTAATCCACAGGCCGAAGTCAAAGTTGTCTGGACCCAGACCTGGTTCGATCCGGGCATCGAGCGTGACGCCGCCGACAGCCTGCTCGATATCGGCGCCGACGTGCTGGCCATGCATCAGGATGCTCCGGCCACTCTGCAGGCCGCCGAAGAGCGCGGTGCCGTTGTCATCGGTTACAATTCAGACATGCGCGTCTTCGCCCCCAACGCCTTTTTGACCGCACCGGTCTGGGACTGGAGCGTGCTCTACACCAAGGTAGCCAAAGAGGTCAGCACCGGCACCTGGAAATCCGAGCAGCTCTGGTGGGGGATGAAGGAAGGGCTGGTCAAGCTGGCGCCATTCAACGCCAAAGTTCCGACTGAGGTTCAGGCGCTGGTCAACGAAAAGGCGGCCGCGATCATCGCGGGCAACCTGCACCCCTTCGCCGGCCCGATTAAAGATCAGACCGGCAAAGAGGTTGTTGCGGCTGGTCAGATTCCCGCCGATGGCGATCTGCTCGGCATGAGTTATTTCGTTGAAGGCGTACAGGGAACCATCCCGAAATAATCACCCCTGTTTGACTCAAAGGCACACTTCAGTCAGTGGAGTGTGCCTTTTTCAATTTTCCGCCGGTGGGCATATGCCCGGAGGTTCATGACGCTGCCTTTTGCAGCTTGAAGCCAGAAACGTATGCCCGACTTTCTACAGATTGAACATATCCGCAAAACCTTTCCCGGTGTGATCGCGCTGGATGACGTCTCCTTTTCGGTGGCACCCGGCGAAATCCACACCCTGCTCGGTGAAAACGGCGCGGGGAAAAGCACCCTGATGAACGTCCTCACCGGCCTCTACCACCCCGATCGCGGCGCGATCCGGATCGCCGGACAGAAGGTCGAGTTCACCAGCCCACGCGACTCGCTGACACAGGGCATCGGCATGGTTCATCAACACTTCATGCTGGTCCCGGCCCATTCGGTGTTCGAAAACATCCTGCTCGCGCTGGACAATGTTCCCAACCTGTTCAGCCGAAAAAAATATAAAACCGCAATCAAACAGCTGCTCGACGAGTTTCAACTCGATCTCGATCTCGACTGCCCGGTCTGGAAACTCTCGATCGGCGCTCAGCAATGGATCGAACTGATCAAGCTGTTGATGCGCGATTGCCGGCTGCTGATTCTGGACGAGCCGACCGCAGTCCTGACCCCGCAGGAGACCGATCGCCTGTTCAAGGTGCTGCGGCGGCTGAAAGATCAGGGCAAGAGCATCATCTTCATTTCGCACAAGATGCGCGAGGTGATGGATATTTCCGACCGGGTCACCATCCTGAAAAAAGGGCGCAGCATCACCAGTCTGAAACGTGGCGAGTATGATGAAAAGCAGCTTGCCGCGCTGATGATCGGTGCAGACCAGATCCCCGAATGGCAGAAAAACCTGCAGCTGTCGCAACAGATCGCCCTCGACATTCAAGAGCTTTCGGTGCGCAACGATCGCGGCCTGCCGGACCTGGAAAATTTCAGCCTGAAGCTGAAGAAGGGCGAGATTCTCGGCATCGCCGGAGTCGCCGGAAACGGCCAGAAGGCGCTGGCTGAAGTGCTGACCGGACTGCGCGAAGCAAGCCACGGCCGGATCATGGCGGCCGGTCAGGACCTGAACAACAGCAGCGCCCGACACTCGTATATTGCCGGGATCGCCCACATCCCCGAAGACCGTAAAAGTATCGGCATCGCCCCGGACATGAGTATCGACGATAACCTGATCATGAAAAGCTTCAAGAGCGCGGCCTTTACCCGTGGATTTTTTCAGGACAAGAAGTCGATCCGCCGCAACGCGCTGGAAAAAATCGAACAGTTCGCGATCAAATCCGGGCCCGACGGAACCCCGGTGCGCTACCTGTCCGGCGGCAATATCCAGAAGGTGATTATCGCCCGCGAGCTGTCGGAAAAACCAGCAGTGCTGGTCGCCCTCTACCCGACCCGCGGCCTCGACATCGGCAGCGCCGAGTATGTCCACAAGGTGATCGCCGACGGCGCGCATGAAGGGATGAGTACCATCCTGATTGCTGAAGATCTGGACGAACTGCTCAAGCTCAGTGACCGGATCGCAGTGATGTTCCGTGGCCGCCTGATCGGCTTTGTCGACCCGCAACAGACCAGCCGTGAACAGATCGGCCTGATGATGAGCGGCGAGACGGGCAACACGAACGGAGGCGCGGCATGAAGCTGATTACCGAACGCCGCGAAATCTCATCAGCACTGTTCCGCTTCAGCGCGCCGATTATCTCCATCGGCGTCGCCCTGTTCGTCGCCGGATTTCTGCTGCTGGCCAGCGGCGTCAATCCGCTCGATGCCTACCGCGAGATCCTGATCGAATCGCTCGGCTCAGTCTACGGACTGTCAGAAACCCTGGTCAAAACCACGCCGCTGATCTTTGCCGGGCTGGGCGTCTCGCTCGCCTTTCGCATGCAGATCTGGAACATCGGCGCCGAAGGTCAGATCTACATCGGCGCCATGGCGGCCAGCGGCGTGGCGCTGTTCTCCGGCATCGAAAACCACTGGCTGATGCTGCTGACGATGTTTCTGGCGGCCTTCACCTGCGCCGGTCTCTGGGCCGGTGTCGCCGGTTTTCTTCGCGCCCGCTGGCAGGTCAATGAAGTCATCGTCACCCTGCTGATGAACTACATCGCCATCCTGCTGGTCGATTACCTGATTTACGGCCCCTGGAAAGACCCCAAGGGTTTCAACTTTCCGCTCACCGCCCAGTTCAGCGACACGGCACGGCTGGCCCAATATTTCGACACCCGGCTGCACAGCGGATTTTTTCTCGCCGTCTTTGCCGCGCTGGTGCTCTACCTGTTCATGGAACGAACCATCTGGGGCTACGAGATCAAAGTCATCGGCAGCAACCCGAAAGCGGCCCGCTACGCTGGAATGAAAACCGGACAGGCGATTTTCCTGGTGCTGTTCTTAAGCGGCGCGATCGCCGGGATCGCCGGGTTCTGCGAGGTCGCCGGTCTGCAGCACCGCCTGCAGCATGGCATCTCCCCCGGTTACGGCTACACGGCGATCATCGTCGCCTGGCTGGCCAAACGCAGCGCTATCGGCGTGCTGATCGTGTCGTTTCTGATGGGCGTGCTGCTGGTCGGCGGCGACAGCCTGCAGCTGCTCTGGCAATTGCCGGTCGCCTTTGTTTACGCCTTTCAGGGGCTGATCCTGTTCTTCCTGCTGGCGTCCGACTTCTTTATTCAATACCGGATCAAGCTGGTCAGAGGGACATCCAATGCTTGAGATTCTGCTCGACGCCACCGTCCGTGCCGGCACCCCGATCCTGTTCGCCACCCTGGGCGCGATCATCAATGAGCGCGCCGGGATCATCAACCTGGGGATCGAAGGGCTGATGCTGATCGGCGCCCTGGCCGGATTCGCCGGGACCCATATCAGCGGCTCGCTGCTGGTCGGCGTGCTGGCCGCGTTTGTCGCCAGCTTTGTTGCCGGTAGCATTCATGCCTTTATCACCGTACAGCTGCGCGGTAATCAGATCGTCAGCGGCCTGGCACTGACCATGTTCGGCATCGGCATCACCGCGCTGTTCGGCAAACAGATGGTCGGCCTGACCATCGACGGTTTCTCGCGGGTCGCCATCCCTGGGCTGGCGAAACTGCCGGTGCTCGGCAAAGCCTTCTTCAATCAGGACCTGCTGATCTACTTCAGCTTTCTGCTGGTCGCGGCCATCTGGCTGTTCTTCTATCGCACTCGCTGGGGGCTGGCGCTGCGGACGGTCGGTGAGAATCCTGCGGCGGCCGACACCTGCGGCGTATCGGTCAGTCTCTATCGCTTTCTGGCGGTGACCATCGGTTCCGGCTTTGTCGGCATCGGCGGCGCCTATTTAAGCCTGGCTTCGACGCCGATGTGGATCGAGAACATGTCGGCAGGGCGCGGCTGGATTGCCGTGGCACTGGTCATTTTTGCCAGCTGGTCAAGCCCCAAAGCCCTGCTCGGCGCTTACCTGTTTGGCGGCATAACCGCCATGCAGTTGCGCTTTCAGGCGATGGGTACTACGGTCAGCGTCCACATCCTGCAAATGCTCCCTTACCTGTTCACCATTATCGTTCTGGTGATCTCGACCATGCGGCTGCAAAAAGGCGCCAGCCAGCAGCCGGAAAGCCTCGGGCTCCCCTACGATCGGGAGGATCGCAAATGAACATCGCTGCCAGAACCCTGCTGGAAAGAATCAAGCGCGACGGAAAAATCGCCGGAGAGGTCATCACGGTCGATCGCTTTCTCAACCACATGGTCGATCCGCAGTTAATCGACCTGCTGGCCGACGACATCGCCGAACGCTTCGTCGCCAAGGCAATCGATAAAATATTGACCGCTGAAACCAGCGGCATCATGCTCGCGCAGGCGGTCGCCGGACGGCTCGGGGTTTCTTTTGTTTATGCGAAAAAGAAGCGGCCGCTGACCATGGGCGAGCACTATGCGGCGGCCAGCTATTCGTTCACCAAGCAGGAATCGACCACCCTCTATGTGTCTAAAGAGGTTCTCGGTGCGCAGGAGCGGGTGCTGTTTATCGATGACTTCTTCGCCAAAGGGTCAACCCTCAAGGCGATTGAAGAGATTGTTGCGCAGGCCCACGCCATGCTGGTGGGCGCGGCGGTAATTATCAACAAATCGGCCCGGCGGGATATCGACGCGATTCTGACGCTGGAAGAGTTGCAGCGGGCAACCGGCTAAAAAAGGGGACGGCAAACGGATGTCTGAGGAACACTCGGCCTGGCTCTGTCATATCTGCGGTTACAGCTCGACGCTTGGCGAAGGGCAGGCCTGCGCGGAATGCTACAAGATCAGCTGCAGAAAACACCTGACTGTCGCCACGGTGCATAACCCGCAATCGGGACTCTACGAGTTGAAACAGATCTGCGTTGAGTGCCAGTTTCGTAAAACCCTTTGACCTCGAACTGCTGCTTTAAGCCAACATCCGCTATCAGCGGCCTGCCCTATTTAGATTTCCACCCAAACAGCCGAGAATCTTATCTGGAATAATTTCTCATTTTCCGCTAGATTGCACAGTTGATCTCTATCTAACGGACTGAATATGTTCCCAAGTACTGCATTCAGAGACTTGTCAATCCGTGCCAGACTGTCGCTGCTGTGCCTACTGACCGCAGCGGTCCTTTCCAACCTGTTTCCGATCACCGTCCCGCTGGTGCTGATCTACCTGCCAGCCAGCATTTTCACTTACCTGATATTACGTCTTTACGGTACCACCTGGGCCGCAGTTTCTGCCGTGGCCAGCGCGTTGGTGGTGCCGCTGTCTGTTGGCCACCCCTATGCGGTCATCTGGTACGTTTTTGAGCTGGTCTTTGTTCTCTGGCTCTGCCAGCGGCGCAAACGCGACAACCTGATCGCGGCGGTCGCAACCTACTGGATCTTGATTGGCGCGCCACTGGTCGCGTTGAGCTTTTATCTGCTCGGAGCCGAAGCCGAGGTCGGCCTGCTGATTTCGGCGAAAAACTTTGTCAACGGCATCACCAACGCCACCTTGGCCTGTCTGCTGTTTCAGCTGCTGCCGCTGCGCCAGTGGTTGCTGAACGAAACAGAAGAGCAATCTTTTTCACTCTCACAACAGCTGTTCAGCCTGCTGCTCGGTTTTCTGATGGTTCCGGCAGTCGTCATGCTAATCGGCCATCTGCAGGGCTCAATCAGCCAGATGGAAGCTAGGATCAGCCAAGAACTGACCGACAAAGCCCTGTCGATCACCGGCCAGCCAGAACCCTCTACCGACATAGCGACCAATCTCACGGAGTTCCTGAACCACTTGAATAAACACTTGAGTGGCAAAGAGACCGAACAAGGGATCTGGAACCTGACCCTGCTGAACCAGGGCCGGATACTGGTCAGCAACAAACCTCAGTATAAACAGGGAGCCCGATTCAATCCGGGGTTGAATGCCGACATCACAGCAATCCCCGGCGGGGCAATTCACCGTCTTCCCCATGCGACCCGCTTGTTCATGCCGATTGCCGGGCGCTGGCGGCTGTCGTCCTACCTCAAGGTGATCGAAATTGACCAGCTGCTAGGCTGGCAGCTGGTAGTGGAAAAACCGGTCAAGCCATTTATCAAAGAGCTGCGCTGGTCGGCTATCCGCATATTCTGCCTGCTGACCCTGCTGACTTATCCGGCCCTGCTGCTCGCCAGTTGGGTCAGCCGCAGAATCTCAGCCCCCTTAAGTGCATTGTCGCAGCTGACCTGTGGGCTGCCGGAGAAATTGCAGGACGAAGCGGCACCGCTGGAATGGCCGAAAACCCGCATCAAAGAAATTAACGAACTGAATCAGAACGCAGCGGCGATGGCCGGCTCGCTGCAACTGACCTTTGCTGAAATCAGAGATGCCAAGCAACACCTCGAAGAACGGGTCAGACAAAGAACCATGGAGCTGCATCGCGCCAACGCAGCGCTGTCAGAAAACGAACAGATGTTGCGTGACAATCAACAACGGCTGAATTTTCTCGCCCATCATGATCCACTAACAGGTCTGGCCAACCGGCTACTGTTCAATGATCGACTGGAACATGCGTTGGCTAAAGCCATGCGCAACGGCACGCAGATTGCGCTGTTCTTTCTCGATCTGGACCGGTTTAAAAACATCAATGATTCACTCGGGCACAGCTGCGGTGACAAACTGCTGCAGGAGGTTGCTACGCGTCTGAACGACTGTTGCCGGCAAAGCGACACCATCGCCAGGTTCGGCGGGGACGAGTTCATGGTGATGATCGAGAAGGCCGATGACCTTGGTCAGATCACCACGCTGGCAAAAAAGATTCTGCAGCAGCTGTCCCGGTCGATCGACCTGTGCCCCAACTCGCTTTACATCACCACGAGCATCGGCATCAGCATCTACCCGAAGGATGGTCACAGTGTCGAAGAGCTGCTCAAGAGCGCCGACAGTGCCATGTATCAGGCCAAGCAGCTGGGGCGTAACAATTACCAGTTTTACACGACTGACATGGCCAGTACCGCCCAGGAACTGTTGCAGGAAAACATTTAAAACATGCAAAGGAAGGGAAACATGCCACAAGACAACAGCCGCCTGGTCTACTCATCAGAGCAGGGCAGAATCTGTCCGGAATGTCGTCAGGCGACCGACAAATGCAGCTGCAAACGACAAGCGTCCCCGCCTAAAGGGGATGGGACGATACGCATCCAGCGTCAAACCAAGGGGCGCAAGGGGAAAGGTGTGACTCTGATCAGCGGTGTCCCGCTGGCGGGCGACGAACTGAAGCAGCTGGCCAAAAGCCTCAAACAACGCTGTGGCACTGGCGGCACCATCAAGGACGGGGTGATTGAAATCCAGGGGGACCACCGCGACCTGTTGCTGCAGGAGTTGCTGAATCTGGGTTGGAAGGTTAAAAAGGCCGGCGGCTGACCGCCGCTGAAGCAGCAGCACAAACCCGCAGAACGGCCATTACTGACAGGCTGCGGGGCGCTTGACAGTCAGCCGCTGAATTGCTCTAATGTGTCCGCTTGAATTGCAGGTTTTTCTTATCAAAGGAGGCAACATGAAAAGGTTTTTGTTTCTATCCCTGTTCTTGCTGATGACCACACCGGTCACGGCGGAGATGCTCAGCGTCATTCATCAGCCTGCCGAACTGCGTGCCCAGCCGTATGTGGCCCGCACCAAAGTCCTGGCCGAACTGCCCCGCTTCGCGCCACTTGAAGTGCTGGAAAAATCTGCGGAGTATTATAAAGTCAAGGACCATCGCGGCCAGGTCGGCTACATCCATCGCTCGCTGGTCGGCTCAGGGGCGAGCTTGGTCATTACCGCGGATGTTTGCAATATCCGCAGCGGCCCGGGTACCGAGCATGCCATCGTCTTTAAAGCAATGCAGGGGGACAGCTTCCGCGTCCTGAACAAGCAGGGGGAGTGGCTGGAAATTGTCAGTTCACAAGGAAAAACCGGCTGGGTCTGGCAGAATCTGACCTGGGGATATTGAATGAAAAAAAGCCGCCTCGAAAGGGCGGCTTTTTTGTTTAGAAATCAGACCAGACGCACCGGCGCGAAGCCGCCACCTTCGGTGCGCAGGTTGGTCACCTGCCCCTGATAAAGACGCGCACCGATCCCCAGCAGATGATTCCGATAGACAAACAGGCGGATATCGACCTTGTACCCCTGCCCGTCCTGAGCGGTTTCGACCGACGGAGGCACCAGATCCTGCACCAGCGTCGTTTCCGCCTCCTGTTCGGCAAAACGCTTGCGGCTGATCCCCTTGCCCATCAGCACACCACGGCTGCCGAAACGGGTGACCGGCTTGAACACCAACCCCTTGCGCTCTTCCCAGACCTGATCGGGATCACATTCTGACAGCAACCGGCTGCGCGGCACGACAGTGGTCAGCAGGCGGCGCACTTTTTCGCTTACCCCCAGCGCCGTTAAAGCAGCGTCATCCGACCAGAGGATCATCCGCCGTTTGTCGGCCAGCAGGCCATAGGCGAAAGGGTTGGGGGACAGGCAGACCTTGCCGGCCAGATAGGCGATTCTGATATCGGCCAGTTGTGGTTCTTCAAGAAAAAAGTCGCAATGGCGATTGTAGATCAGGTCGACCGGCTGACCGGCAACCGTCACGCCAGTGGCATCGGCCTGCAGCTGTTCAGGCGTGACAATCTCGACCTCCAGCCCCTGCTCCAGCAACCAGTCGCGGCAAGCGACGATTTCCGGATAGAGCGGTTGGTCGCTGGGGTCGTCATCCATGATAACAACCCGTCGCAACGGCCGCTGACCGGCGGAGAAACTGTGCCATTCCTGGGTAAAACTGCCGAACAGGCGCTGCTGCAACCGCGGCGACAACCGGGTCGGATACTCTGCGTGGCTCTGCGCCTCGCTCAGCCAGGCAATATAGCCGCCGCCAGCGTTGGTATTCACTTCAATCAACCGCGGCCCCGCCTCGGTCAGGTGAAAATCGTAGCCCATCATCAGGGCGTCATGACCGGGGTCAAAGCGCGCGATTTCGGGTAATTGCGGAAACACCTGCTGGCGGTAGTTGCTCTGCCGACTCAGGCGATAGAGCTGGCGGATCAGCTGCAACATCTGCAGCAGATCATTTTCAGGCAGCAGCGCGGGCAGTTCACTGATCGGAAGTTTTTGCAACGGCGGCATTTTCGGCCTTACTTAAAAAGAGTTTATCCGGCGGATGAACGCTTTGAGCAGTCCGTAGCTGCGGCGATTGAATTCCATCGTCAAACGCGGCAGGTGCAGCAGGTCGGGCTGGTCGGCTTCCTTCGGCAAGGCCTTGCTCAGCCGCATGCTGCCGCCGGGCGCGAGAATCTCACCGAATTCAGTGTTCAGAGTCTGCAGTTGCTCTTCATCCAACGCCTTGTTGAGCCGGATCACCAGTTTGCCATCAACAAAGCGCAGCGAGTGGTAATTGCGGTAGAAATCATTGATGTACTGCACCGCTTCTTCAGGGCTTTTGGTGATGGTGAACAGGGCAAAATCCTCGCCGCTGATCAGGCCACGCTTGAGCAGCGCGTCACGGGTGAAGTTGAAGAACATGTCCCAGTAGCCGCCGTTGTCGTCATCGATCATGATCAGCGGGATCGGTGGATTTTTGCCGGTCTGCACCAGCGTCATGACCTCCATCCCTTCGTCCAGGGTGCCGAAACCACCGGGAAACAGCACCACGGCATCGGCTTCCTTGAGAAAGGCAACCTTGCGGTTGAAGAAGTATTTATAGTTGACGACCTTGTCGCTGTCCCTCATCACCGGATTGGTGCTTTGCTCAAACGGCAGCTGGATATTGACGGCAAAGGAGTTGGCCGCCCCGGCGCCTTCGTTACCGGCCTGCATGATCCCCGGTCCACCGCCGGTGATCACCATGTAGTTGTGCTCGACCAGCAGCTTGGCAAAGCGGACACACTTCTGATAAATCGGCTCGCTTGGCAGGGTGCGGGCGCTACCGAAGATACTGACCTTCTTACGGCCGCGATAGGGGGCAAACACCTTGTTGGTGAAGCGCATCTCTTTCATGGTCGTGCGCATCAGCTTCTGATCGGCCAGGTAATCATTCTCCTGACCGGATTTCAAGGCACCGAGAATCATCTGGCGGATCATCTCCGGGTGGTGCACCTGGGCGCGCTGCATCAGGTCATCAATCAGCACGTCGATCTCCCCGTTGGTCCGATCAAAATTCAATTTCATAGTCAGTACAAGCTCCTGTCATCAAACCGTGGCAACAATCGACAAATGCTACTTCTTCTCTAAAAACGCGCTGGCGGACAACTGCTCCTGCTGCAACAACAGCCCGGTCATGCCGGCGCCGCGGTAGCGCGCGGCGAATTCCAGATAACAGCTGCGCAGCAAGCCTTCGAGACGATAAAATTCGGCCTGCTCCGCAGCGGACAAAGCGTTCTCGATTATATCACAAACGAAGCTGACACAGTTGTAGGGGCGACTGGCCACCGGCAACTGACAGCCCTGTTCGGCAAGAAAAGGGCAGGTACGGGAAAAATCCGCAAGCGGTGGCCGCTGCTGCTCCTGCAGATAACTGAGCAGGTTGGCCAGGGTCAGGTGATTATGCCCCTTGGCGCAGCAGTCCCCCTGACAGCCGCTGCAGGCCTTGGCGCCGCCCCCTTGCAGAAACAGCTGTTCAAGCTGCAGTTGCAGAGATTCGATCTGTAACAACTGCCGGCGGATCCAAGCCTTTTCGTCCTTGTCAAGCGCACGGTAGGCTACTTCAACCTGCTGAAGAAGCGACTGCCAGCGTTCGATCCTGCTCTGCTGCAAAAGGGTCATAGCTCTCAAAAATACGGCAGTACGACTACAAGTCGTACTGCCGGAAAAAAATGGCCAAAGAAGTCCGTAAGCCGGGTTTTGTTCCCCGCAGAAGTTACCCGCTGCGGGGCGATGATCATTCATCTAGGACCGCTGTTGCCAACGGCCTCAAGCAACCAGACCCGGGAACTTCGGACGGACCGTCCTCAAACGTTCCCCTATTCGGTCTTGCTCCGGATGGGGTTTACCGAGCTTCCAACGTCACCGCCGGAACTGGTGAGCTCTTACCTCACCCTTTCACCCTTACCCGCTGCTACCAAAGGCAGCGACGGGCGGTCTTCTCTCTGTGGCACTTTCCCTGGGGTCACCCCCGGTCCCCGTTAGGGACCATCCTGTCCTGCGGAGCCCGGACTTTCCTCCCGTCCACCTTGGCACGAAGCCGGTGGACCGGCGATCACCTGTCCTTCTTTGACCAGCGTTCTCTTTAAACTTCGCGCTCGACGTACAGCAAACGGTTGCAATGCGGGCAGGATTGCAGATCGGCAACCCGCAACAGGCTGTTGTACTGTTGTGGCGGCAACTGCATATTGCAGCCCAGACAAGCGCCATTGCGGGCCAGCACCAGAGCCAGGCCACCGCGCCGCTTGTACAGCATCTGGTATTGGCGCAGTATCGAGCCCGGCACATCCTTGGCAACCGCTGCGCGAGTCTCCTTGCGTTTCACCAGAACTGTTTCGCTTTCACTCATCAGCGCAGTCAGCTCGGAACCACGGGCTTCAGCCTTTTCGGTAAGAGCACCCAGCTCCTGCTCTTTTTCCTGCTGGTCCTGTTGCAGAGCAGCAATCTCCAGCTGTTTTGCCTGCAGTTTCTCATTCAGATCTTTGTTGGCTTTTTTCGCCATGTCGATCTCTTTAAGGACTGCGACATACTCTTTCTGCGTCTGAATCTCCGGCAGGCGGCTTTCAACCTTGGCGACGTTGTCGCGCTCCTTGAGCATCTGCTGCTGCAGCAGGGATTCCTCCTGCTGGAGAGCACTCAACTCCTCGTTCAGCTCATCAAGCATCGCCTGCACCCGGGCAGCATCGCTGCCAAAAACGGCCAATTCATCCTGATAGCCCTGACGGGTTTCCTCGATAGTACTGATTTCCTGATCGATCTCCTGAAGTTCCCTCAGCAGGTTCATCTTGTCTTGCACGTTATGCCTCCATCATTTCTGGCTGGGTTTGTGACTGAAGCAGACCGTTGTAAACGGGTCCTGCTCTGCTGTCATCTCGATAAACTCGACCGGTAACTGCCGCGCATCGGCAGCTTTCTGCAAACGGGCAGAAAGCTCTGTCACCATTAAATGTTCTGTTGCAAAGTGCCCGGCATCGATCAACGCCAGCCCCTCGGAGCGGGCGCGCTGGGCATCGTGATATTTCACATCGCCAGTGACCAGACAATCGGCCCCCTGGCGCAGAGCATCGCCAATCAGGGAAGCGCCACTGCCTCCGCAGACTGCGACCTTGCTGATCTGTCGCTGCGGCTCGCCGACCATTCGTAACGCCGGCACCTGCAGCTGTTGGCGCACCTGTTCGGCAAAATCCTGCAGACTGAGCGGCTGCTCAAGTCTGCCGATGCGCCCCAAACCGACATCGCTGCGCCGGTTAGCCAGCGGAATCAGATCGTAGGCAACCTCTTCGTAGGGGTGCGCTTTGATCATCCGGGCAACGACCTTCTGCAGCAGATCGCCGGGGACGATGGTTTCCAGCCGCAACTCCTGAGTTTCCTCGCTGGCGCCCGGCTGGCCGATAAACGGACTGGTTGTCTCATTACCACGAAAGCTGCCGGTTCCGACGCTGCGGAAGGAGCAACGGTCGTAAGCACCAACCTGGCCGCCACCTGCGGCAAAAATGGCGTCCAGTACCTCGAGCTCATGCCCCTGCGGGACAAACACCACCAGCTTGTAGCAGTTGCCCGCCTGTGGTGCTTCCAGCGGCTTAAACTCGATCAGCCCGATGCGCTGCGCCAGCCAGTCGTTCAGGCCGTCGGCGACGCGATCTAGGTTGGTGTGTGCGCTCAGGATTGCGATCTCATTGCGGATGGCCCGAAAGATCACGCGGCCGGTTTCGTCACCGGGGGTCAGTCGTTTGAGGGGTCGATGCAGCAGCGGGTGGTGAGAGATGACCGCCTGTGCGCCGAGCCGTTCGGCTTCGCTGATGGCGAGTTCTTCAGCGTCAAGACAGACTAGCACGCGGGTAATTTCTGCGGTCGGATCACCAAGTTGCAGGCCGACATTGTCCCAATCTTCCGCCAACCCCGGCGGGCAAAGACTGTTGAGAAGGCCTACCAGGCCCGATAGCTGCAGGCTTTTAGCTCTTGCCACGCGCGCCCCCCGACAAAAAGAAAGAGTGCACCGGTTCCCCGGTACACTCTCGTCTTATCTGGTTTTCACCTGTAGCGGTCGCTGCCGCTATGTGTCCGCATTCCAAATGACCTTCCAGTGGATGCGGTATCGCTGTCTTTCGATTATCTGCCGTCAACACATCTGCCTGAGTTACAGCAACTGTTAGGTCGCCGTGGGTTTATCTTGGTGGGCCCACCAGGACTCGAACCTGGGACCAGCCGGTTATGAGCCGGCGGCTCTAACCAACTGAGCTATAGGCCCTCACGCAAGCGAACATAGTAAGGACACGAGGCTTTTGATGTCAAGCGATTTTGCCGCCGCCTACGGCGATTTCCTGCTCAGTTGGTTTCGCCGGTGACAAAACCCTTGAGTCGCTTGGCGCGGCTCGGATGACGCAGCTTGCGTAACGCCTTGGCTTCGATCTGCCGGATCCGCTCCCTGGTCACGTTAAAGTCCTGGCCGACCTCTTCTAAGGTGTGGTCAGACTTTTCACCGATGCCGAAGCGCATCCGCAGCACCTTCTCTTCACGCGGCGTCAATGAAGCCAGCACCCGCGAGGTCTGATCGGTCAGATTGCTCTTGATGACCGCTTCAAGCGGCGAAACGACCCCTTTGTCTTCGATAAAATCACCGAGGGAAGAATCCTCTTCCTCACCGATCGGCGTTTCCAGACTGATCGGTTCCTTGGCAATTTTCAGCACGCGACGGACCTTGTCCAGCGGCAGATCCATCCGCTCAGCAATCTCTTCCGGAGTCGGTTCACGGCCTAGTTCCTGCACCAGCTGGCGGCTGGTACGGATCAGCTTGTTGATCGTCTCGATCATATGCACAGGAATCCGGATGGTCCGTGCTTGATCGGCAATCGCCCGGGTGATCGCCTGACGGATCCACCAGGTGGCGTAGGTCGAAAATTTGTAGCCGCGCCGATATTCAAACTTATCGACCGCCTTCATCAGGCCGATGTTCCCCTCCTGAATCAGGTCAAGAAACTGCAGCCCGCGGTTGGTATATTTCTTGGCAATCGACACCACCAGCCGCAGGTTCGCTTCAACCAGCTCGGCCTTGGCCTTCTTGGCGCGCCACTCCCCTTTATAAACCTCCTTGAGATATTCGAGCAGATCGACCGGTTCAAACCCCGACTCTTCCTTGACCCGCTTGAACTTACGCTTGGCCGCCTTCAGGCGCTTCTCAACCGAGAGCAGCACATCGCCGGCAACGTTCAGTTCATCGGCCACAGCGTGCGCCTCATCGTCGTTCTTGCGCATCCGACGCAGGTAGCTACGAATCTCACTGTAAGGCTTGCCAATTTGCTCTTCGCAGGCAGCAACCTCGGCCTGCCCTTTTTTGACCTGCTCGCCCATATCCTTGAGCCGATCGACGATCTTGGCGACCTGAAAATCTTTCAAACGAACTTCGCGCATCAACTCGATGACTTGCTCGCGGATTTTCTGCTCTTCAGCATCAAGTTTTTCACGTTTCTTAACTGGTGGTTCAGCCACCAGCTGCTCCTGAATCTCGTTGATCTGCCCGTCGAGCACCCGCAGCTGTTCGTAGAGCACAACCAGACGCACACGCTGCTTGGCTTCTGCTTCGTCCCCTTCTTCTTCATCGTACTCACGGGTAATCTCAGAAACCTTCATCTGTGATTTCGAGAGTTTTTCCAGCAGAGTCAACACTTCGCGGGCGGCGATCGGGGTGCGCATCACCACCTTGGCAACCAGCGCTTCCCCCTCTTCGATCCGCTTGGCGATTTCCACTTCGCCTTCGCGGGTCAGCAGAGCGACCTGGCCCATTTCGCGCAAGTACATCCGTACCGGATCACTGGTGCGACCAAGGGTACCGGCTTCGAGTTCGACATCCCCTTCATCGCGGTCGTCGTCACCGTCATCATCATCCTTGGATGAAGTTACCTTGCTGTCCGAATCGACGATTTCAATGTCCATCTCGCCGAACATGCTCATCACATCCTCAAGCTGCTCGGTTGAGACCATGTTGGCCGGCAAAATATCATTCACCTCATCGTAGGTCAAAAAGCCTTTTTCCTTACCCATATCGATGAGTTGCTGAAGCTCTTCCGGATTGCTCTTTTTCGCCATCTTCGCGTATTCTCCTCTGGGCCGACCATCTGCGGGCCGACATTCACATCAAGTGTAACCGCTACTTCAGTTTTTTAAACTCATTCAGTAATTCTTCGTCGATCTCTGCACCGCCAGCCTGCTCAGACTGCCTGATCTGCCCGAGCAATTCTTCGCGACGGCGTTTTTTTTGCTCGCGTGCCAAAGCTGCACGGCAATCACTGAGCATTTCATCGATGCCGTCAGAAAACTGCGCAGGATCTGCTGCCAACAACGGCTGCAGCAAACTCAGCATATCAGGCGCCAACCTGACGGCTAACTCTGTGGCCGTTTCAGCTTCAGGCTCTGCCAGCAACTGCTCAGCTATCTGCAACGCCTGCGCGCTGTGAAAATAATCACTCACCCCACTGACTGCAATTTTCTGCCGAGCTTCGCTGTTGTGAATCAGCAGACAAAGCAACATCCCCTCAGCCTTGCTCCAGACTGCTTTTGGCGGTGCTTTCGGCACAACAACCGGCTGAGCGAGGCGCGCGTAGGCATCATCTACCGGCGGCGGCCCGGAGTACTCGGGGCGTGACGGCTCGGAGCGCTGACTGCTCTGCGCACTGGACGCTTTTCGCTCAATCCCGGCCAGTTTCTGCTTGAGTAACTGCAGATCGATGCCGCTGCGTCCGGACAGGTCCTTGAGATAAAGGTCCTGCTGCATTGCACTGGTCAGGCCGGCGATCCGCTCAACGATGGTTTCTGCCGCCCGAACCTTCCCTTCGATCCCTGCGGCAGCCTGGGCAAGCGCATCCTCCATGAACAGGTCCATGGCCGGACGGGCTTTTTCCAGCCGCTGCCGAAACGCCTCAGCACCCTGCTGCTGGACAAAAGAATCGGGATCGTCGCCGCTCGGCAGCTCAATCACCAAAGCCGGAATCCCCTCTTCCTGCAAGGCAGCCATCGCCTTGAAGGTGGCCTGCTTGCCGGCCGGATCCTGATCGAACAGCAGCAGCACCCGCTGTACGTAACGTTTTAACAGCCGGGCATGATCAACGGTCATCGCCGTGCCACAGGTGGCGACCACCTGCGGAAAGCCGGCTCGATAGAGCGCCAGTTGATCAAAATAACCCTCGACCAGAATCACTTCACCACTCTGGCGCATCGCCTGCCGGGCCTGATAAAGCCCGTACAGCACACGCCCCTTGTGATAGATCGGCGACTCCGGTGAATTGATATATTTCGGCTTGCTGTCATCCAGCACCCGACCACCAAATGCAACAACCTGCCCGGCCAGATCATAAATTGGGAACATCAGGCGACCGCGAAACAGGTCGTAGTCGCCGCGCCCCTCTTTGCCCGGCCTGATCAGCCCCAGCTCACGGGCGTCTTCAGCACGAACGCCCTGCTGCTTCAAGTGCTTGGCCAGCCCCTCCCAAGCGTCGAGTGCGTAACCGATCTGATACTCGCCAGCGGCCTTGCGGCCGTAGCCGCGCTGCTTTAAATACTGCCGCCCCGGCTCACCAGACGGCTGCTCCATCAGCAGCTGATGAAAATAGTCTGCGGCCAGCTCATTGACCCGATAGAAACGCTCGCGCTGTTGCTGACGCTGCTCTTCCTCCGGTGACAACTGGCGCTCTTCAAGTTCGATCCCGGCCCGGCCGGCCAGCCTTTTCAGCGCATCCGGAAAGGCGAGCCCTTCGATCTTCATCAGAAAAGAGAAAACGTCGCCGCCGACTCCGCAACCGAAACAGTGAAAAAACTGCCGTCCGGCATGTACGCTGAACGAAGGTGATTTCTCCGAGTGAAACGGGCAGAGTCCCATATGATTGGCCCCGGCGCGCTTCAACGTCACGTACTGGGAGATCAGCTCGATAATGTCGCTGCGCTCCCGCACTTCGTTGATTTTCGCTTCCCCGATCTGCCCGATCATTGCTCACCCAGTTCGGCTATAGTGACGTTCTCCCCCCCCTGCTCGATCGCCGCCGCGTAAAAGGCCGTCACGGCTCGCTGCCGCCCCAGAAACTCACGCACCACCCGGCGCAGGATCCCCTCGCCGGAACCGTGGATAATTTCCACCTGCTTCAAGTTTGCCAGCAGGGCGTCATCGATAAACTGTTCCAGCTGTGGCAGCGCATCAGCAACCCGCTGACCGATCAGCTTTAATTGCGCACTGGCCTCTCGTGCAGCGGCCTTGCGCAGTAGTTGAGCCGGAGCCTTCTGCTCTGTGACAAAGCGCCGCGGCTGAAACTGCTCAAGCGCCGTCAATGGCTGCCGCAGTCGCTTGCCACCGACCAATAACGCCACCTGATCCCCCTGCAGCTTTTCGACCTGCGCCTCGACCCCCAGCGCGGCAATCCGTACCAGCTCACCGACCTGCAATTGCTGCGGCACCGCCGCCGACTGCTTTCTCTTCGGCTTGTAAGGCTGTAGCTGCTCACGTGCCGCGAGCAACTGATCCTTATCCGCCACCGATTGCTGCGGGCTGTTTGCGGCCTGATTGCGTTTACGCAACTTTTTCAGCCGTACTTCGGTATCCGCAATCAACGTCTCGGCCTGATGACTGGCGCGAGCAAGGATTTCACGTTTTTTTGTCTGCAGCTCCAGCAATTGCTTTTTGCGCAACTGCTGACTCTGTTCAGCCTTGGAGCGAGCTCTCTTTGCCAGCTCCAGCTCCTGTTCAAGCTGTTGCTGACGACGGTTCAAGCGCTCCAGTAATGCGGTGCTGTCCTGCTCCCCCTGCCCCAGATACTGCTCTGCCTGCGTCAAAACCGCTTCCGGCAAACCCAGCCGCCTGGCGGTCGCCATGGCACTGCTGGCACCGGGGATGCCGTAATTCAGCCGGTAGCGCGGCGCCAGGGTCTGCGGGTCAAATTCGACCGCAGCATTTTCGATCCCCGCCCGACTGTGTGCAAACAGTTTCAACTGCCCAAGATGGGTGGTCAGCAGGGTTTTTGCACCCCTTTCACAGAGCCGATCCAGCACCGCCTGCGCCAGCGCCGCACCTTCGGCGGGGTCAGTACCAGTCCCCGCTTCGTCAAGCAGCACCAAAGTTTCCGCATCAACGTCGCTGAGAATTTCACTGATCCGCAACAAGTGCCCGGAAAAGGTCGAAAGACTCTCGGAAATGCTCTGGGCATCGCCGATATCGACATGCAGCCGCCGGTACAGGTGCAGCCGGCTGTCGGCATGACAAGGCAGATGCAGGCCGGAGCGCAACATCAGCAGCAGCAAACCGAGGGTCTTGAGCGCCACCGATTTGCCGCCGGTATTCGGCCCGCTGATGACCAGCGCCTGACAATTCGCCGGCAGCAGGATATCGATCGGTACGGCCTTGTGCGGGTCGATCCGGCCATCACTGAGCATCAGCAACGGGTGACGGGCCTGCTTCAGTTCAATAGCCGGTTCAGCCACCAGCTCCGGCCGCTGTCCGTCGTACTGACGCGACAACCGCCCGGCCGCCAAACGCAAATCGATGCGCGCCAGCAACCGCTGATTGAGCTGCAGAGCCGCGCTGTCGCGCCGCACCAGATCGGCCAGCTGCAGCAGGATGCGGCGTTCTTCACGCTGCTCTTCACGCAGCAGTTGCTGCAGACGGTTGTTGCCGTCCAGCACCTGCGCCGGCTCTATATAGAGGGTCTGGCCGCTGGCCGACTCGTCCTGCACAAAGCCTTTGAGCTGTCCGCGATAATCGGCCTTGACCGGCACCACGTAACGGCCGTTGCGAACCGTCACCAGCCGCTCCTGAAAGCAGCTGGAATAACTGTCGTTGGCCAGCAGCTGTTCGAGCTGCTGCTTGACCCGACTGCGCGTATGACGCAACTGGTAGCGGATATCCCCCAACTCAAAGGAAGCGCTGTCGAGCAGCTCACCGCGCGCGCCAATCGAGTCGCGCAGGCGGCGTTTCAACTCAACCAGTGAAACAATCTGTGCCGCAAGGCTAACCAGCAGCGGCAAACCGGACGCCGCCTCAAACCAGCTCTTACAGTCAGCGGCGACCTGCAGCGCGTTACCGATCTGCTGCAGATCTTCTGCGGCGATCAGACTGCCCGCGGCTTGCGACTGCGCGAGAGTCCTGCTCAGGTCGGCACAACCGCCGAGAGCTGGCGACGAACCATCAAGCAGCAGACGGACAGCTTCATCCACTTCATCCAGCGCGATTTCAATTTCTGCCGCAGCGACCAGCGGTTGCAGCTGCTCAGCCAGCATCCGTCCGGGCTCTGACTGAGTCTGTCCGGCCAGCAACTGACGCAAGCGCGGATATTCAAGTCGCTCCAGTGCGGTTTCGCTGCAGATCATTGCTCAGCGCCCGATCAGATCCCGGCTACCGTTGAAAATCGCCTGGCCAAGATTGACAAAGGGCGGCGCCAGCTCTGATTCGCGCACCAGCTTGTGCGCCGACTTCGGCACCACCGACGAATTAAGCGTCAGGACGATCATCGAAATCAACACCACGCCCTGCACCAGTCCGAACAAAGCACCGCTCAGGCGGTTGAAACCACCGAGAAAGACCAGCTTGACGAAGCGGTGCAACACAAACCCGAGCACGGCAAAAATAAGCACCACCAGCAGAAAGATCGCCAGAAACGATCCCCAGACACAAAGCTGCGCCGGCAGATTGAATGAATCCTGCAGGTGCTGCGCCAGCGGCAGATGAAAACTGAACGCAAAGACGCCGCCTAGCACCAGTCCAAGCAGCGAACAGACTTCTCTCAACAGCCCCCGGATAATTCCTTTAAGCAGAAAAAAACCGAGCAGCACCAAAATGGCGATATCGACCAGACTCACGCTTCGCTCCGCAAATGACCTTAACCGGCCAGTTGCTCACGCACCAACTGGCTCACCAGCTTTCCGTCTGCCTTCCCCTTGGTTCTGGCGATCACCTGCGGCATCACCTTGCCCAAGTCTTTCAGCGAGCTGACGCCGGCTTCGGCGATAACGGCAGCGACAATTTCGCGCAGCTCGTCTTCACTCAACTGCGTCGGCAGATAATCGAGCAGCACGGCCAGCTCCGCCTCTTCCTTATCGGCCAGCTCGGGACGGTCGTTGTCGCGGTACATCTGCGCCGACTCGCGGCGCTGCTTGACCAGTGTGCCGATGACGCCGACCACGGCATCGTCATCCAGCTCTTGCTTCAGATCGATCTCTTTATTTTTAATGGCGCTGCGCAGCTGGCGGATGGTGCTGAGACGCTCCGTCTGCTTGGCTTTCATCGCCTCTTTCATATCGTTGGTGAGCTGATCTTTAAGACCCATGACCTTCTCCCGGGAGTAAACACAGAAAGAGGGTGCACAGAGCATTCCGGCACCCAGATTTAAAAGAATTTGCCAGTCTATGCACTTCGCGAGCACAAAGCAAGAAATCTTTAGCAAAGCAAGCACTTTTTTCACCAGAGAACAGAAGCTTAGCAGATTGACAGCCTGTCGTCGGGCGCTAAGCTTGAAAGATGAAAATACTGCTGATGGCACTGCTGCTGGTACTTCCTCTCGGCGGTCTGAGCGCGACTGACGCCGCCGGTCAGACTGCGCCGATCGTTCGCCATTTAACCATCGACGCAACCATCAACCCGGTGATAGCAAGCTTTACAACTGAGCAGATCACTCTGGCCAACCAGCATCAGGATGCGGCGATACTGATCCAGCTGAACACCCCTGGCGGCCTCGACACTTCGATGCGTGACATCATTCAGGCCGTGCTGAACTCGGACATCCCGGTGATTGTCCATGTCGCCCCACAGGGAGCGCGTGCGGCCTCGGCAGGAGCCATCATCACTCTGGCAGCCGACTTTGCCGCCATGGCCCCGGGGACCAATATCGGCGCCGCTCACCCGGTCGCAATCGGCGCCGGCGGCCAGCCGGACAGCACCATGATGGCTAAAGTCGAAAATGACGCCGCGGCCTATGCCCGCAGCCTGGCCCAGCAGCGCGGGCGCAATCAGGACTGGGCGGAAAAAGCGGTCCGCGAAAGTATTTCCACCTCCGCAGAAGAGGCGCTGGAGCTGCTGGTGATCGACTTTATCGCCGACACCCCGACCGACCTGCTGCAACAGATTGAAGGACTCACCTTTCTGCGCCAGGGGCAGAAAATCACCTTCAGCGCACCAGGCGCACAGCTCAAAAAGGTCGAGATGAACTGGCGACAACAGATCCTGAGCGCCCTCGGCAATCCGAATGTCGCCTATCTGCTGATGATGCTCGGCATTCTCGGCATCTTCTTCGAGATCTCCCAACCGGGTGTCATTCTGCCCGGCGTGATCGGCGCCATCGCCATCCTGCTCGCCTTCTTTGCCCTGTCGACCCTGCCGGTCAATTATGTCGGCGTGCTGCTGATCCTGCTAGCGTTCGTGCTGTTTGTGCTCGAAGTCAAAGTCGCCTCTTACGGCATGCTGAGCATCGGCGGTATCATTGCCATGGCGTTCGGTTCGCTGATGCTGATCGACAGCAGCGAACCCTACCTGCAGATTTCGCGGGCGGTTATCGCTGCGACGGTCGTCGTCAGCGCCGGATTTTTTCTGCTGGCCACCTGGATGGTGATCCGCACCCAGCGCCGCCCGGTCGCCAGCGGACAGGAGGGGATGATCGGCGAATGCGGGCGGGCACTGGAAGATATCTCCGGCACAGGGCAGGTGTTTGTCCATGGCGAATATTGGCGGGCGCGCTGCAGCGAAAGGATCGCTGCCGGCGAAGAAGTGGTCGTGGTTGCACTGCTTGATGGTCTGGAACTGGAAGTGAAAAGAAAATCCCCCTCGACAACAGCCCCTACGAAATTGGAGGAGTAGCTATGTTCGGACTTGGAATCAACTTTTTCTGGCTGGTCGCGCTGGCGTTTGTGCTGGTCATTATCGGCTCGGCGGTCCGCATTCTGCTGGAGTATGAGCGCGGCGTGGTGTTTCGCCTCGGCAGGTTCTCCGGCGTCAAGGGGCCGGGGCTGAAATTCATCATTCCGGTCATCGACCAGCTGGTCAAGGTCAGTATGCGCACCGTGGCGATGGACGTTCCGCCGCAGGACGTCATCACCAAGGACAACGTCTCGCTCAAGGTCAACGCGGTGCTCTACTTCCGCGTCGTGCATCCGAACAAGGCGCTGATCGAAGTGCAGGATTATCTCTACGCCACCAGCCAACTGGCCCAGACCTCGCTGCGCAGCGTGCTGGGGCAAGTCGAGCTGGACGACCTGCTGTCAAAACGGGACAAGATCAACCAGAACCTGCAGGAACTGCTCGACCGGCAGACCGACCCCTGGGGGGTAAAAATCTCCAACGTCGAGATCAAACACGTCGACCTGCCGGTAGAGATGCAGCGGGCGATGGCCCGGCAGGCTGAAGCCGAGCGCGAGCGGCGGGCCAAAGTCATCCACGCCGAAGGGGAACATCAGGCCTCCGCAACCCTGGCCAAAGCCGCCAAGCAGATTTCCGCCGAACCGGGCGCGCTGCAGTTGCGCTTTTTGCAGACGATGACCGAAATCGCCGCCGAAAAAAATTCAACCATCCTCTTCCCGATGCCGATCGACCTGATCAAGCCGTTTATGGATGCGGGGAAAAAGACCGACAGCTGAATCGGGTAGGAGGCGGGATTACTCCCGCCGTCCTCCCACACCACCGTGCGTACGGTTCCGTACACGGCGGTTCACGAAGTGTGTTGAAAACGATGAAACTGATCCATGTAACTGAACAGTCCCGCTTTTGAGAAATAGGAC
>DATCYW010000016.1:0-24070 GCA_036526255.1 Malonomonas sp. | reverse complement strand
TCAAGAATTCAGTGCTGGCCAACCGGCGCGAGTCAGCGTTTATCCGACTGGCCTTAAACGCTACCGACAGTGAAGATCAGGCTGTCCAGACCGGTGAGCAGTTCATCCGTGAATTTTATCCGGCAATTCGTCACACCTTGCCTCAGTAAGAGTTATGACCTCTGCCGTCCTCGCGATAGTTTCCGTTGCAACCACGCTTTTCGGCAGCGTATTTCTTCTGTTTCGCTCGCGCACCCAGGCTGTGTTGTTGTTTCTGCTATTGTTTCTCTCTGCGCTGCTGTGTGGGCTTGATGCCTACATCCTGGCCAATCCGCATCAATTTCAGCTCAAATCCTATGTTCAGATGTTGGAAGCGGCGCTGCCGCTGAGTGCTCTGCTCTACTCGGCTTTTTTCTGCCGCGAGAGCAGTTTCAGAAGAATCTCGATAACTTCGAGAATCCTGTTGCCACTGGCGTTGCTGTTGTTTGTCGCCGGTCTGATGCAGAACCCTGAAGCTTTATATTTTGCCCCAGATTTTGGTGAAGAATCCTTATTGTTTCTTACCAACCTGGGTTTTCTTTTTTATCTGCTGTTGATGAGTTTTCTCGTGCTGGCGATGGTGCAGTTGGAGCGGACCTTTTCGGCACTGTCACAGTTGGAACGCTGGCGGGTTAAGTACGAGATTATCGGTATCTGCGTGTTGCTCGGGCTGGCGGTGGTTTATTACAGTCAGAGTCTGCTCTATCGTTCGCTCGATATGTCGATGCTGGACGCGCGCAGCTTCGCCATGTTGATCGCGGTTGGTCTGATTTTCTACTCCCGTTTTTTTCGGCGGCATGGCGAACGAATTATCATCTCTCGTGGTGCTGCCTATCGTTCGCTGATTCTGTTGGTTGTTGGTGTCTACCTGATCGGTCTCGGCCTGCTGGGTGAGGGGATGCGCTACCTTGATGTGCCGACCCAGCGGACGTTGTTGCTGATGGTGGCGATCGTCAGTGCGGTGCTGGTCGCTGTACTGTTTATGTCGGAAACCCTGCGGCGTAAAATTAAAGTCCATCTGCACAAGAATTTTTATCAGAATAAATACGATTACCGGCAGCAATGGATGGATTTCACGACCAAGCTGTCCGGTACCGAATCACTGGCCGAACTTCAGCAGACAATACTGGTCTTTTACTGTGAAACTTTCGCCTGTCGGGGGGGCGCAATCTACCTGTACGAGAATGACCGGCAGGAATTTGTCAACAGTGCTCATTTTGAATATCGTCGCGACTGGCGGAGTCTGAAGCCGACGGACCCGATCATTGTCCGCCTTGCAGAAAAAGACTGGATTCTCGACCTGCAGCAATTTGCCGAAGAGACAAATGACGGATTTTCTGCCTCGCTGGCGGTTTCAGGTGCATCCTTTGCTGTTCCGCTGTTTTTCGATAACGAGCTGACCGGCTTTATTCTTCTCACCCGGCAGATCAATGAATCTGAAGTCTATACCTATGAAGATTACGATCTGATCCGTCTGCTGGCCAGACAGTCGATTGCTGCAATACAGGGCATGCGACTGTCGGAGCAGCTCTCGATTTCGCGTGAACTCGCAGCCATCGGCAAGGTTTCGACCTTCGTGCTGCATGATCTGAAGAATCAGGTTTCCGGCTTATCGCTGCTGCTCGATAATGCAAAAGACTATATTGACGATCCGGAGTTTCAGCAGGACATGCTGGAAACGATCGACAGTACTGTCACCAATATGAAAAAATTGATTTCACGTTTGAAAAACATCAAAGAAAAGCCGCAACTGCTGGTGGCTCCTGTCGATCTGAAAAAAGTTGTTGATGATGCCATTGAGACCGCCGGTGGCCAGATAATCGCGTCCGGGTGCAGCGTGCAGATCGATGCCGACGAAGAAGAAATCTACAAAGTCATTCTGAATCTGCTGATCAATGCGGTCGAAGCGACAAGTGACGATGCTGCCGTTCAAGTCGATTTTGGTGTACAAGAGGGGATGGCTTTTGTTCAGGTTCGGGATTTCGGCTGTGGCATGAGCGCGGAGTTTATAGAAAAACATCTTTTTAAGCCATTTGAGACCACCAAAAAGCACGGTTTCGGCATCGGTCTTTACCAGTGCAAGCTGATTGCAGAATCGCATAATGGTCGTATCCAGGCTGTCAGTCGCGAAGGGGAAGGGAGCACTTTTCTGCTTCAGTTGCCGCTGGCGCCATCCAGCGCTGGAGATTAGAAATAACCTGCTTAATCTCCTGCTTATTTGCGAGGTTGCTACCTTCCGGAGGATATTTTGGAAAAACTTCTGATTGTTGATGACAGTCCAGAAATAAGAAAACAGCTGAAGTGGGGGCTGGGCAAGGACTATCGGATTCTGCTGGCAGAGAGTGTTGACGAGGCGCTGAAGCTGTTCGAACAGCACGAACCCAAGGTTGTTACCCTTGACCTTGGACTGCCACCCGATGTTGACGGGGCCTCTGAAGGCTTGCGCTGTCTGCATGCCATCCTGCAGCAGCGGCCCGATTGTAAAGTGATCGTTCTTTCCGGCAATGAAGATCACAAAAACGCTCTGCTTGCAGTCGATATGGGGGCGTACGATTTTTACCACAAGCCGATCGACCTGGGTGAACTGAAGATCATCCTCAACCGTGCTTTTCATCTTGCTGGTCTGGAAGAGGAGAATCGCCAGCTGCAGTCGGCCGCGCAGAAAGAGAATGGTGGTTACAGTGGTATTTTCGGTCAGTGCCCGCAGATGCAGAAAGTCTTTGCCACGATTAAAAAGGTTGCGTCGATCGACGTGCCGATTTTGATCCTGGGGGAGAGCGGCACCGGCAAAGAGATCGTCGCGCAGGCGATTCATCAGCGCGGTATTCGTAAAGGTGGCAACTTTATCGCCATCAACTGTGGCGCTATTCCCGAAAATCTTCTCGAATCTGAACTCTTCGGCCACGAAAAAGGCTCTTTTACCGGTGCCCAGGCCCGCGTTCAGGGTAAAGTTGAATTTGCCGATCAGGGCACGCTTTTCCTCGATGAAATTGGAGAAATGCCCGCTTTGCTGCAGGTCAAGATGTTGCGCTTTCTGCAGGATAAAATGCTGCAGCGGGTTGGCGGTCGCGAAAATATTGCTGTTGATACCCGGATCATTGCAGCCACCAATATCGATATCAAGGATGCGATGAAAACCGGTACCTTCCGTGAAGATCTCTATTATCGGCTCGGGGTAATTACCATTGAGTTACCGCCACTGCGTGAGCGGGGTGATGATCTGGAGTTGCTGGCGAATGTCTTTCTGCACCGCTTCAGTCATGAGTTCAGCATCAAAGCACGCGGCTTCAGCGCCGCTTCTCTGAAGTGGATTAAGGAGTATCAGTGGCCGGGCAACGTGCGCGAACTTGAAAACAAGATCAAGCGCGCCATTGTGATGGCGGAAACGCCGATCATCGAACCTTGGGACCTTGGTTTTGTCGAACGTGAGCTGTCGGAATTTTCTGAGCCTGAGAGCCAGAACACAGAGCCGCAAGTCGATTTGCATTTTTCCGGATTAACCTTGAAAGAGGCTCGTCAGCAGTTGGAGCAGCAATTGGTGCAGCAGGCCCTTGAACAGTTTCAGGGAAATGTGCAGAAAGCAGCTGAAAAACTGGCTGTCAGCAGACCGACCTTCTACGATCTGTTGAAAAAATACGGGTTGCACAGCAGCTGACCAGCGTGCCTGCATGTTTCAAACTCTTTATGGGGAAAACTGTGAATCCTGCTGAAATAATTAAACAATGTCATTTGTTCTCGGGCGTAACTGACGGGGATCTCGCTTTATTGGCCAGCATCTGTCGTTCGCGTGAACATCTGCGCGGTACTGTTCTTTTTCAGCAGGGTGAAAAAGCCACCGGTTTTTATGTTGTCGCCAGTGGCAAGGTAAAAATCTACAAGCTTTCGCCGGATGGCAAAGAGCGGATTCTGCATGTCATTCAGCCGGGCAACACCTTCGCTGATGCGGCAATCTTTGCCGACGGCTGCTATCCGGCCTGCGCCGAAACCCTGGAAAAATCGAACCTGCTGTTTTTTCCAAAAACCGATTTTCTAAATCTGTTGCATCAGCATTCGCAGATCTCGATCAATATGATCGGCGGCCTGGCCCGTTTTCTCCGTCAGTTTACAACGCAAATAGAAGACCTGACCTTCCGAGACGTACCGGCGCGGCTGGCGCGCTACCTGTCGGATCTGGGTGGGGATCAGCAGGTGCATCTGGTGCTGCCGATTTCCAAAAGCCAGCTGGCGTCAAACCTGGGTACGGTCAGTGAAACCCTTTCGCGCACCTTGCGTAAGCTGTCCGACGAAGGGATCATTCAGGTTCAGGGGAAGAACATTGAAATTCTTGACACCGACCGTTTACTTGATTTGGCCGACAGCTATAAAGAACTTTAACTTCAGGAGCCTAAGTGTGTATCTGAAAAGATCTCTCTGTGTATTGTTCCTTTTGTTGTTCTGCTCCGGCTGCTCTCAGGTCCTCGTAAAATCAGCAACCCTTGCCGAAAAACCTGTCCTGGCGGAGTTGTCTTCAGCACAGATTTTTGCCGTTCATCCCGATGGCAATACGCTTGTCTACGTCAATGATGGTCTGCAGTTATTGCGGCTGTCTGACGGTTATCGTCAGCGGTTGTTGTTTGATGATCCGGATGCAATTCTCTGGTCCGCGGATGGCCGCCAGCTGGTTGCCGCAGTGCGTGAGGGTGAGCAGACCCGGCTGGTGCAGCTGACGACTGCGGCAGAGACGCGACGGCAGGTGTTTGTCGATGAGCAGGTGACCGATTTAGCCTGGCTGGCTGATGGCAGCCTGCTAGTCATGGGACAGACGCTTGAAGAGGACGAAGCGGCAGTGAACGTGCAGGCCCAGCTGCTGACCTGGGATGGCAGCCGGGACGTTGAACGCAGAACGCTTTACCGGTATTCCTATGCGAAACCGGTTGTTGACGAGAGTTTCTTTGCGCCGCGGGTTGTGCATCGTTTCGACCTTTCGCCATTAAAGGATGAACTGATTTACAACCGCTATCTCGATCCACCGGATCGGGATGGCCGGGTTGAGCAGGTTCTGTATAATCTGCAGACCGGCAGCGAGCAGGTGCTTGCGGTCACTGATAATCGTCAGCTTGAAGCGCTGTTCGCAGCCGATGCTGAACAGATTCTCCTGCCGCAGTCGGCTGAGGTGGTTTTACTCAACCCTTGGACGCATGCAGTCTCTTCGCGCTGGTCGAGCAGCGGTCACGCCCTGCAGGTCGCAACCGGCAGAGACCTGTTTCTCATCGATGGACAGTTGGTCTCAGGTGACGATCTGCTTGTTAAGCTCCCTGCTGCAGCAAAAGGACAATTCAGTGCCGCTGGCAGCCGTCTGTTTGTTGCCAGCGAACGGAAGTTGTATCTGCTGGAGGGGTATCCGCTGCCGGAGACGATTCAGTATTCTGAGCTGGAAAAGGTGAAGTTGCAGAGGATCCGTCAGCAGCGCAGCCGTGAAGAGATCAGTCAGCGCGAATACTATCAGCTGCGTAACAATATTCTGCATCCTTGACTCTGATCAAGGAGTTCTGGGCTGCCTGCACTACAATCGCCAGATGAAAAAGACATCGACCACAAACCTGGGCATGACACGAAAAGAGCGTAAGGATCTGAAGATTCTTGCACTCTTCACCTCGGTCTACTGCAAAGCACAACATCCAGGCAGACAGAAACCGCTCACCGGTCTGCCGCCTTCGCTTGAGAATCTGGTGCACTTGCAGTGCTGTGATGATTGTCAGGATTTTCTCCTCTACGCCATCGATCGTCGCTTGAAATGCCCGCTGGAAGAAAAGCCGATCTGCAAGCATTGTACACTGCACTGCTATCGTCCCGGACATCGGGAGAAGGTGCGGGAAATTATGCGCTTTTCCGGCAAGCGACTCATTCGCCGAGGCCGGCTTGATCTGCTCTGGCACTATCTTTTTTAGAAAACCGCCAGTTTTGATCGGGATCAAGGATCGGCTGAGCGTTAACGGTTATTCTCTGGACATCAAACAGCAATACAGAATCTTTTACACATAAAGGAGCAGCAGATGGCGATTCGGGAAATGGTCAGAATTGATGAAGACAAGTGCAACGGTTGTGGACTTTGCGTGCCGTCCTGTGCCGAGGGTGCGATCCAGATGATCGACGGTAAGGCAAAACTGGTGGCCGATAATCTCTGTGACGGTCTCGGTGCCTGCCTGGGCGACTGCCCGCAAGGTGCGATTACCATAGAAAAGCGTGAAGCGGATGAATTTGACGAGGTCGCGGTAGAGAAGCGCCTGGAGGAGATCGGCCGTGATCCGTTGCCGCACAGCCATCCGGTTCCGGTCAGCGGCGGTTGCCCCTCCGCCCAGGTCCAAAGTTTCGCTGCGCCGCAGGGGGGATGCCCTTCTGCGCGGGTGGTGAATTTCGACAACCAGGCGACAGATGCTGCAGAGCAAGCCGGACAGCGCCCTTCGGAGTTGCGCCAGTGGCCGGTCCAGTTGCATCTGGTACCACCGACTGCGCCTTTTCTGCAGGGCAAAGAGGTTCTGCTGGCGGCGGATTGCGTTCCCTTTGCCTACGCTGATTTCCATAAAGACATGCTCAAGGACAAAGCTCTGCTGATCGCCTGTCCGAAACTCGACAACACGGAACCCTATGTAGCGAAGCTGGTGACCATGCTGCAACAGAGCGATATCAAAAAACTGATCGTCGCCCACATGGAAGTCCCCTGTTGCTCAGGGTTAATCGCGCTGGCCCGGCAGGCAGTTAAGGAAAGCGGTGTGGATGTTCCCTTTGAAACGATAAATGTTGGAATTCAGGGGACTCTTAAATAACCATCTCACGTATCAGTTCAAGAATTCGCAGGGGTTCCGGTTTATCCGGAACCCCTTTTTCATTTAGTTTAGCGCCTGAATTTAGTATGGTGGCTGCTGAAATTTATAAGAATAACTCTAACAACAGCAACAAAGCTAAAGGAGTGGGAGAGTGGTTATACCTGTCATTTTATCTGGTGGTGCCGGATCGCGGCTTTGGCCACTTTCGCGTGAGCTTTATCCAAAACAGTTATTGCCTTTGACCAGCGACAAAACCATGTTGCAGGAAACCGTCATTCGATTGGCTGGTCTCGATTCAATCGCCGCTCCGTTGATTGTCTGTAATGATGCACATCGGTTCATGGTCGCTGAACAACTGCGTCAGCTCAAGGTTACCCCGGGGGCGATCATCCTCGAGCCATGCGGGCGCAATACTGCCCCGGCCGTGGCATTGGCGGCGCTGCAGGCGTTACAGACTGATGAAAATGCCATCCTGCTGGTTCTGCCGGCGGATCACCTGATCAGTGATGTTGCGGCCTTTCAACAGGTGGTCGCTGGCGCTGTTAAACTTGCCGAACAGGGGAAGCTGGTCACCTTCGGGATTGTTCCAGATGCTCCGGAGACCGGTTACGGCTATATCAAGGCCGCCGCTGAGATTCTGGACGCTGACTCACAGGCCAGCCCGGTTGCCGAGTTTGTTGAGAAGCCTGATCTTGCCACCGCTGAGCGGTATGTTGCTTCGGGCAACTATTACTGGAACAGCGGCATGTTCATGTTCCGCGCCAGCAAGTATCTGGCTGAACTTGAGCGGCATCGTCCCGACATTGCCGCCGCCTGCCCAAGCGCTTTTTCATCAATTGACACAGATCTTGATTTTCATCGGCTTGATGAAATTCTGTTTGCCGCCTGTCCAGCCGATTCCATCGATTACGCGGTGATGGAGAAAACTCTCGACGCGGTTGTGTTACCGTTATCCGCCGGTTGGAATGATGTCGGTGCCTGGTCGGCGCTCTGGGACGTTCACGGCAAAAACGCCGAGGGGAACGTACTGGTCGGCGATGTCCTGACCCAGGGGGCCGAAAACTGCTACCTGCACGCCAGCAAGCGATTGATTGCGGCAGTCGGCGTGACCGATCTGGTCGTCGTTGAAACCGCCGACGCGGTGCTGGTTGCGCATCGTGAACGGGTGCAGGATGTCAAAGGGATCGTTCAGCAGCTCAAACAGCAGGAGCGCACCGAAGCGTTGCTGCATCGGCGCGTCAATCGCCCCTGGGGCGCCTATGAGGGGATTGATGTCGGTGAGCGTTTTCAGGTCAAGCGCATCACCGTCAATCCGGGTGCCAGTCTTTCGCTGCAGAAGCATCATCATCGCGCCGAGCATTGGATCGTTGTCAAAGGGACGGCGAAGGTGACACGCGGTGCTGAAGTGCTGCAACTGACGGAAAATCAATCCACCTATATCCCGCTTGGTGAGCTGCACCGGCTGGAGAATCCGGGGCGGATTCCGTTAGAAATGATCGAGGTTCAGTCTGGCAGTTATCTGGGTGAAGACGATATTGTTCGTTTTGAAGATATCTATGGTCGCAATGCTGATCAGAAGGGGACGGTCTGATGCTCAGCTGTTTTAAGGCTTATGACATCCGAGGGCGTCTGCCGGACCAGCTCAATGAAGAGATTGCCTGGCGGATCGGACGCGCCTATGCCGAATTTCTGCAGCCACGGCAGGTGGTTGTCGGTCGCGATATCCGGCTGTCAAGCGCAGAACTGACTGCGGCCCTGTCGCGCGGACTTTGCGATGGTGGTTGCGACGTGATCGACATCGGTTTGTGCGGCACCGAAGAGATCTATCACGCGACCTTCAGTCAGCAGGTGGATGGCGGTATCATGGTCACCGCCAGTCATAACCCGATCGATTACAACGGCATGAAGCTGGTTCGTGCCGGTTCCCGGCCGATCAGCGGTGATACCGGGCTGGAGAAAATCCGTGAACTGGCTGAACGGGGGGATTTTCAACCGGGGAAAACCAAAGGGCAAGTGACGGTCAGCTCGTTCAAGGCAGAATATATCGAGCATCTGTTGACCTATATCGATCCGGCCGCGTTGAAACCACTGAAAATCGTTGTCAACGCCGGTAACGGTTGTGCTGGCCCGGTGATCGACCTGCTGGAAAAACGGCTGCCGGTGCAGTTCATTAAGATCTGTCACGAACCGGACGGTAACTTTCCGAACGGTATTCCAAATCCGCTGCTGCCGGAAAATCGTTCGATCACGCGAGATGCGGTTATCCAGAATAGCGCTGACTTGGGGATTGCCTGGGATGGTGATTTTGATCGCTGTTTCTTCTTCGATGAGCAGGGCAGCTTCATCGAAGGCTATTACCTGGTTGGTTTGTTAAGCGAGATGTTGCTGCAGCAGCACCCAGGCAGTCGCATCATCCATGATCCGCGCCTGACCTGGAATACCATCGATATGGTTCAGAGCGCCGGCGGCATTCCGGTGCTGAGCAAAACGGGCCATGCCTTCATCAAGGAACGGATGCGCGCTGAAGATGCTATTTACGGCGGCGAGATGAGCGCTCATCACTATTTCCGTGATTTTGCCTATTGCGACAGCGGCATGATCCCCTGGTTGCTGGTGGTTCAGTTGCTGAGTCTGTCCGGCAAGTCGTTATCGGCGCTGGTTGCGCAACGGATTGATAAATATCCGGCCAGCGGTGAGATCAACCGGCGGGTTGAAGATCCGGACCAGGTTATTGCGGCAATAAAAGCTCGCTATGCGTCGACAGCCGAAGCGGTCGATTTTACCGACGGTCTGTCGCTTGAATTCAGCCAGTGGCGGTTTAATCTGCGTATGTCGAATACCGAACCGGTCATCCGGTTGAATGTCGAATCGCGGGGTGATCAGATGCTGATGCAAGAAAAAACTGCAGAGCTGCTCGGGTTGATCGGCGGGAGTGAACAGTAGCGGAAAAAGATGTGCAATATTAGCAGTTGACGCGGCGCCCGATGTTTATTTGGCGCCGCGTCTTTTGTGTGGTTACTTCTTTTCAAACCTGACCAGGCGGATAAAATCCTCCGCTTTCAAACTGGCGCCACCAACCAGCGCGCCGTCGATATCGTCCATCGCCATCAGACCATCGATATTGCTCGGTTTGACGCTGCCGCCGTAAAGAATCCGCGTTGCTTCGGAAACTTCAAGGGTGAAGAGCCCGAGCAGCAGACCACGGATAAAAGAGTGGGCCTCCTGGGCCTGCTCATCGGTGGCGGTTTTGCCGGTGCCGATTGCCCAGACCGGTTCGTAGGCGATGACAACCTCGGCCATGTGAGTCGCGGAGAGATTGGCCAGTCCGCCTTTGACCTGGGTGCTGAGCACTTCGAGCATCTGGTCGGATTCACGCTCCTGCAGGGTTTCGCCGATGCAGAGGATCGGTTTCATTCCTGCCTCAAGCACTTTGATCAATTTCTGATTGATGAAGTGATCGGTTTCACCCAGCAACTGACGTCGCTCGGAGTGTCCGATGATCACGTATTCACAGCCGGCATCTTTGAGCAGCAGCGGCGAAACTTCGCCGGTAAAGGCGCCGGTCTCCTCCGGGTAGCAGTTCTGCGCCGCAAGTTTCACTGCCGAGCCCTGAATCACTTTGGCAACGCTGCTCAATGCGGTGAAAACCGGAGCAATAACGATATCGACCTCAGTGAAATTTTTCAGACAACTGGTCAGGCTGCCGGCCAGTTCGGCACTTTCAGCCAGAGTTTTGTGCAGCTTCCAGTTGCCGGCGATCATTGGCTTTCGCATTTATCCCTCCCGTTACTTATCAGTTAAGGCGACAACGCCGGGCAGTTCTTTGCCTTCCAGAAATTCCAGCGAGGCGCCACCGCCGGTCGAAATGTGGGTCATCTTATCCTGCAGGTTCGATTTGTTGACCGCCGCGACCGAGTCGCCGCCGCCGATGATCGACAGGCAATCGGTCGCCGCCAGGGTTTCGGCGATAGCGAAGGTGCCTCTGGAGTAGGCTTCAAATTCGAAGACGCCCATCGGGCCGTTCCAGACGACGGTTTTCGCGGTCGCGACTTTCTGCGCGTAAAGCTTGACCGACTCCGGACCGATATCCAGCCCCATTTTGTCGGTGGGGAAGTTGTCGTTGCCGCAGGTCTCGGCCGGGCTGTCGGCAGAAAATTTGCTAGTTACCAGGTGGTCGACCGGCAGCATAAAGGCAACGCCCTTGGCTGCGGCGGCACTGAGCAACTCTTTCGCCAATGACAGGCGGTCTTCTTCGACCAGCGAGGTGCCGATTTCGTACCCCTGGGCCTTGAGGAAGGTATAGGCCATGCCGCCGCCGATCAGGATGGCGTCGACTTTGCCGAGCAGGTTTTCGATGACGGTGATCTTGTCGCTGACCTTGGCGCCGCCGATGATGGCGACGAAGGGGCGCAGTGGATCAGCCAGCGCGCCGCCGAGATATCTGAGTTCTTTTTCCATCAGGTAGCCGGAAACCGCCGGTTGCAGAAGTTTAGCGACCCCTTCGGTCGAAGCGTGGGCTCGGTGGGCGGTGCCGAAGGCATCGTTGACATAGATGTCGGCCAGCTTGGCCAGTTTTGCGGCGAACTCTGGATCGTTGTCGGTTTCGCCTTTGTGAAAGCGGACATTCTCCAGCAGCATGACACTGCCGTTCGCCAGTTGTTTGGCCAGCAGTTCGATGTTCTCGCCGACGCAATCAGGGGCCATGATGACCTGCTGATCGAGAAGCTTGCTCAGATGCGTTGCGACCGGACTGAGGCTGAAAGCATTATCAGGCTTACCCTTGGGGCGACCAAGATGCGAGGCAAGAATCAGCCGGGCGCCTTGTTTGAGCAGATACTGGATGGTCGGCAGAGCCGCGCGGATCCGGGTGTCGTCGCCGATTTCACCGTTATCGTCAATCGGCACGTTGAAGTCGACCCGACAGAAAACCCGCTTGCCGTTGACTTCGATATCTTCGATGGACAGCTTGTTGAACATTTTTCCTCCATAAAAAATAAAACGGCGCCGATTCTTAATAGGTAGAATCGGCGCCTGTTTGGTTGGCAGCGGTTACTTGCTGGCGATGTAGAGGACCAGATCGAAAACCCGGTTCGAATAACCCCACTCGTTATCATACCAGGTCAGCACCTTGACCATGGTGCCGCCGATGACGTTGGTGGTCAGCGAGTCGAAGGTCGAGGATGCCGGCGAACCGTTGAAGTCTCTGGAGACCAGCGGCAGCTCGCAGTAGTCGAGAACACCTTTCATCTCACCTTCGGCGGCAGCCTTCATGGCGGCGTTGATCTCTGCGATGCTGGTCGGTTTTTCCGTTTCGACCACCAGGTCCACCAGGGAGACGTTCGGTGTCGGCACCCGGACCGCCATACCATCAAGCTTGCCTTTAAGCTCCGGCAACACCAACGAAACTGCTTTTGCGGCGCCGGTGGTGGTCGGGATCATCGACATGCCGGCAGCGCGGGCGCGGCGCAGGTCCTTGTGCGGCAGATCGAGTATGTTCTGATCATTGGTGTAGGCATGGATGGTGGTCATCATGCCGCGGACGATGCCGAAGTTCTGCATCAGCACCTTGGCGACCGGCGCCAGGCAGTTGGTAGTGCAGGAGGCGTTGGAGATGATCTTGTGCGCTGCGGGATCGTAATCCTGCTCATTGATCCCCATGCAGACGGTAATGTCGGCGTCTTTACCGGGAGCGCTGATAACGACTCTTTTGGCCCCGGCTGTGATGTGCATCGCCGCTTTGTCGTGATCGGTGAAGATGCCGGTTGCTTCAATGGCGATTTCGACGCCCAGTTCTTTCCAGGGCAGGGCGGCCGGATTTCTTTCTGAAAGGATTTTGATCGGCTTACCGTTGATCACCAGTTTGTCGCCATCAACGGCAACATCGCCGGCGAAAGTGCCATGAACTGAATCATATTTAAACAGGTGCCCCAGGGTTTTCGCGTCGGTCAGATCGTTGATCGCAACCACCTCAAGTCCAGGTGTCGTCGCGGCGATCCGCATGACATTACGACCGATCCGGCCAAACCCGTTGATAGCAACTTTAATCGACATCTTGATACTCCTTTAAAATGTGTGTCCTGATCTGGATTATTCGCTTCGTTGATTTTCGATCTGATAATTACGATCAAGTGTGCGGTTTTTCAGCCTAAACACGAGGAGGTAAGAGTACACAAATTTTTGCTGTTTGCAAATCGATTTTAAGGAAAAAAAACCTTAAAAATCACAAGAGTTTTTATTCTTGCAGCGGTTCGGAATTTTCGGTATAAGGGCAACGCCCGAAGGGGGAAAAAGGAGTTTTTTACCTTGCGAGTTTGTTTGTTGGCCAGCGGAAGTCGCGGAAACAGCACTCTGATTGAAACGGATGGTTTTCGCCTGCTGGTCGATGCAGGGTTGTCAGGGGTTGAGACTGAACGACGTCTGGCGACACTTGGACTGTCCGGCGAAGATCTCCACGCAATTCTGGTCACCCACGAGCATCATGACCATGTCGGTGGAATCGGCCCCCTGGCGCGTCGTTTTCAACTTCCAGTACACATCGATCATAAAACCCACGCGGCGTTACCTAAGCTCGGCAAGATAGAAAAGTTACAGCTGTTTTCTGCAGGCGATAAGTTCAGCTGCCAGAGCCTTGCCATCGAGAGTTTTTCTACGACTCACGATGCGGTCAATCCGGTTGGCTATGTCATCAATTCAACCGAAGGTCGCATCGGTTTTGTTACCGACCTCGGCATGGCGACCCGTCTGGTTGCCGAGCAGCTGAAGGGGTGCCGGGTGCTGGTTGTCGAAGCCAATCACGACGAGCAGATGCTCCGGGACGGTCCATACCCCTGGGCTCTGAAGCAGCGGATCCGCAGCAAACACGGCCATCTCTCCAATGTCGAGACCGGCGAGCTGCTGAAGAGCGTCGTCTGGCCGGGGCTCGAAGCGCTGTTTCTCGCTCATTTGAGCGAAGAAAATAATTGTCCTCAGCTGGTTGCGGAACATTTCAACCAGACTTTGGCCGAGCATGACTGTCGACCGAAAATAATTGTCGGTCAGCAACATCAAGCGAGTTCATGTTTTGTCGGAGCTCTGCTATAGTCACCAATTCCAAAGATTGTCTGTCAGGGGGCAGGGAGTGATTCCTGCTCCTGTATGTTTGCAGACTCGTCTCGCATCTAAAAATAACGCGGAGTAACGAATGGCCTGGAGAATTGTCGTAGGACGTAAGGATGGAGTAAGGGACGCTCGTGGCGAGCGGGTCCGTCGAGAGATCAAAGAGAATCTCGGCTACCAGCTGCAGTCGGTCCGGACTCTCGATGTCTATACGGTTGACGCCGATTTGAGCGACAGCGAAATCGAAAAGGCCGCCTATGGGCCGTTTTCCGATCCGGTCATTCAGCAGGTAGCGATCAATCGCCCGCTGGCCAGCGGGTTCGACATGCTGATCGAGGTCGGCTTTCGCCCCGGCGTGACCGACAACACCGGTCGGACCGCCAAGGAAGCGATTCAGTACATCACCGGCCGGCCTTTTCGGGCCGGCGAAGGCGTTTACACCTCGACCCAATATCTGCTGACCGGCCTTCAGGATAAAGCGGTTGCCGAGAAAATCACCAAGGATTTTCTGGCCAACGGCCTGATTCAGCGCTGGACGATCCTGTCTGCCGATGAACTTGATCCGAACACCGGTGTGCCGGTGACCGTGCCGAAGGTGGTCAGTGACAGCGCCCCGCGGGTACAGGCGATCGACCTGAACATCAGCGATGAGCAACTGCTCGACATCAGCCGGCAGGGGATGCTGGCGTTGAACCTGGAAGAGATGCTGAAGATTCAGCAGCACATCGCTGACCCGCAGGTGATCGCCGAGCGTGCCAAGGTCGGCTTGGGTGCCGAACTGACCGACGTTGAGCTGGAAGCGCTGGCGCAGACCTGGAGCGAGCACTGCAAGCACAAAATCTTCTCGGCGAAGATCGAGTACGAAGATGAAAACGGCAACAAGGAAACCATCGATTCGCTGTTTAAAACCTACATCGTCGGCGCCACCCGCGACATCCGCAAGGCGATGGGCGAGAAGGATTTCTGCCTGTCGGTTTTCAAGGACAACGCTGGAGTTATTGAATTCAACGCTGACTGGAGTGTCGTTTTCAAAGTCGAAACCCACAACTCCCCCAGTGCCCTTGACCCTTATGGCGGCGCCCTGACCGGCATTGTCGGCGTCAATCGCGACGGTGTCGGTACCGGCATGGGCGCACGGCTGATCTTTAATACTGATGTCTTCTGCTTCGCTTCACCGTTTCTGGAAAAAGAACTGCCGCCGCGTCTGCTGCATCCGCGCCGCATCTTTGAAGGGGTAGTCGAAGGGGTTGAGCACGGTGGCAACAAGAGCGGGATTCCGACCATCAACGGTTCGCTGGTATTCGACGAGCGTTTCGCCGGCAAGCCGCTGGTCTACTGCGGAACTGCGTCGATCATGCCGCGACTGCTCAATGGCAAGCCCTGTCATGAGAAAAAGGTACTGGTCGGCGATCACATCATCATGACTGGTGGCCGCATTGGCAAGGACGGTATCCACGGTGCCACCTTCTCTTCCGAAGAGCTGCACGAAGGTTCGCCGGTCACTGCGGTGCAGATCGGCGATCCGATCACCCAGCGTAAGATGTTCGACTTTTTGACCATCGCCCGCGATCGTGGTCTGTACAACTCTTTTACCGACAACGGTGCCGGCGGTCTCTCGTCTTCGGTTGGCGAGATGGCCGAAGACACCGGCGGTTTTGAAATGCATCTGGACCGCGCACCGCTCAAGTACCCCGGTCTGCAGCCCTGGGAGATCCTGATCTCTGAAGCTCAAGAGCGGATGACCCTGGCGGTACCGAAGGAGAATCTTCAGGAATTCTTTACCCTGGCCAAAGAGATGGATGTCGAAGCGACCGACCTGGGCAACTTTACTGACTCCGGCTACTTCCATTGTCTCTACGAGGGCAAGACAGTTTCTTACCTGTCGATGGAATTTGTGCACGAAGGGGTGCCGCAGATGGTCATCCCTGCCAAGTGGCAACCGAAAACTCTGAGCGAGCCAGAATTCCCTCAGCCGCAGGATCTGAATCTTGAGCTGCAGAAGCTGCTCTCGCGGTTGAATATCTGCTCCAAAGAAGCGGTGGTGCGCCGCTACGATCACGAGGTTCAGGCCGGCACGGTCATCAAGCCGCTGGTCGGAGTTGCTAACGATGGACCCTCTGACGCCGCCGTGTTCCGGCCGCTGTTCGATTCCTTTGAGGGGGTTGTGGTCTCCCACGGTATCTGTCCCAACTACAGCGACATCGACACCTACCATATGATGGCCTGCGCCATTGACGAAGGCTTGCGCAACTATGTCGCCGTCGGTGGCAATATCGATCACGTTGCCGGGCTGGATAACTTCTGCTGGTGTGATCCGGTCAAAAGCGAGAAGACGCCGGATGGCGAGTACAAGGCCGCTCAGCTGGTGCGGGCCAACAAGGCGCTCTACGATTATTGTGTTGCCTTCGGCGTACCGCTTATCTCCGGCAAGGATTCGATGAAGAACGACTACCAGATCGGCGATACCAAAATCTCGATCCCGCCGACCGTGCTTTTTTCGGTCATCGGCAAGACTGATGATGTGCGCAAGTCGGTCTCGATGGATGTCAAACGCCCTGGCGATCTGGTCTATCTGCTCGGCGAGACCACCGATGAGCTGGGTGGTTCCGAATACTACGCTGAGCATGGCGAGTTGGGCAGCAAGGTTCCGCAGGTTGATGCGGTCATTGCGCTGGCGCGCTATCGGGCCTTGAATAAGGCGCAGGCGAAAGGCCTGGTCGCGTCCTGTCACGACCTGTCAGATGGTGGTCTTGGCGTGGCACTGGCGGAAAAGGCTTTTGCCGGTGGTTTCGGCGTCAAGATTGCGCTGAATAAGGTTGTCGATGACACGAAGTTGCGTGAAGACAAGATCCTGTTCTCCGAATCGCAGAGTCGGCTGCTGCTGACAGTGCATCCGGAAAACCAGATCGCCTTCGAGCAGCTGTTTGCGGGTCAGAGCTGTCGGCTGGTCGGTAAGGTCACCGTTCAGCCGGAAGTGCTGGTCACCGGTCTGCAGGGGCAGGTGCTGGTCAGTTCGCCGATCGATCTACTGAAAGAGGCGTGGCAAGCGCCGTTGCGGGAGATGTGATAATGCAAAAAATTGTCAAAGCGATAGTCATCGCCGGTAACGGAACCAACTGTGAGCGGGAGGTTGCCCACGCCTGCAAGCTGGCCGGTGCCGAAGTCGCCGATATTGTTCATGTCTCCGAACTGTTGGCCGGTCGGGTCAAGCTTGCGGATTATCACTTCCTCAATCTGGCAGGTGGCTTTCTGGATGGTGATGACTTAGGCAGCGCCAAGGCTGGCGCCAATCGCCTGCTGTATGCGCCGGTAGTCGGCAGCTCAGAGACGATTGCCGATCAGATCAAGCAATTCGTCGCCGCCGGCAAGCTGGTGATGGGGGTCTGTAACGGTTTTCAGCTGATGGTCAAAATGGGGCTGCTGCCTTCTTTTGACGGCGGCGTCAAGCAGAACTGCACTCTGACTCATAACGCCGGTGGCCGCTTTGAGGATCGCTGGTGCTGGCTGAAGGTTGACAGCGAATCCCCCTGTGTTTTTACCCGTGGTCTGGACAGCGTTTATCTGCCGGTCAGGCACGGCGAAGGGCAGTTCGTGACCGATAATCAGGCGACCCTCAAGCAGCTTGAGCTGATGCATCTTTCGGTGGTCAAATACGCCGGTGCCGATCTGCAACCGACCATGGACTATCCGGAAAATCCCAATGGCAGCATCGCCTCGATCGCCGGTATCTGCGATCCGACCGGCCGCCTGTTCGGTTTGATGCCGCACCCGGAAGCCTACGTACACTACACCCACCATCCCCGCTGGACACGCGAAGACCTGCCGGAAGAGGGGATGGGGCTGTGGCTTTATCAGAATGCGGTTCGCTTTATCCGCGACGAATTGCTCAAATAATCTTTGGAGTTAGCTTGGCCTATGTTTGATAAACTGCACGAAGAATGTGGCGTTTTCGGAATTTTCGGACACCCGGAAGCCGCCAACCTGACCTATCTGGGGCTCTACGCCCTGCAGCACCGTGGGCAGGAGAGTTGTGGCATCGTTGCCTCGGACGGCCAGCGGCTCAATTCCCATCTGGGGATGGGGCTGGTCGCCGATGTTTTCAAGCAGGACAAGGTGTTTGATGAGTTGCCGGGTAAATCCGCCATCGGTCATGTCCGTTATTCGACCGCAGGCGGCAACGGCATCAAGAACTGCCAGCCGATCATGGTCAACTATGCGCGGGGCAGCATTGCCGTAGCGCACAACGGCAACCTGGTCAATGCACAGGAGCTGCGCAACAAGCTGGAGAACAGTGGTTCGATTTTCTCCACGACCGCTGATACCGAAACCATCATCCACCTGATCGCCCGTGCGCAGGCCGATTCGCTGGTTGATCGGGTCTGTGAGGCCCTGCACCATGTCAAGGGCGCGTACAGTCTGGCGTTTCTCACCGAGACCCGGTTGATTGCCGTGCGCGATCCAAACGGCTTCCGCCCTTTGAGTCTTGGCAAGCTGGATGGCGCTTTTGTTGTTGCCTCTGAATCCTGCGCTTTCGATTTGATCGAGGCGGAATACATCCGGGAAATCGAACCAGGCGAGATGATCGTCGTCGATAAGGACGGGATGAAATCCTTTTTCCCCTTCCCGGAGACGCGCAATACCCCCTGCATCTTTGAGTATGTCTATTTTGCCCGCCCGGACAGCCGGATTTATGGTCGTACGGCCTATACCGTACGCAAAGAGTTCGGTCGCCAGCTGGCCCGTGAATATCCGGTCGAAGCCGATATTGTCATCGCGGTCCCTGATTCCGGGGTGCCGGCGGCGATGGGCTATGCTGAAGAGGCCGGGTTGCCGCTTGAGCTCGGCTTGATCCGCAACCATTATGTCGGCCGTACTTTTATCGAACCACAGCAGTCGATCCGTCACTTCGGCGTCAAGCTGAAGCTGAATCCGGTGCGTGACATCATCGAAGGCAAGCGGGTCATCGTTATTGACGATTCGATTGTCCGTGGTACCACCTCGCGCAAGATCGTCAAGATGATCCGTGACGCCGGCGCCAAAGAAATTCATGTGCGGATTTCCAGCCCGCCGACCAGCTTCCCCTGTTTTTATGGGATCGATACGCCATCGCGAAAAGAGCTGATTTCGGCCTCGCACACCATCGACGAAATCAGTCGCTATATCACCTCCGATACGCTCGGTTACCTGTCCCGCGAGGGGTTGCACGCGTCGGTGCAGAAGTTCGGTGGAGGGGAGGTCAGTTTCTGTGACGCCTGTTTCAGCGGCGAATATCCGGTTAAATTTCCGCGCTTGACGGACGATAGTCAGCTGGGACTTTTTTAGATAAATCAGGTGGATATTTGTTTTCCTTTAATGTGACTTCAAGGAGTGAGCGATGAGTGTTAAAGAGGATCTGAAGAAAATTATTATCGAGATGTCTTACGAAGAGCGTGAAGTCACGCTGGCTTCAGGGCGCAAAAGCAACTTCTATTTTGATGGCAAGCAAACCACTCTGCACGCCAGGGGCGGACTGTTGGTCGGCAAGGCGTTCTGGGACGAGGTCAAGCAGTTTGAGGGGCCGATCCACGGCGTTGGTGGTTTGACTCTTGGGGCTGATCCGATCGCGACCGCGACCTCGATTGCTGCAGAACTTGCTGGAGAAAGCGTTCACGCTTTTATCATCCGCAAAGAGCCAAAAGGGCACGGCACCGGTCAATGGCTTGAAGGGCGCAAAAACCTTCCGCCGGGTTCACGGGTCGTCATCGTTGAGGATGTCACCACTACGGGCGGTTCTTCGCTGCAGGCGGTGGAGCGTGCTCAGGAAGAGGGATTGGTCGTGCTCGGGATTGTCACCCTGGTCGATCGTGAAGAGGGTGCGCGGGCGGCGATCGAAGGCGCCGGGCAGAAGCTGCGTGCGGTCTTTACCCGGACTGAAGTGGTCGGCTGAGAAGCAGGGTCAATAAAGGTTTTCCAGAGAGTAAAAAGGGGCGCTGATTTCAAATCAGCGTCCCTTTTTTTATTCGTCGTCTTCACTCGGTATGCGGTAGACATCGAGTACGCCGGGAAGTTTTTTTAAAAACTGGCAGTTCAGCGAATAGGTCTTGCCGACGACGCCGATAATCTTTCGGTCGGCGCCGGTCGATTGATGAAAATCGAAATCGCGTTCAACCAAAAACTGTTTCACCTGCTCCAGCTCCTCTTCCGAGGCGGCCTTTTTCATGATCACCAGCATCGTTAATCCCCTTTCGAGCGGATCCGCTCAAGGCTACGGCTCTCGTCAATGACCCGCTCAAACAGGCGGACGATAGCGGCATTGTCCAGCGGTCCGGGATTGGCTTCTTTCATCTTGTCGAAAATCAGTTTTTCCCGTTTCGGATCGTAGATCGGCAGATTGAGCTTTTTCTTGATGTGGCCGATTTCCAGTGCCAGCGCTGCACGTTCATTGAAGATGCGCAGCAGTTCATCATCAAGTTGATTGATTTTAAGTCGGATGGAATCGATATCCACAGTCTTGTCCTTTCCCTCAGTTTGCTGAAAACCGGGCACCGGGGATTACTGTGTCGTGGCAAAAATTGTCGTCGGTCTCCGGGTAGTCGATGGTGTAGTGCAGTCCGCGACTCTCATGCCGCAACAGGGCGCTTTGGACGATCAGCTCAGCAACAGTGGTGATGTTGCGCAGCTCGATCAGGTCTGATGTGATGTAGAAGTTCCAGTAGTATTCGGCGATCTCCTGCTGGATCAGCTTGATGCGGCTCATGGCACGGTGCAGGCGTTTGTCGGAACGGACGATGCCGACGTAGTTCCACATGCTGCGTCTGATCTCGTCCCAGTTGTTGGCGACCACCACCTCTTCGTCACTGTCGGTTGCGCCGCAACTGTCCCAGGGAACAATGGGCGGGCAGGGGGGCTGGTTCTCCTGCAGGCGGTTGAGCGAGGTCAGCGCGGCGCGCTCGGCAAAAACGACCCCCTCAAGCAGGCTGTTGCTGGCCAGGCGGTTGGCGCCGTGCAGGCCGGTACTGGCGACTTCGCCAATGGCGAACAGGTTACGCACGCAGGTCTCACCATGACTGTCAGTTTGTAATCCACCACACAGGTAGTGGGCCGCCGGTACGACCGGGATCGGCTCACAGGTCATGTCGATGCCGTATTCGAGGCAGGTCTGGTAGATGGTCGGAAAGCGCTCGCGGATATAATCGGCGTCCTTGTGGGTGATGTCGAGAAAGGCGCAATCGTCACCGTGCAGTTTCATTTCACTGTCGATGGCTCGGGCGACGATATCCCGCGGGGCCAGATCTTTCTGCGTGTGATAGTCAGGCATGAAGGCATAGCCATCGCTGCGGCGTAGAATAGCGCCTTCGCCACGGACCGCTTCGGAGATCAGAAAGGATTTGGCGTTGGGGTGGTAGAGGGTGGTCGGATGGAACTGCATGAATTCCATGTTGGCCACTGCCGCTCCGGCCCGCCAGCCGATCGCTACGCCGTCGCCGGTCGCGATGTCGGGATTGCAGGTGTACAAATAGACCTTGCCGGCGCCGCCGGTCGCCAACACCGTGAAGCGTGCGCCGAAAGCAATCACCTCATCATTTTTGATGTCGAGGATGTAGGCGCCGAGGCAGCGGTTGTCATCCAGCTGCTGCTGGCGCACCTTGCTTTCGGTAATCAGGTCAACGGCGATATGGTTTTGGTACAGGGTGATATTCGGATGTTTCAACGCCGCTTCGACCAGGGCGCGTTCAATTTCGCGGCCAGTGGCGTCCTTGGCGTGCAGAATCCGCCGGTGGCTGTGACCACCTTCGCGGGTCAGGTCGTAATCGTCAGCCTGGTTCCTGCTGAAGTTAACCCCCCAGTCGATCAGATCCTTGATTGCTTTAGGTCCCGCTTCCACGACCATTTTCACGATGTCGGGATTGGAGAGGTGAGCTCCTGCGATCATGGTGTCTTCAGCGTGCGAAGAGAAGCTGTCTTCAACGGATGAGACCGCCGCGATGCCACCTTGGGCCAGCTGGGTGGCAGTGATATCAATATCGCGTTTGGTGACCAACGAAACCGTTCCCTGATCGGCAACTTTCAGCGCATAGGAAAGGCCGGCGATGCCGGTGCCAATGACCAGGAAATCTGATGTGATTTTCATGGTTTAATTATCCCGATGAGTCGTTGGCCGGTGTCCGCTGACAGGCCGTTTGATGCTCGGCATTATCTGTTGCAAGGAGAGTGATGTCAAGCTGTACGCCGGTCAAAGTTGCTTGTAAAAGCCCGGTAAATCAATTAGGGTTACAGGATGCTTATAAAATACTTATTAACAGCTCTCTGCCTGCTCTGTTTTGCTCCGCTGCTGTTGCCGCAGACAGCAAATGCGGCGATTTATCGTTACGTCGATGGCAATGGTAACGTTCATTTTACCAATGTTCCAACCACCGGCGGCTATCATTTTTATCGCGGTGAAGGAGAGAGTTACCAGATCGACTCCCTGATCCGCCATTTTGCCGACAAGTTTCATCTGGACGCCGCGCTGGTCAAGGCTGTGATCAAGGTTGAAAGCGACTTTAATCCACGGGTTGTCTCAAGCAAGGGCGCGCAGGGTCTGATGCAACTGATGCCCGGTACCGCCAGTGAGGTCGGTGTAAGCAATCCCTTCGATCCCTCCGAGTCGATTTATGGCGGCAGCTACTATCTACGCAAAATGCTTGATTCTTTCGACCGTAACCTCGATTATGCCCTGGCTGCCTACAACGCTGGACCGAACGCGGTCCGCAAGCATGGTGGTATTCCCCCCTACAAGGAAACTCAGAACTATGTAGAGCGGGTGAAGTATTATTTTGATTATTACCGTCGTACCGAGGGGAACTTCTGATGGGCCAGGACGTTAAGCTGCTGAATTTACCGAATATCCTCACCCTGACCCGAATTGCGGCCGTTCCTTTTGTCGTTGTTCTGCTCATGTTCGAATCGAAAGAGAGCTGTTTCTGGGCGACGCTGGTTTTTTCACTGGCGGCAATAACTGACTGGCTTGACGGTTATCTGGCGCGCAAATGGCAGATTGTTACCGTTCTCGGTAAATTTCTCGATCCGTTGGCGGATAAACTGATCGTCATGGCCGCATTGATCATGCTGATCCCCCTTGATCGGGTCCCCGCCTGGGCGGTGTTTGTCATTCTCGCCCGGGAGATGCTGGTAACTGGTCTGCGTTCGATCGCCTCGTCGGAAGGGATCGTCATTGCTGCAAGTGATCTGGGTAAATACAAGACAATCTTCCAGATGGTTTCGATCGTCGGTTTGCTGCTGCATTATCGTTACTACTGGTTTTTCGGTATCGAGTTTGATTTTCTCTATCCGTCATTTCATAACGTCGGGATGTTCTTCTTCTATATCTCACTCGCCCTGACCATCTGGTCGGGTGGCGATTATCTGTACAAGTTTTTCCGTGTCTTTGCGAAATAGGCAACTATCCAATTTTCAAAGACTATTTTCTTTTAAAAAAAAATGATTTTATCTGTTGACACCTCGCAAGTCGTTTTGCTATAAATGCATCCGCTCGACACAACGAGCCTGATCAGCGGGAATAACTCAGTGGTAGAGTGCAACCTTGCCAAGGTTGACGTCGCGAGTTCGAATCTCGTTTCCCGCTCCAAAAAATCAAGAGACCAAGTCGATGACTTGGTCTCTTTTTTTGTTTATATTCGGTGTCTTTCTGATGAACCATTAGGTTTCAACACTGTCATGGAGGAGGTTCATTTCTCAATTCTTTACTCGAATACCGTAGTCTGGTGCCTTCCTGGTGCCAAACAACTGAGATGTCTTTTGCCAATATTCTGAAGAATGAATGCAACCTGATGATTTTATGTTTATTGCATGAGATTCAGTGAGTGCATGATTTTATAACAAAATTTTGTTTGTCGCCCCCTCGATGCCTGCGCTTGGATGCTTACCCGGCTCCTCTGTCGATCCGTCAGCGCTCAGTAGCATTAAAATGAGTACTTACGTTTAAAGAATAAGTTGAAGCTCTCTGGATCAGTTCCCATGGATGCCAGATCATGGGCGAATCTTGGTTTGCGGCATTAATCGAACACCTGTTCCTGGAAGTGGCCACATTCAGAACATGGTCTATCTGTGGCACTTCCAGACACATAATTCAATATGGACCAACATCTGAGACGATTTCGACTGATCGGCGAATT
>DATCYW010000015.1:0-32651 GCA_036526255.1 Malonomonas sp. | reverse complement strand
TGCAGCAGGTTTTTTATCAACAACGGATAGTCATAGGCAGACAGGGTGCGTGGAATCAGGTTGCTCATGCCGGAAACTCCTTGGTAGGAAAGTTTGTTGCCTCGGATTGAAAAATTGACGAAAGCAAAACTATACGGAGCCATGTGCCTGTTGGCAAGGGTTGATGCTTGTCTGGCGCCGATTGCACAGGCTAGAATGACCGACTGATGACGGAGGATAAAATGAAACTACCCGCCCCCCTGATCGAAGGGGTTTTACGCCAACGCTACAAGCGTTTTTTCACCGATATCGAGCTGGCCGACGGCAGCATTGTTGTCGCTCATACGCCGAATACCGGCAGTATGAAGCAGTGTGCCATCGCCGGACATCGGGTGCTGATCTCTAAAAGTGACGATCCGAAACGCAAGCTGAAATACACGCTGGAGCTGATCCGTGTCGGTGATTTCTGGGTCGATACCCACACCCAGCGCAGTAACCGTCTGGTCGAAGAAGCGCTGCGCAACGATTGGATTGAAGGGTTGCGCGGCTACCAGGTGACGCCCGAATTCAAGATAGGCGGCAGTCGCATCGACTTTCTCTTGCAGAAGGATGATGAAAAGGCGCTGGTCGAAGTGAAGAATGTCACGCTGATTAAAAACAGCTCGACCGCCTGCTTTCCCGACGCCGTAACCACCCGCGGCCAGAAACACCTGCGCGAACTGCTGATCGCCAGGCAGGAGGGCTATCGGGCGGTAATCTTCTTTCTGGTGCAGCGCGGCGAAGCCACCGAATTTTCTCCCGCTGATGAGATTGATCCGGAGTATGGCCGTCTGCTCCGTGAAGTGGTCGCCGGCGGGGTCGAAGCTTTGGCCTACAGGACGGTCGCGACGCCGGATGAGAACCGGGTCCAACAACCGCTTGAAGTGGTGTTGTGATGCTGCGAACGGTCGGACTGATTACCGAATACAACCCGTTTCACAACGGTCATCTGCATCATCTGCGGGAAAGTCTCAAAATCGCTGACGCTTCTGTTTCGGTGGCGGTGATGAGCGGCCATTTTCTGCAGCGCGGTGAACCGGCGCTGGTTGATAAATGGCTGCGAACTGAAATGGCACTGGCCGCCGGGGTTGATGTCGTTATTGAGCTGCCGCTGCCCTGGGCCTGCAGCAGTGCGCCCGATTTTGCCTGCGGCGGAGTGCAGGCGCTCGCTGCTCTGGGTGGTATCGATGCGCTCTGTTTCGGCAGTGAAGCGGGGGAGCTGGAACCCTTGCGGCAGTGCGCCGAAACTTTGCTGAAACACGCGGGAGAAGTGACCCGGAAAACCTCGCGGCTGTTACGTGAAGGTTTTAACTATCCGCAGGCTCGTGCGCAGCTGTTGGCGGAATTGCTGCCGGATCATCTGGAGACTCAGGCGCTGGCGTCGCCGAATAATATCCTCGGCATCGAATATCTCAAGGCGCTGCGGCAGACCGGCAGCGGCATCCGGCCGTTGACGATCAAGCGGATCGGCGCCGGATTTCATCAGACGACGGTGGGGGAGGGGAATATCGCCAGCGCGACCGGTATCCGCAAGATGATCGCGCAAGGGGAATCGTTCGCTGCGCTGATTCCACCCGCGGCTTTGTTGCCTTTGCAGTCAGCTTTGGCTGACGGGCAGCAATTTTGCGCAGAGCGTTACTTTGCGCTGCTGCTCGGGCAGATCCTGCGCGCGCCGGCCGGTTTGTCCGATTACTGGCTGGTAGAAAACGGCATCGAAAATCGTCTGCTGGCAGAGGCGGAGCAGGCCTGCGATCTGGACGGATTGATTTCCGGCATAAAAACCCGGCAGCTGACACGCACCCGCATCCAGCGGCTGCTGGTCGCCATCCTGCTCGGCATCCGCAAGCAGGAGGCCGCCACGCTGCTGGATGCCGGACCGCGTTATCTGCATCTGCTCGGCGTCAGTGAAACGGGGCAGCGGTTTCTGGCGAAGACCCGCAAGCAGCGCAGTATTCCACTGCTGCAGAATTTTTCGCGGGTGCATTCATCACTGAAGCGTTTTTACGGAGTCGATACAGCAGGTCATCAGCAGGCGCTGCAGCAGCTTGATCTGGAGTTGCGGGCGACGAAAGTTTATACCTTGTTGATGGATCGCTGGGCGGGTGGGCAAAGGAATCGGGATTATTACCAGGGGCTGCAGCAGGGCGACAGTTAAGCTGTCGCCCTGCTGCGGGTTCAGTTGTTGTTTCCCAGAATCAGGTTCGGCAATTCATCGCTGTCGTCCTGTCTGCGCGGAACATTCTCTGCCAGCAGTTCACCGCAGCGTTCTACGGCGCGACAGACCGCAGCGCAGGCATCGCCGGTTTTCAGCCCGCCGGTGATGATCGCAACGATCTCTTCCCAGCTGTGTTCGGGCACAACTTCGTTAATGCCGCTGTCGGCGAGAACCTGAACCCGATGCTCAAACAGCGAGATCAGAATCAGGATGCCGGTCCGGTCGCGGGTTTCATGCAGCCCCTGCTCAAGAAAGCTGACCAATGCCTTCTCTTTGACCTCGGCGGTCAGCTCATCCGGGTGAATCAGTCGGCGTTTAAGGTCCGGCAGTCTGCGGATCAGCTGCTGAAAAGCGAAAAATACGAGTAAAAACACTGGCAGAAACCACCAGATCGACTCGCCGCCGATTGCCCAGCTGACCGTCAGGCCGCTGGCCAGCGCCAGGGTGCCGGCACCGATCAGCTCGGCGCGTGGGTATTCGTAGCTGGAATCGACGACCATCGGCACGATCTCGCCGCCGGTTTTTGCTTCTGCGGCTTCGACCGCAGCTTCAATCCGCTGCTGTTCTTCGGTTGTAAAAAACTCTGCTGCTGATTTCATTCTACCATCCTCCCGAGGCGCCGCCGCCACCACCGCCACCGCCGCCGCCAGAGAATCCACCGCCGCCACCGCCGAAACCACCACCGCCGCCGCCCATAAAAGGACCGCCGCCATAGTGCCCAGAACGCCGCGAGGAACCACGCTTGCCGCTCATCCGCGCCAGAATCGGGCCGACGAAAAACAGTAGAAACACCAGGCCGAAGGGGTTGCTCTGTTTCTTCTTGCCGGCTGTTTTTCCGCTGCCGGTGTATTCACCGCGGACCGCTTCGGCCATCGCGATCACGCCGCTGATAATGCCGCCGTCAAAATCCCCCTGCCTCAGGCGCGGGGAGATTTCATTGTCGATGATCCGTCCGGCCAGCAGGTCGGTCAGTCGCCCCTCAAGGCCGTAACCGACTTCGATGCGGATTTTCCGTTCTTCCTTGGCGATCAGCAGCAGTGCGCCGTTGTCCAAGCCTTTCTGGCCAATCTTCCAGTTCTCAAGCACTCTCAGTGCGTACCCTTCGAGCACTTCGCCTTCCAGCGTCGGAATCGTCAGTACCGTGATCTGGGTCGAATCGCTCTTTTCGAACTCGCGCAGGAACTGCTCAAGTTTCAGCGTGGCCCCCTGCGAGAGCAGTCCGGCGGTATCATTGACGTACCCACCCGGCCGTGGAATGTTAAGGGCTGCTGCCGGAGCGCTGAGCAAAATCAGCAGCAGGATGGCGTTTAGCAGTCGCCGCATCAGAACTTCACTTTGGGCGCAGTTTCGGCGCCGGCTTCAGCCTTGAACATCTCTTTGCGCTCCAGGTTGAGCAGGAACTTGTTGGTCAGGCTGTTCGGAAAGGTGCGAATTGAGGTATTGAAAATCTGTACCGCGTCGTTGTAGCGCTGACGAGCAACGTTGATCCGGTTCTCGGTCCCTTCGAGCTGATGCTGCAGGTCGAGGAAGTTCTGGTTGGCTTTCAGGTCGGGATAACGCTCGGCCACCACCAGCAGCCGCGACAGGGCGCCGGTCAGTTCCCCCTGGGATTGCTGAAACTGCTGCATGGCTGCCGGGTCGCCCAGCTTGTCGGCAGAAATGTTCATCTGTCCGACCTTGGCACGCGCGTTGGTGACTTCGGTCAGAGTATCCTTTTCGTGAGCCGCATAAGCCTTGACCGTTTCGACCAGGTTCGGGATCAGGTCGGCACGGCGCTGGTAAGTCGCTTCGACATCCCCCCAGGCGGCGAAAACCGCTTCTTCATTCTGCTGGATGGTGTTGTAGCCGCAGCTGTTAAGTAACAGTGCACTACAGAGTAGAGTCAGAATCATTATAAGATTACGCATTGTTTTCCTCCATGGATTAGAATTCTGAACTGATTAACAGTCGCATAGTGTAGCACAGATAAGCGCAGGTGAGGCTGCTGCGTAGATAGAAGTTTTTAGTGCTTTTGTGTGCTGGAGGCTTGCAGCTATTCCAGCTGTTGCGGCAGTCGCGGGGCCTTTTCCACCTGCTCGGCGGTTCCCAGGTCTTTACTGCTAGCCGCCCCCAATTCCTTGAACTTTCGTGCCGTGATCAGCACCCGGCTGTCGAGTGAGGCCATGCCTTTATTGTAGCTGTCGACGGCGCGCTCCAGACCCTTGCCCATCTGGCTGAAATGGCTGGTCATGGTCGCCAGCCGGTCGTAGAGCTCGCGGCCGAGCTGGCTGATGATTTCGGCGTTTTCGCTCAGCTGTTCCTGCCGCCAGCCGTAGGCGACTGAGCGCAGCAGGGCGATCAGGGTGGTCGGAGTGGCCAGCAGCACTTTCTGATTGACGCCGGCTTCGATCAGGCCGGGGTCTTGCGCCAGTGCGGCAGAGAAGAAGGTTTCGCCCGGCAGGAACAGCACGACGAATTCGGGGGTCGGCTGGAATTGTTCCCAGTAGTTTTTGGCCGAGAGTTTCTGCAGGTGGTCGCGAATCTGTCGGGCATGATGGCCGAGGCAACTTTTGCGTTCGGCATCGGTCGCTGCTTCGAGCGATTCCAGGTAGGCCTGCAGCGGTGCTTTTGAATCGACGACGATGTTGCGGCCGTTTGGCAGCTTGACGATCATGTCGGGGCGCAGGCGGCCGCCGTCAGCGGTTTCCTGTTCGATAAAATCGCAGTAATTAAGCATCCCGGCCATCTCGACGACTTTGCGCAGTTGAATCTCCCCCCAGCGCCCGCGCACCGACGGTGTGCGTAACGCCCGCACCAGGTTGCCGGTTTCCGACTGCAGTTTGACCTGGCTGGTCAGCAGCGATTTCAGCTGTTCATCCAGCCGGGCATAAGCGCCGGTGCGTGCCTGTTCGAGCTGCGCGATTTTGCCATCGACTTTCTGCAGCGATTCTTCCAGCGGTTTGACCAGTTGTTGGATGGCCTGATGGCGGTTGTCGAGGTCCCCTTTCGCCTGCTGCTGATAGCTGCCCAGGGTGGTTTTCGCCAGATCGAGAAAGCTCTGATTGTTGGCGGCCAGCGCTTCGGCCGACAGAGCGCGAAAGGCAATTTCGCTCTGCTGCCGGTTGGCCTCCAGCAGCGCCAGCTTTTCCGCGGCCGATCTGCGTTCCGCCTGCAATTGCGCATCGCAGCTGGAGAGCTTCTGCAGAAGCTGTTCGCGTTCGGGTTGCAGCTTTTTTGCCGAATGCAGTTTGCCGATCAGGGCGCCGAAGGCCAGTCCGCAAATCAGCGCGATTGCAAGCAGTATCCAGATTTCCGTCGGCAGGGGCACGTTGCTTGTCCTTATATTGAAGGGAGGGGTGCGGACAAAATAGCAGATGGGCATGAGGGCGGCAAGGGCGCGATTTGCCTGCTGACTTGGATCGGTTAGAATTGAAACGAGAGGATTTTGTTGTTCTTTCCAACAGGAGGCGAGTGTGGGGCAAGCTGAAAATCTCAAGACGATCGATCACGTATTGGAAGATTTGCGGCAGTGCGCAGCCAAGGCTGAACGGCTGTTGCAGCAGCGCCCGCAGCAGGAGCGGGCACAGATCGCCTGCGGCCCCGGTTGCGGCAGTTGTTGTGTGGTGAACGTTTCGACCCTGCTGCCAGAAGGGGTCGCCATCAGCCGCTACCTGCGGCGGCTCGGTAAGGCAGCGCAGCAACAGATTGCTGAACGGCTGGAGTCCCTCTGGCAAAGGGTCCGCGGTCTTGACGACACTGAGCGGCTGGCAGTGCAGAGTCAGTGCGCGTTTCTTGATGAACAGGGCAGTTGCCTGATCTATCCGGTGCGTCCGCTGCTCTGCCGCAGTATTACTTCGACTGCGGCGCAGGACTGCCGTGAGGCGCTGAGCGCGGCAGGGTTTGACGAGGTGAAGCCGGTGCTGATGTATCAGTATCAGCAGCAGCTCTACGAATCATTGTTTGTTGAGTTGGCAGAACGGCTGGAGGCGCTTGGCATTGACGGACGCAGTTTTCAGCTGAGTGGTCTGGTGCGCTATCTGCTCAAGAATCCGACCGCCGAAACAGGGCTGCTGACAGGTCGGCGGCTGACTTGGCAGGAGCTTTACTGAGTCTGTTCACCAGACGTAAGTCAGCATATGTTTCAGGTAGAGAGCCAGGCCGAACAGCGCGATAATCAGGCTGACGACCTGGGTAGCGCGGATATAGTCGCCTTTACGGCGCAGTCGTTTGCTGTTGATGTACAGCCCGGCCAGGCTGACGATGCAACAGATCACCAGCATCAGGCCGATATAGTTCATCAGGTTCATGTCCCAGTTCGGACGCCGATAAAGGTTGACTTTGTAGAAGCGGTCGAAGAAAGTTTCGATCTCCGGTTTAGCCATCGCGGTCAGGCAGAAGACCACAAACAGAGAAGCCGCAGCAGTTACGTTGGCAACGGTCAGCAACCTTAACAAGGGGTCGGTTTTTTTACGGCGGCTGGAGCTGGAACTGTACATAGGTGTCGCTCCTGAAGGCTATCCGCAGCGGCATGACTGTGCTAGGATAAGCGAAAAAAAATTGAGAATAAGGTATCATTGAAGTATGGGAAACAATACCGGCAACAAGACAAAAACCGTCGTCAAAACCGCAGCGCAGGTAGAACTTCCTGCGCTCTATAAGGTCTTGATGCACAACGATGATTATACCACGATGGAGTTCGTCCTCGAAGTGTTGCGGGATGTTTTTCGCAAACCCGCGACCGAGGCCGAAAAGATCATGTTGACGATTCATTTTCAGGGGGTCGGGCATTGTGGCACTTACCCCTATGCAATCGCCGAGACTAAGGCAGATCAGGTTCGCCTGCGTGCGCGCAAGTCCGGATTTCCATTGCGTTGTTCCCTTGAGGAGGCGTGAGAAACGGTGGCTGTAGATGTTTAATCAAGATGTCCAGATAGCCTTTACCTTGGCGGTTCGCGAAGCGCAGCGGCGGCGGCATGAATATTTGACCACCGAACACGTGCTCTACGCCCTGTTGTTCGAGGGGGCGGGACAGCAGATTGTCAGCACCTGTGGTGGCGATGTCGACAGTCTGAAGGCGCTGTTGGAGAACTTTTTCGATCTGCACCTTGAGCATCTTCCTGATGAGGTTGAGGATGAGGAGGTGCCACGACAGACGCTGGCGTTACAGCGGATGCTGCAGCGCACTGTGCTGCATATGCAGGCTTCGAACCAGAGTGAAGTCGGTGTCGGTGACCTGCTGGCGGCGATTCTTGAAGAAGAGAACTCTCACGCCTGCTTCTTTCTGCAGAGTCAGGGGATCGAGCGGGTCGATCTGCTCGATTATATCTCGCACGGCCAGCCGGCAGATGACAAGCCGGAAGACCGGCCGACCGACCCTGGTCCGGGGGAGCGCAGCAAGCCGAAACCGCAACCCGCCGATCCACTGAAGTCTTTCACTATCGACCTGATCGCCCGCGCCAAAGCCGGTAGGATCGACCCACTGATCGGCCGTGAGCAGGAGTTGGAGCGGACCGTGTTGGTGCTCTGCCGCCGGCGCAAGAACAATCCGATCTTTGTCGGTGAGCCTGGGGTTGGTAAAACCGCCATGGCCGAGGGGCTGGCGTTGCGGATCGCGGAGGGGAATGTCCCCGATCTGCTGAAGGACAACGAACTGTTCACCCTCGACATGGGGGCGTTGCTGGCCGGAACCAAGTTTCGCGGTGATTTTGAGGAACGGCTCAAGGCGGTCATTTCCGCCTTGCAGAAGCGAGACAAGGCGATTCTGTTTATCGATGAAATTCACACCATTGTCGGTGCCGGTGCGACCAGCGGTGGTTCGCTGGATGCCTCAAACATCCTCAAACCGGCGCTTGGGTCGGGCGAGTTGCGCTGCATCGGTTCCACCACCTACGAAGAATACCGCAACCTGTTTGACAAAGACCGCGCCCTGTCGCGGCGGTTCCAGAAGATCGAGCTGCCCGAGCCGAGCAGTGCCGAGGCATTGGCGATTCTTCAGGGCCTCCGTTCGCGTTATGAAGAGCATCATCAGGTGACTTACCTGCCGGCAGCTCTGGAATCCGCGGTGCAGTTGGCGGTCAAGCACCTGCCACAACGGCATCTGCCGGACAAGGCGATCGACATCATTGACGAAGCCGGCGCCCAGCAGCGACTGGACGACTTGCTGCCGCGCCCGATCGGCATCGACGAGATCGAGCGGGTGGTGGCGCGGATGGCGCGGGTGCCGATCCGCACCGTTTCCGGCAGTGACCGGCAGCGCCTGCGCTATCTGGAACGCGACCTGAAGCGGGTGGTGTTCGGCCAGGATCCAGCCATCGCCAGTCTGGTCAAGTCGATCCATCGTTCCCGGGCCGGACTGGGGCATCCCGATAAACCGGTCGGTTCTTTGTTATTCACCGGTCCGACCGGCGTCGGCAAGACCGAAGTTGCCAAACAGCTCGCTCTGCAGTTGGGGGTCAAGTTCCTGCGTTTCGACATGAGCGAATATATGGAGAAGCATTCGGTGGCGCGGTTGATCGGCGCGCCTCCTGGTTATGTCGGTTTCGATCAGGGCGGACTCTTGACGGAAGAGATCGGCAAAAACCCCTGGTCAGTGTTGCTGCTCGATGAAATCGAAAAGGCTCACCCCGACCTGTTCAATATCCTGTTGCAGGTCATGGATCATGGCACTCTGACCGACAACAATGGCAAGGAGGCCGATTTCCGCAACGTGATCCTGATAATGACCAGCAACATCGGTGGCCGTGAGATGAATGTGGTACCGATCGGCTTCGGCAGCCGCACCGCAACGACTCCGAAGAATGCGGTGGAAAAGGCTTTCTCGCCGGAATTCCGTAATCGGCTGGATGCGAATATCCACTTTGCTCCGCTCGACCAGAAAATCATGCTGCAGGTGGTTGATAAATTTCTTGGCGAACTCTCCGTGCAGCTGGCTGAACGGGATGTCAAAATGCAACTTTCCGCCGCCGCGCGCAAAGAGCTGGCTCGACGTGGTTACGATCCGCTGTTCGGTGCCCGGCCACTGGCCCGACTGATTCAGACGGAGATCAGTGACCCTCTGGCAGAAAAAATCCTGTTCGGTGAATTGCGTAAGGGTGGTTTGGTCAAGGTCGGCTTTCAGTCTGAAAAGTTCACCTTCAGCTTCGTTTGATCTGCGCTGATGGCCATCTATCAGCTGGATGATGAACTCTGGTTTCCGTCGACGGGGCAGGCTGAAGATTATGGTCTGCTTGCCGTCGGCGGCGATCTTTCCCCTGAGCGCCTGCTGCTGGCCTACAGTTTAGGTATTTTCCCTTGGTACAACCCGGGCGAACCGATCCTCTGGTGGTCGCCCGATCCCCGTTGTGTCCTGTTTCCTGCCGAACTTCACGTCTCTCGCTCTCTGCAGCGTTTTATGCGCAAGCAGTCATTTCGAATCAGCTTTAACGAAAACTTTGCCGGGGTGATTTACTGGTGTCGCGGTCTGCGGAAAAATCCGGATGGCAGCGGTACCTGGATTACTCCGGAGATGCAACAGGCCTTCATTCGCCTGCATCAGCTTGGCTTTGCCCATTCCGTCGAGTGTTGGGAGGGGGATGAGTTGGTCGGCGGGATTTACGGCGTCTGCCTGGGGCGCTGTTTTTTTGGTGAATCGATGTTCAGCCGTCGTGACAACGCCTCAAAGGTGGCGCTGGTTTATCTGCTGCGGCGACTCGAAGCGGCAGGGTTTGAGTTACTCGATTGTCAGCAGCCAACCGACCATCTGTTTAGTATGGGCGCAAGGGAAATCTCCCGACAGCAGTTTGCTGAGCATCTGCGGCTAGCCGAACTGCCGCCGTACGGCCCTCTGGTCAGTCGTTTTTTATAGCGGGAATCTGGCGATGAAAGACCCCAAGGAGGGAGCGAATCCCCCCTTGGGTTTGCAGGGTATTACTTGTAAATTCCGGCTCCGGTGAACATGGTCGTGCCGGGTACGCGGTAAATGTAAGTCTCTTTCAGGCTCGGCTCAGTGCTGCCTGGTTTCGGCCACATGTACTCTACCCAGCCTTCGCCATTGGTGCTGGCCATCACGACAAACTCCACAAAGAGCATTTTCGGCTCATCCTTGTTCTTATCCGGAGTGCTCAACAGGCTTTTCATCGTCATCAGGCCGGGCATTACCGGGTGTGCCAGCATTTTTCCTTTGAGGTCCATGACGAAGACGTAAGAATCTTTCCAGACAAATTTTCCGTCTTTCTTGGAGATTTCAGCAAGCGCCGCGTCTTTGTCTTGCAGCAGCATTTCTGCTGCCTTTTTACTCATTTCTATACACTCTGCGACCGTCGCCCGCTCCTCCGCCAGACAGGTTCCTGCTGTCGCAAGCGTGAGGCAACCGGCTAAAACTAACATCAGCAACTTTTTCATATTCTCTCCTTGGGTGAGTTGATTGGAACAGCACGCAGGGTGCTGTGAAATCCGATACCTGAAGATTGTTGCAAAGTGACCGCAGCCTGACGATTTGTCTGCTGGCGCGGGGGAAAACCTGTTTCGTTACGATTTACCATTTCATGGTGTCAGATAGTATGACAGTGTATTGCGTTCTGTAAATATTTTACTGATTTTTACACAATCCCCCATGGGGATTCTTATTTTACTTTGCCGGATGGATAAATTCAGACGTCATATTTAGAACCACTTCTGTCTGAATGATTCTCATGGATATTTTATAGTCAGCTGAAATTCAATGCAAATTGTCATTGCGCTGCTAGATCTGGTCATATGGCGGGATGGTTGGGGCGACAGGGTCGACAAGGAGATCAATCCGGTTTGTCTGTTTTTGCAACACTGTTTGTAATGTGAGAGCGCTGGCGTTCAGTTGCACCAGCGCTCTCATTGTTCGGCTATAAATCTATCTGGTTTGGCTATTCTTCCAGCCAGCGAGTGATCGTTGCCACTGTCTCGGGCCAGTCTGTGCTCAGTCGCAGCTCCATAAAGACTTTTAGCAGGCTGTTGAACATCTGCTCGCCGGTTTCAACGGCACCCAGTTTTGTGTAAAAGGCAGCTTCCGCTTCTGCCTGCGGATCGTCATTGGGGTCGCTGTCGGGACGGACCATCGGTGTACGGTAGCCGCCGAACTGAAACCGTTCCGCTTTCAGGGTCAGTTTCCAGCTGTTCTCTTCATCCTGTTGCAGATGCAGGGTCGCTTCTTCGATCTGCTTGCCGCGTTGCAGTGCGGCACAGACTTCCGAGTACTGATCCTGCGGCCCGGCGACGGTGACCTTCTGCACCCCCTCCTGGCCACCGCCGATCATGACCAGTCGGTTGTCCAGAAACGCACGAAACGGCTGGTTCTCCAGCAACGGTCCACTGGTCGATACCGCATAGCTCGAATCGGAATTGAGGGTTCGAAAGAGAAGCCATTGCAGAAAGTCGGTGCCCAGCCAGCGGTTTGCTTCGATCTGTTCCAGGGCGCTATCGGTCTGTGCCTGGTTGGCTTGTTGCAGCTGTTCCCGCAAGGGCTCGGTCAGCAGTTGTTCGGCGCGCGCCAGCGGATGCAGCAGCTGAAGGCGCAGGTCAGGAAAGGTCTGGTGGAAGAGCCCCTGAAAGGTGTCAATGACAGCCTGACTGAGGCAGCAGAGGCGCAATTGCTGGCGCTCTGTATCCCAGATCACATCGTAGCAGGCTGGTGTCGGCAGCGTGCGTGACAGCAGCAGGCCGCGGGCGTGGTCGCGGATCTGCTCCAACTCGCCTTTGGGGACTCGGTTGAAGGTCGGCTTGTCGGCCAGAAACAGTTCGGACAGGCGCGCGACCTCTCGTTTTAGTAGTGCCGACGGAAGTTTGCGACGATCCTGTCGCAGGGTAAAGCAGAGGTGCTGTTCGCGCCAGCAGTCCTGAACTGAAGCGAAGCTGCTGTTGTCGTAATCATCCAGCTGGACCCAGCCGACTGAGAGCTCTTCATTGGTTTTCTCGATCGAGCTGAATCCTTCGGCTGCAAGTTGCTGCAGGATATAGCTCTGTTGGTCGGTTTGTTTGAGCGAACCTGTGACCTGAAAATAACAGACGCTGGCAGAGGCGGCCAGAAATCCCATAATGACTCCTTATTCTAATCTGTGAAGGCTGATGCCAGTTGTCTGGCAAAGGCAGGATTTAGTTGCGGTGGTAGAAGTAGTACTGTCCGTTGCTGCCGTGGCGATAGTTCTGGTTGTGTTCAGCCAGCTTGCCGAGCAGCAGGTTCAAGGTCTCCTCGTTGAAGAACCCTTGTTCGATAAAGAATTGCCCCATCTGTTGCTGCCGGCTGCGCTGGTGCAGCAGCATGGCCCGTACCTGCAGCGGGGTGAGCAGGCCGAGTTGCTCGGCGCGTTCGCCGAATCTGCTGCCGCCGTTGCGATGTGTGAGCACCTGCTTGATCTGGTTGAGGTCGAGCCAGCCCCAGCGACGGGCGATGTCTCCAAGGATCGGGCGTTGCTGGCGTTGCCAGGAGATCGCCGAGATGACAGCGCCAAACGGGATGATGCCGAGATAATACAGAAACAGGCCGAACTGCAGGGCGCGCGGGGGCAACTGGCCACGGTAGTATCTGCTTTGCGGCGGGCCGTCCGGGTGCCGGGGCTGTTGCGCGTGTTGGTAGCTAGGGCGGTTGCTGCTGAACAGCACTTTACGCTGTTTCATATAGTGCTGCAGGGTTTCGTGTGCCTGGTTGAGATCCTGAAACAGCCGGTGCTGTTTTTCACGGACCGGACTGGCGGCGATAGCGAAGCGATCCGGGTGGGTCTGTTTGGCCCTGTTACGAAAAGCGGTACGCACTCCGGAGGGCTGCAGATAGTGCAGAAAGTCGCGGTTCAGCTGCAGTTCCGGTCCGAACAGCGTGCGGCAGGCACGCAATACTTCTGCTTCGGAAATCTGCGGCATAGGGGGTGTCCTGATCAAGAAAGGCTGAAGAAAGAATTCCGTTTTTTATAGCGCAGAACGCTCTAACAGACAAGTGCTAAGCACTGCAAGGCGGCTAGCTTGGGTTGGCAATATAGCTGTCAATCCGTTTCTGATCTGCCGCGAGAATGTTGATAAAGCGCATCCCTGACGAGATGATCGATTCATCCTGCTCGGGGCGCGCCCAGACGACCTCGGCCAGCGCGCAGATCGGAGGTTTGCTCTGTTGCAGGTCGATCAGCATCAGGCAGAGTTCCGCCGGGTTGACCGGGGCGCGCAGCGCAAACCTGATCCCGCCGGAGCTGAGGTTGAGTGGGCAGACATGGAAGCCTTCCAGCTTGGTCGGAGCATTCGGGCTCTGCAGGACCTGAATGTTTTTCTCCCAGGTTGCGCGCAGGGCTTTAAGTGAACCCTGACCGCGGCTGATGCGGATGCCGAGCTTGCAGTCGAGGCGGGGTTGGTTGCGGCGCTGAAACATCTGCAGGTCGGAATTGATTTTCATCGAGAGCCGCTTGCCGTCTATTTTCTTTTCCACGTTGCCGGTTACGCGGATGCCCAGTCCCAGTGCCTCCGAGCTGATCTCGAATGGCATGTCAGTGACAAACGGATATTGCTCGGTCGCGTCCGCGCTGTAGGGCAGGCAGAGGGTGAACAGATCTCCCTCCCCCCCCTCCAGAGTTGCGGAGAGCAGCTCGGTGCGGATGTCGTTGTCTGGCCGGTCGAGTGCATTGAGCAGCAGCTTCTGGCCGTTTTTAAAGTAGCGTTGATAAAGCATTCAAGCCAATTTCCGATAGTTATACTTGTTTTTGCGGCCCCTCCGGCATTTGGATTTACATGTCGTGGCAGCTTTCGCAGTTGGCTTCACTGGAAAAGGCGGTGTTGCCATCGTGGCAGGCACCACAAGAGGTGCCCTCTGCCATTTGGTCCATGGTGGCCTTGCTGTTACTGCCGGATTTTGGAATAAACAGGTCCGGGTGGCAGTCGCTGCAGCTGTAGATGCCAGTGTGGATTTCGTGGCTGAACAAGGCGTCCCCCTCCGCAACCTTGAAGCTGATATCGCGGGTCGGATGGCAACTGCCACAGTCACCGCTGACCGAAAAGGCTGTGCTGCCGTTGTGGCAACCGCCACAGGATTTTCCCTGCTGCATTTCTGCCATACTGACCGGCAGGTTATTGCTGGTGTCGATCTGGAACAGTTGATTGTGGCAGAGCACACAATTGTTGCCCACAGCCTCAAGGTGCTGGTAGTGGCTGAAGACCACACTGCCCACTGCGGGGTTGTCGATAACTGCCAGATCCTCGATCCAGCGCGCCGAAACCACAGCAGGGATGGTAAGGATGAAAATGAAAGCCAGATATTTCAGCATGCTAGGTTCTCCTGAGAAAAGTTTAACGTTCATTATTGCAGAAAAAAACGCGACGGCCAAATGATAAATGCCGAAATAATTTAGCTGGAGATATTTTTCAGTGCTATCTTCGCGGCACGGAGGTCGAGATGGTGGAACAGAAAAATTGTTATTTTGCGGTGACTACGCCGGGGTTTGAGCCGGTTTGTGCCGAGGAGCTGCGGCAACTCAAACTTGAACCAACTGTACAGTTTGGCGGGGTGGAATTTTATGGCGGCCTGATAGAACTTTATCAGGCCAATCTCTGGTTGCGCAGCGCCGCGCGGATTCTGGTCCGGCTGGGCGAGGTGACCGCACGCGATTTTCCGACCCTCTACAAAAAGCTGCTTCGTTTGCCCTGGGGGCGTTTCATCAAGCCGGGTACCCCCTGCAGTATCCGCGTCGTCTGCCACCGGTCGCGTCTGTCCCACAGTGGCCGGGTCGCTGAGACCGCGTTGCAGGCCATCTGCAAGTCGTTAGGCGCAGAGGTCGCTCCGCAGGGCAGGGCACAGCAGGTTCTGCTGCGGATCGAAGATGACCGCTGCCTGGTTTCAATCGACAGTTCTGATGAGCTACTGCATCGACGTGGTTATCGCCAGGCCAAGGTCGCCGCACCGTTGCGAGAAAACCTGGCGGCCGGCTGTCTGCTGGCACTTGGCTATGACGGCAGCGCGCCCTTGGTTGACGCGATGACCGGCTCGGGAACCTTTGCCATTGAGGCGGCGTTGATCGCTCTGCGGCGTGCACCGGGGGCTGAGCGTCGCTTCGCTTTCATGGATTGGCCCAAATATCGCCCCGGGCTTTGGAACCAGTTGCTACAGCAGGCACGGCAGGCCGAAAAAACCGTGCTGGCAGCACCGATTCTTGCCATTGATAACAATCCGAAAGCGATCGCCGCGACCGAGCAGAATCTGGCTTCGGCGATGCTTCAAGGGTTGATTCAAGTGCAATGTCAGTCGATGCAGCAGCTGGTTGCCGAATCTTCAAATGGCTTGATTATCTGTAATCCTCCCTATGGTGAACGGATCGGACGGACCGCTGCCCTGCAAGCGCTTTATCGGGATGTCGGCCGTGTTTACGGCGCTAACTTTGCCGCTTGGAGCGGTGCGCTGGTCTGTCCGGATGCCGAGCTGGTCCGCTCGACCGGAATCCCCTTTGAGTCGTTACTGCGTTTCTCAAACGGCGGAATCCGGGTGTCATTGCTGAAAAAACTCGACAGTCAGGCCTTTTCCTCGCAAACCCCTTGACTTGAATTTCTCCTGCGGCTATAAATTCAAACTCTTGTGGCCCAGCGCCGCAAAGATTTAAAGAAAGCGGGGTGATTGTTCGTGGAAATCACTGTTATTGACGGTAACGTCGAAAAAGCGATTAAAGTTCTCAAGCGTAAGCTGCAGCAGGAAGGTATCTTCCGTGAAATGAAGCAGCGCAAGTTTTATGAGAAGCCGAGCGTTAAGAAAAAGCGCAAGGAAAAAGAAGCACAGCGTCGTCTTCGCAAGAAGCAACGCGCCATCAAGCGCTTCGCCTAAATCGCTTCAAAGTGCACAGTTAAAAAGCCGCTCCGGATTACCGGGTCGGCTTTTTTATTGCGCGGCTTTCTGCTGTGCTGCCAGTCGAAAAAAAACGGGCAACTTCAACTGAAGTTGCCCGTTTCGTTTTTTGTTTTTCAGTGTTGCTTATTTCGGCCAGTGAGCCAGCTTCAGACCGGAGATCTGCTCGATCAGCCGGACCACCTGATAGCTGTAGCCGTACTCGTTGTCGTACCAGACGTAGAGTACGCAGCGGTTGTCCTGGACGATGGTCGCCAGCGAGTCGACGACACCGGCGTAGCGGGAGCCGACCATGTCGGTGGAAACCGCTTCGGGTGAGTTGGTGTAGTCGATCTGGTCCTGCAGCGGCGAATTCAGTGACATGCCGCGCAGATAGGTGTTCAACTCTTCAACGCTGGTGGCTTTGTTCAGCGTCAGGTTGAGAATCGCCAGTGAGACGTTCGGCGTCGGTACGCGGATGGCGTTGCCGGTCAGTTTTCCAGCCAGTTCGGGAAGCGCTTTGGCGACCGCCTTGGCGGCGCCGGTTTCGGTGATAACCATGTTCAACGGGGCGCTGCGGCCGCGGCGATCTTTATTGTGATAGTTGTCGATCAGGTTCTGGTCGTTGGTGTAACTGTGGCAAGTCTCGACATGGCCGAATTCGATGCCGAACTTGTCGTTCACTGCTTTCAGGGTCGGGACAATTGCATTGGTCGTACAGCTGGCTGCGGAAAGAATGGTTTCGCTGCTGTCGATGGTCTGGTGGTTGACGCCGTAGACGATGTTGGGGATGTCGCCTTTGCCCGGCGCAGTCAGTACCACCTGCGAAGTGCCCTTGGCTTTGAGGTGTCGTCCGAGACCTTCGCGGTCGCGCCACTTGCCGGTGTTGTCGATGACAATCGCGTTGTTGATGCCGTACTGGCTGTAATCGACATTCTCCGGGGCGTCGGCGTAGATAATACGGATCATGTTGCCGTTGGCGATGATGGCATTCTCTTCTTCATCCACCCGGATGGTGCCTTCGAAGTGTCCGTGAATCGAGTCGCGGCGCAGCAGGCTGGCGCGTTTGGCCAGATCATCGTCACTGCCTTTGCGGACGACCGCCGCGCGCAGCCGCAGTTTGTTGCCGCCGCCAGCCTGATCGATAAGGATACGGGCCAGCAGGCGCCCGATCCGACCGAAACCGTAGAGGACAACGTCGCGTGGTTCGCTGAGCTGCTTCGCTTTGCCGGTATTCAGGTCTTTGAGCTGTTCGGCGACAAAAGTATCGACGTCACCGCCGCCCTGCTCCTGATAGCGCAGCACCATTCTGGCCAGGTCGACCTTGCCGGGGGCCAGATCCATTTTGGTCATCGCCCGCAGCATCGGGAAGGTGTCCTTGACCCAGATCTCGCGGTTGATGATCTGTCGGGCAAAGCGATGGACGCGCAAAATGTCGATGGTCGACTGGTGAATGAGGGACCGGTCAAAGATGGTGCAGATGACTTCCCGGTCGCGATAGAGCTGGCCGATCAGTGGAATCATTGCCTCGGCGATCGCTTCGCGCGTCTGCCAATCCTCAAAATACTCGTTGGTTTTTTGGTCAATCATTTCCGCTCAACCTTTCGCTGCCGTTAGTGATAACTAATAGATAGACTGTTCAATTGTCGAAAAAGCGCACAAACCTTAATCGAAGTTGCTGGTGAATGCAACTCACAACGCGCCCTATTCTCGGATAAAAATGCACAGAGAGCAACCCTGTTGCTGGACAATCGGCTATCTGATTGCAATAATAGCGCGGTTGTTTACGAACGCTCGGGCAGAGTTGCTTCAGGCCCATACATCTCAAGGAGGATTCACGTCGATGAGCAAGGCTATCAGTTACAAAGATCTGGGGCTGGTTAATTCGAAGGAACTGTTCCGCAAGGCCGTTGATGGCGGCTATGCGATCCCGGCCTATAACTTCAACAACCTTGAGCAGTTACAGGCGATTGTGACCGCCTGTGTCGAAACCCGTTCGCCGGTGATCATTCAGGTCAGTAAGGGCGCGCGCAATTACGCCAACGAAACCATGCTGCGCTTCATGGCGATGGGGGCGGTGGCCATGGCCAAAGAGCAGGGCGTGGACCTGCCGATCGTGCTGCACCTTGACCACGGCGATTCATTTGAGCTTTGCAAGAGCTGCATCGATTCCGGGTTCTCCTCGGTGATGATCGATGGCTCGCATCTGCCTTATGACGAAAACGTCGCATTGACGAAAAGGGTTGTCGAGTACGCGCACGCCCATGACGTGACGGTCGAGGGTGAGCTCGGGGTGCTCGCCGGTATCGAGGACGATGTCGTCGCCGAGCATTCGACCTACACCCAGCCGGACGAGGTTGAGGATTTCGTCAAGAAGACCGGCGTCGATTCTTTGGCCATCTCGATCGGCACCAGCCACGGTGCCTTCAAATTCAAGCTGAAAGAGGGGGAGTCGGCACCGCCGCTGCGTTTCGATATCCTCGAAGAGTGTGAAAAACGGATCCCCGGCTTCCCGATCGTGCTGCACGGTGCTTCCAGCGTGGTGCCCGAATACGTGGCGCTGATCAATAAATACGGCGGCAAGATGGAAGGCGCCGTCGGTGTGCCAGAAGAGCAGCTGCGCCGAGCCGCCGCCAGCGCCGTCTGCAAGATCAACATCGATTCTGACGGGCGCCTGGCCGTGACTGCCAAAGTGCGCGAATATCTGGCGAACGACCCGGGCGAGTTCGATCCACGCAAGTATCTGGGCGCCGCCCGCAATGAATTGGTTAAACTGATCAAGCACAAGAACGAAGCGGTGCTGGGGAGTGCCGGCAAGGCTTAACTGCAGTTCGACAGGTAACGACAAAGGGCCGCCTCACAGTTAAGTGAAGCGGCCCTTTGTCGTTGGCGGGTTCGTTCGGGATATCAGCTGTCATCCCGCCTGAATCAGAAATGATGAACCAGGCGCAGCAGGTATTTTTCCCCTTCGGGGCGGTACTCTGCGTTCGACTCAAAGTAGCTGTTGAAAAACAGGTGGGTGTCCTGGGAGAAGCTCAGCATTGCGCCCGGTCCGATGGCCAGCACTTTCTCCTTGCCGGGAACCTTGACACCGTCATGTTTTGACGAGGTGATCTGGTTGAAGAAATAACCATTGATCCCCAGGCGCAGCATCTTCGGGATGACTTCGTACTCGGTGGCGAAGTTGCCGTGGATTGCTTGTCCCGCCTGACTGTCGTTGACGACACCCATCGCGTTGGGGTCGTCGTTTTTGGCGTTCCACAGATAGTGCAGACGCACCGAAGCAGTCAGCTGCGGCGACAGGAACAGGGTGCCCGACCAGTAGGGGTTGAAGGAGAAATGGTTGCTGCCCGGATTCAGGGCCTTGCTGGATGAGTACTCGCCGGTCGGCAGGATGAATTGCAGTTCGACCCGCTGCATGAACAGTGGGCCGTTCTGCCCCATCACCGGATCCCACTGCAGAAAGGGACCGACCAGCAGGTCGCCAAGACCAGACTGGTGCGGCAGCAGGTTGTTATCGATGTCAACGATCGGCACAATCACGTCCATCCCCCATTTGCCACCTAAAAACAGTTCCTGGTCCGATTGGTAGACCAGCTGACTGAGGCTGACGAAAACATCAGTTTCGGCAGATTTGAGGTGGTTGGGCATGTTTTTCAATTCGTCCGAAGTGTAATACTGCAGATACTGGGTGAAATAGAGCCCCGGTCCCGCCGGCGGACCACCATCCAGAAAGCTGGTGAAGCCAAGGTTGACGGAAGGCTGATCGTAGGCCAGTGCCGGGGTGACGAATGCGCTGACAAACAGCAGGCATGCAGCGGTCAGTAACGCCTGAACGGTTTTCATCGTGGACCTCCAAGGTGGAATAAAAGGGAGCACAGCAAGCGGGAAATTAAACGGTAGGTTGTTGCAAAGTCGCCGGGATGTCAAGTCTCATGAGACCTGTGGGAAGACGAAAATGCCGCTGGCCAATGAAGGTCAGCGGCATTTCAGGTTCATGCTGGAAGTTGATGTTTCAGCTGGACTGTTATTGCTTGCCGTGTTTCATCCCGTGCGCGTGTGGTTCCCGCGGCGTGAACTCTATCGGCACCAGCAGTGTCTCTGCTGCGCGCTCAACCGTCAGTTCGATCTTTGCCCCGGTCTGTTTCTGCTGTAATGCGTAGATCAGATCGAAGGGTTCTGTCAGTTGCGTATCGCCATCCAGCATGGTCAGCAAATCACCCTTCTGCAGGCCGAACTCTTCGGCCACCGACCCTGGCAGGACCCCTTTAATCAGGATGCCATTTTCGGCGGCATCGATCATGATCCCCAACTTGACACCTTTCTCGGGCAACTCTTCGTAACGGGTGTACTGCAGAAACTGGTACGCCGGCATGGGAAACTGCGGCAGAGTCAGGTTCATCAGCTGTTGCTTGCGGCTTTCCGGGATCTCGATTTCACGTGAGCCAACAATCAGGTAGCTGACCGGGATACGCCGGAACAGCCGTCGTGGAATGCCATAACCGTAGCGTACGTGGTTGCCCCCGGCGACAACAACCACCTGGCGATCTTTGCCGGCAGCGCTTTGCAGGTAGTTGGCCAGATTCTCAGCCATGGTTTCGTCCCAGAGGGTCTGGACCCGCTGAAATCCATCGGCTGCGGCGTCGCCCATCTTGTGTCCGCTGTAAAAAGCTTTGGTGGCTGCGGTCTGATAGGGATCGGCGACCATCTCAGGAAGTTGCGCGCGCTCTTCGTCGCTCAGTTCGGCAAAGGGGGTGCGGCCGACTTTTCGCTGCAGGCTTTTGTCGGCGTTCAGCGCGATAACCGGAATCCGTCTGGCGCGGGCGGCTTCCAGCAGCGGTTGGTAGAGGGCAAAATCCATCTTCCAGTTTTTGAACCAGTCGACCTCTTTGAGAAATTCTTTTTCGCTTAACTCTCCGGCTACCCAGCGATCAAGGACCGCCTGCTGCGCAGGGGTGAACATCTCCATGGCCAGCGCTGTCTTACCCGGATTTCGTGCTTCAAGAGCCTCGAGTATCTCCAACTGCAACAGATGGGATGCCGGGTTATCGTGGGTCTCGCCGACAAAAACCACCTGATTGCGGGAGGCCTGATCGAGCAGCACCTGCTTGTCCACATAGCTGCCGGTTGGCAGGTGCAGAATGTCACCAACCTGCGGCTCGCGTTGCGGCGGATAGGGCAATTCAGGGTTGCCGAGGTGTTGGTGGCCGGGCTGGCAAGCGGTCATCAGCAGTAGCACGGCCAGCAGCGCGAAATAGTGTCGTAGCATGAAGCCCCTTGGCACATCAGTAGATGTTTTTGGAGTAGAAGATCTCGGTCATTTCCTGCTCAAGGATGGTTTTTATCGCTTCCCGTTCCACCTTGGAGAGATCCTCGTAGGTCGTTGAAAACAGGTATTTGTTCAGGTCGAAATCCTTCAACTGCATCTTGGTGTGAAACAGGTTTTCCTGGTAGATGTTGATGTCTACGCAATGATACAGATCGCGGATGCTTTTGCGGATATATTGCTGGATGCTGTGAATCCGGTGATCGATATAGTGCTTTTTGCCCTTAACGTCGCGGGTGAAGCCGCGCACCTTGTAGTCCATCAGGACGATATCCGACTCAAAGGAATCGATCAGGTGGTTGAGGGCCTTGAGTGGACTGATCTTGCCACAGGTTGAAACATCGACATCGACGCGAAATGTAGAGATTCCCGACTTTGAATCGGTTTCCGGATAAGTGTGGATGCAGAGGTGACTTTTATCCAAGTGCGCCAGAACCTGGTCCGATTTGGGCTCGATCGGTTCTTCGGCAATCAGGATTGTCACCGAGGCTCCCATCGGGTCGTAATCCTGACTGGAGATGCTCAGGATGTTGGCGCCGATGATATCCGCCACCTCGGTCAAAATCGTGGTCAGCCGGTCGGCGTTGTACTCTTCGTCGATATATTCCAGATATTCCTTGCGCGCCTGCGGACGCTTGGCATAGCAGACGTCGTGAATATTGAAGGAGAGACTTTTGGTCAGATTGTTGAAGCCGCGCAGCTTGATTTTTGGCCGACGGCGAAGTTTGGTTGGTTTTTTGGTCATCAGCAGGGTTCTCCTGACAATCGACACCGGCGGTCGCCGGTGTCATCTGTTAACAGTTGTCGTTGGGAAAGAAAACCTTGTCGGTTGAGATCTCAGCCGGCAACAGTCTTTTTGTCGTTCCGCTCGTTCATCACTTTATAGGCACAGAGCGCGCCGCACATGGTACAGGCGCCGTGCTCTTCGTCGACCCCTGACTCGGCACGCAGGCGGCGGGCTTTGGCCGGGTCGATGGCCAGTTCGAATTGTCCGGCCCAATCGAGGTTTTTGCGGCAGCGGGCCATGGCGTTGTCTTTTTCGATCGCGCCGGGGATGCCTTTAACGATGTCGGCGGCGTGGGCGGCGATCCGAACCGCCATGACCCCTTCGTGAACGTCCTCGACGGTCGGCAGTCGCAAGTGCTCGCTGGCAGTGACATAGCAGAGGAAATCAGCACCGGCCGCGGCTGCGACTGTGCCGCCGATCGCTGCGGTGATGTGGTCATAGCCGGGCGCGATGTCAGTGACCAGCGGGCCAAGGACATAAAATGGCGCGCCGTGACAGAGCCGCTTCTGCAGCTTGATGTTGGCTTCGATCTGGTTCAGCGGCACATGCCCCGGACCTTCGATCATGACCTGGATTCCGGCCGCTTGAGCGCGCTGGGTCAATTCGCCGAGCAGAATCAGTTCGTGAATCTGCGCCCGGTCAGTGGCATCCGCCAGGCAGCCGGGACGGAAGCCGTCGCCGAGAGAGAGAACCGCATCGTAAGGGCGGACGATCTCAAGCAGTCGGTCGAAATGTTCGAACAGCGGGTTTTCGGCGTTGTTGTAAAGCATCCACTCGACGGTGAAAGAGCCACCGCGCGAGACCACTTCCATGATCCGCCCTTCCTGCTCCATCCGTGCCACAGTGCTGCGGGTGACACCGCAGTGAACGGTAATGAAGTCGACGCCGTCGGCCAGATGTTTTTCAACGCCGGCAAAAATATCTTCGACGGTCATGTCGACGATCGGCTTGCCCTGCTTCAGAACGGCATCGCAGGCCGCTTGATAGAGCGGCACGCTGCCGATGCAGACATTGGTCTGGGCGATGATCGCTGCGCGGATTTCGTCAATCGGTCCGCCGGTCGACAGGTCCATGATCGCATCGGCGCCAGCGGCAACGGCAACCTTGGCTTTTTCCAGTTCTTTGTCGATACTGGTATCGTCCGAGCTGGTGCCTAAGTTGGCATTGGTCTTGGTGCGCAATCCTTCGCCGACTGCCAGTGGTGGCGCGTTGGTGTGTTTGTTGTTGCGGCAGATTACCGCTGTGCCGGCAGCGATCTTCTGTCGCAGGATTTCCGGATCTATATTTTCTGCAGCGGCAGCTTGCCGCATCAGCTCAGTGATCTGCCCGTTTCGGGCCATTTCCAACTGGGTCATACCGATAACGTCCTTCTACATAAGAGAAAAGCAGCGCCTGATTACAAGCGCTGCTGTGTATAGCACCTTGCGTCCATGGTCGAACAGTCTAATCTTTTGTCGCCCCTTCGTGCAAGAGTAACATGGCCGCATGGATATGATTGACCGGACCGTGCCCTTTGCCGAGCGGAACGCTGTGCTCAATTGCCAGTGAAACAAAGCGCTTGGCGCGTTCCACTGCGAAGCGCAGCGGATAGCCCTGGGCCAGAAAAGTGGCAATGGCGGCCGACAGCGTGCAGCCGGTACCGTGGGTGTTGCTGGTTTTGAAGCGTGGTGAACTGAGACGGTACTCCTGATCGCCGAGCAGCAGCAGGTCGGTGGCGTCGCCGCTTAGGTGGCCACCCTTGATCAGGATGTTTCTGGCACCGAACTGTTGCAGGGTTCGGCCCGCATCGACCATTTCGTCAACGCTGCGCGGATTGATTCCAGTCAGCGCCTCGACCTCCGGCAGGTTCGGCGTCAACAGGTAGGATTGTGGCAGCAGGCGCGAAATCAGACTGTCGTGGGCCTCGCGGTCGAGCAGCGATTCGCCCCCCTTGGCGACCATCACCGGATCGACCACCGCCAGCAGCGAGCGTTCTTCGATCACCTTGGCCACTCGGGTGACAATCCCCCCCCAACTGAGCATGCCGGTCTTGATCGTGTCGGTGCCGATGTCGTCGAGCACGGTGTTGAGCTGTTTAATGACGAAATCGGTGTGAACCTGATAGGTCTCTGCCACGCCGAGGGTGTTCTGTGCGGTCAGTGCGGTCAGCACGCTGCTGGCGTAACTGCCGAGCAGGCTGATGGTTTTGATGTCGGCCTGTATGCCGGCGCCGCCACCGGAATCGGAGCCGGCGATGGTCATCACCCGGGCACGCGGGAAATTCAGTTTTCGGTTGAAGAGCAGTGCATACTCTTTTGCCGCCCGGGCCGGGTCGGCATCCGCCATGACGCTTGAGATGACGGCAATTGAATCAGCGCCGGCGTCGAGGGCATCGAAGGCTCTTTCCGCGGTCATGCCGCCGATGGCGACCAGCGGCACCCGCACCGCTTTGCGCACTTTGCGCAACATTTCGATGCCGACCAGCTGGATGTCGTCCTTGGTGCCGGTCGGGAAGATGCTGCCGATGGCGATATAATCCGCACCCTGCGCCTCGGCTTTGAGGGCCTCTTCAACGCTGTGGGTCGAAATGCCAATAATTTTGTTGCGGCCGAGCAGCTGTCGGGCCTGGACCGCCGGCATGTCATCCTGCCCCAGGTGGACGCCGTCGGCATCAATTTCGCGGGCCAGCTCCGGCAGGTCGTTGATGATCAGCTTGGCCTGATGCAGGTGGCAGAGGCCTCTAAGCTTCTGGGCGATAGCCCGCCGCTCATCCGGCCGGATGTTTTTGGCCCGATATTGGACGGTTTTGACGCCGCCCGCCAGCGCTGCCTTGACCTTCTGTAGCAGTTTTCCATCCTGATTGTCATCAGTGATCAGGTACAGCCCGGAGAGCATCGGCAACCTCCCGTCGCAGGAATAATATCTTATGGGTTACAGGGTGGTTTTCAGGCGAGAACAATCCGCTGATTCATCAAGTCTATCTCACTGATCCGGCCAGCAAATAAGCTGGTTTTACCGAAGGCATCGATCAGTTTCAGACCATCTCCCTGGATCAGGATGGTGGCAACGTTGTCCAGGTCGGTTTCTTCTTCTTCTTTCACCAGTTTGAACGGACCGTAATCAAGACACATATGCGAAGCTCCTCTGGGGGGACCGAAATGAACAGATTAGTTGATTGTTATAATCTGAAAATCCTAACAGCCGCAGCTGTTTGCTGTCAATTTATCTTTGCAGGTTTACAGCGCAGGAGGAAGAAGGATATTTATATTCACTGCAGCATAGGGCAGTTAACTAAAGAACAGGAGAAAACAGGTGATCGGCGAATACCCCCCGCGCCCGACCTGGGCAGAGATCGATCTGGATGCGCTTGAACATAACCTCCGTCAGGCGCAGCGCTGCTGTCTGCCGCAGCAACGGATACTGGCGGTCGTCAAGGCCGACGCTTACGGCCACGGAGCGTTGCCAGTAACGCGCCGGCTGGTTGCCGCCGGGGTCGAGGATTTTGCCGTAGCGACGCTGGACGAAGCTCTGGAGCTGCGTCGTGGGGGGATCACGGCCCGGCTGATGGTGCTGGGCGGCTGTTATCCCGGCCAGGAAGCGGCGTTTATCAAATACCGCCTGCTTGCGGTGCTACTAGATGCCGAGGCGGCGCAGCGGCTTTCTGCCGAAGCGTTACGGCAGCAGCAGGTGCTGCCGGTTCACCTGAAGGTCGATACCGGTATGGGACGGGTCGGTTTTCTGCCCGACCAGCTGCGTGAATTTTTGCCGAATCTGCAACAGTTGGCCGGATTGAAGGTCGTCGGCCTGATGTCGCATCTGGCTTGTGCCGATGAGCTGGATTCCTCTGCAACGACTGGCGCCCAGCACGAGCAGTTTCGAGCCGTGCAACAGTTGCTGGCATCCGCAGGGATTGTTCTGGCCGATATTCATATCAGCAACAGTGCCGGACTGGTCGGCTGGCCGAGTGAGCAGTGCAACCTGGTGCGCCCCGGCATCATGCTTTATGGTGGACTGCCCGGCCCCGATTTTGCCGATCGGCTGGAACTGCGCCAGGTGATGAACCTGCGCAGTTGTATCGCGCAGCTGCGCACCGTAGCTGCCGGCAGCGGCATCTCATACGGACATCACTTTCATACCACGCGACAGACAAAAGTTGCGGTTCTGCCGATCGGCTACGCTGACGGCTATAATCGCCTCTTTTCCAGTTGCGGGCAGGTGATTCTGCACGGCCGGAAGGTGCCGGTGCTCGGTCGGGTCTGCATGGACTGGATCATGCTTGATGTCACCGACCTGCCGCAGGTGGCGGTAGGGGATTGCGCGACGCTGCTCGGGCAGGCCGACGGGCTGTCGATTCTTGGCGACGACTGGGCGCAGCAGCTTGGCACCATCTCCTACGAGGTCTTCTGCCGGATCGGCAGCCGGGTGCCTCGGCGTTACCTGCCGGAACCGTCGTGAGTGGGCTGCGGGTCGGTTTTGATCTCGGCACCACCAGTCTGGCCGGGCGACTCTGGGACGAAAGCGGCCAGTCGCTGGCCGAAGCCTCGCTCGATAACCCCCAGCAGGTTTTTGGCGCGGATGTTATTCTGCGTTTGGCTGCGGCGCAGCAGGGTGCCTGCGACCCGTTGCAGCGGCAGCTCTGTACCGGCATCAACGTACTGCTTGAGCAACTGCTGAAACAGGCCGGTTGTCGTGCGGCGCAGATCGGGCTCGCCGCCGCTGCCGCCAACCCGGCGATCAGCCATTTCCTGGCCGGCCAACCGGTCGAACCGATCCTTTCTCCGCCCCATCGCCCCAGCTATTTTGCCGGCGAGCAACTCGACAGTGCGTTGCTTGGTCTGAAGCTGCCGGTTCCGCTTTACCTGCTGCCGCTGGTCAGTGGCTATGTTGGCGGCGACCTGCTGGCGCTGTTGCTCGGCTCACCGCCTGCGACTGGGCCGACCCTCTACGTCGATCTCGGCACCAACGCTGAACTGGCGCTCTGGGATGGGACTCACTGGCAGGTCACTTCGGTGGCGGCCGGTCCGGCGTTTGAAGCCGGCAACCTCGCCTGTGGGATGCGTTACGCGCATGGTGCGGTCTCCGAGGTGAAGATTCTCAAGGAGCGCTTTACGCTGACGGTCGCCGGTGGCGGAGTGCCGCAGGGGATCTGTGGCAGCGGTTTGTTTGCCGCGCTTAGCGCTGCATTGCAGGCCGGGCTGATCACTGCCGACGGGCGGATCAGGGCTGCGGACGAGGTCGATTCGAGCCTGTCCCGCTATCTGGTTGCCGATGATGAGGCTAACGCACTGCAGCTCTACCGCGACGCGCGCACCTGCTTGCGCATCAGTCAGGCTGATCTGCGCGCATTTCAACTGGCTAAGGGGGCGGTTCTGGCCGGGGTGACCTGCTTGCTGCAACGGGCCGGACTGGCCGCAGGACAGCTGGAATCAGTGCGGATTGCCGGCGCGCTGGGCGGCGCGCTGCCGGTCGCAGCTCTGAAAGGGGTTGCCATTTTGCCGGAAATCGTGCTAGACAGGTGCCGATTTCTACCGGGTGGCGTGCTGGATGGTTTGCTGGTTCAGATGCAGGCACGATCTGGTGGGAAACTGGCTGAAGAGCTGGCCGCCAACATCAAGGTTTATCCCCTGTCAGGGACGCCGGCATTTGAAAAAGCTTTCCTTGCCAGCCTTGACTTTTAGTAGCAGCCGTTACACTTAGAACTCAGCGCGAAACTGGACAGTCCGATGACTGTCCTTTCTTTGTTTTTTCGACCTGTTTTTCGTTTACATAAGCAGTTTTGCAGCTTTTTACCCGTTAAGAGAAAGGAAGATCAGATGGCAGCGATCAAACGTGCATTGATTTCAGTTTCGGACAAGGCCGGGGTGCTCGATCTGGCCCGTGAACTGAACAGCTTTGGCGTGGAGCTTCTCTCCACCGGCGGAACCGCCAAGATGATCCGTGACGCCGGCATCCCGGTGATGGATGTCTCCGACTACACCGGCTTTCCGGAGATGATGGACGGCCGGGTCAAGACCCTGCATCCGAAGGTGCATGGTGCGCTGCTCGGCCTGCGCGACAACCCGGAGCATGTCGCTATGATGGCCAAGCACGATATCGAGCCAATCGACATGGTCGTGGTCAATCTTTATCCCTTCGAGGCCACGGTTGCCAAGGAAGGTTGCTCGCTGATCGATGCGATCGAAAATATCGATATCGGCGGCCCGACCATGCTGCGCAGCGCGGCGAAGAACAACCGCTTCGTGACCGTTCTTGTCGATCCTGCCGACTATGAGGCGGTGATTGCCGAGATGAAGCAGGGGAGCGGCGAAGTTTCGGAGCAGACCAACTTCAAGCTGGCGGTGAAGGTCTATCAGCACACCGCAGCTTATGACGGCGCCATCTCCAACTGGCTGGGTAAAAAGACCGCCGAGGAACACGCCGATTTCGCCCCGACCCTGACCCTGCAGTATAAAAAGGCGCAGGGGATGCGTTACGGCGAGAATCCGCACCAGAAGGCCGCTTTCTACGTCGAGAAGAATGTTACCGAAGCGTCGATCGCAACCGCACGGCAACTGCAGGGGAAAGAGCTCTCTTATAACAATATCGGTGATACTGATGCCGCCCTCGAGTGTATCAAGCAGTTCACAGAAGGCCCGGCCTGCGTTATCGTCAAACATGCCAACCCCTGTGGCGTGGCGATGGGCGCCAACCTGCTCGAGGCCTATCAGCGCGCCTTTTCGACCGACCCCGAGTCGGCTTTTGGCGGCATCATCGCGGTGAACCGCGAGCTGGACGCCGAAACCGCCAAGGCGATTGTCGACAAGCAGTTTGTTGAAGTCATTATCGCGCCGAAGGTTTCTGCCGCAGCTTCAGAGATCGTCGCCGCGAAAAAGAACGTGCGTCTGCTCGAGTGTGGCGAGTGGCCGGCCGAACCTGCTCAGCGTCTTGACTTCAAGCGGGTCAATGGTGGATTACTGGTCCAGGAGACCGATCTGTTGCTCAGCGCCGATCTGCAGGTGGTGACCAAGCGGGTACCGACCGCAAAAGAGCGCGAGGATCTGGCGTTTGCCTGGCGGGTGGCCAAGTTTGTCAAAAGCAACGCGATCGTTTACGGCAAAGACGGCATGACCATCGGTGTCGGTGCCGGGCAGATGAGCCGGGTCAACTCCGCTCGGATCGCTGCGATTAAAGCCGAACATGCCGGACTGGATGTCAAGGGTGCCGCGATGGCTTCGGACGCCTTCTTCCCTTTCCGTGACGGCATCGATAACGCTGCCGCCGTCGGTATCACTGCGGTGATCCAGCCCGGTGGTTCGATCCGTGATGAAGAAGTGATCGCCGCTGCCGACGAGGCAGGGATTGCGATGATCTTTACCGGAATGCGCCACTTCCGCCATTGAGAAGCGGCCTGGTTAAAGGAGTTTAGAGTATGAAAATCTTAGTCGTCGGCGGTGGTGGTCGTGAACATGCGCTGATTTATAAAATTTCGCAGTCACCATTAGTGACCCAGATCTACTGTGCCCCGGGCAACCCCGGCATTGCTGAACTGGCCGAATGTGTTCATATCGCTGCCGATGAAATCGACGTGCTCTGTGACTTCGCCAAGGCGGAACAGATCGATCTGACAATTGTCGGCCCGGAAGTGCCGCTGACCATGGGGATTGTCGATACCTTTCAGGCGGCTGGTCTGGAGATCTTCGGCCCCAATAAGGCCGCAGCGCAGATTGAGGGGAGCAAAGGTTTCTCCAAAGATCTGATGGCCAAGTACAATATCCCGACCGCGGCCTATCAGTCGTTCAATGAGCATGCGGCGGCGGTGGCTTATATCAAGGCGCAGGGCGCTCCGATCGTCGTCAAGGCCGATGGCCTGGCCGCGGGCAAAGGGGTTGTCGTTGCCTTGACTGAGGCGCAAGCGATTGCAGCGGTCGATGACATCATGCTCGACAAGGTCTTCGGCAATGCTGGCGCCAGCGTGGTGATCGAAGAGTTCATGGAGGGGGAGGAGGCATCCTTCTTCGCCTTCACCGACGGCAAAAATATCCTGCCGCTCGCCTCCTCGCAGGATCACAAGCGGGTCAACGATAACGATGAAGGGCCGAATACCGGCGGCATGGGCGCTTATTCCCCCGCACCGGTGGTGACTGCTGAACTGCATGACGAGATCGTTGCAACCATCGTCAAGCCGACCATCGCCGGGATGGCGGCTGACGGTTGCCCCTACAGCGGCATCCTTTATGTCGGGCTGATGATCAAGGACGGCAAACCGCGGGTGGTGGAATACAACGCCCGTTTTGGTGATCCCGAGGCTCAGCCGCTGCTGATGCGGATGAAATCGGATATCGTTCCGGTGCTGCAGGCCTGTGCGCGAGGTGAATTGCGGCAGGATTCAATCGAGTGGCACGATAAAGCGGCGGTGTGCGTGGTGCTGGCCAGTGGCGGATATCCAGCTACTTTTGCGAAGGGGCTGCCGATTTCAGGTCTGGAAGCCGCTGCGCAGATCGATGACCTGATGGTGTTTCATGCCGGAACCAGTCTTGAAGACGGCCAAATCGTCAACAACGGTGGGCGGGTGCTCGGAGTGACCGGGCTTGGTCGTACCGTTCAAGAGGCCATCGACAAGGCTTATCAGGGGGTTGCCGTGATCAGTTGGGAAAACTTTCATTACCGTAAAGATATCGGCGCACGCGCGCTGAACAGATAACAGGAGATAAAGACGATGAGCGAAAACAAGCCTTTGGTAGGAATTCTGATGGGCAGCGACAATGACTACGAAGTCATGGCTGAGGCGGCAAAAGTACTTAAGGGGTTTGATATCCCCTTCGAGATGACCGTTTCCAGTGCGCACCGCACCCCGGAACGGACAGCGACTTATGTCAGCAGCGCACGCGAAAGAGGGATCAAAATTTTGATCGCCGGTGCTGGCGCAGCGGCGCATCTTGCCGGTGTGGTCGCAGCTGAGACGACTCTGCCGGTGATTGCCGTGCCGATCGATGCGACTTCTCTACAAGGGCTGGACGCGCTCTTGGCAATGGTGCAGATGCCGGCAGGGATTCCGGTTGCGACCATGGCTATCGGGCCGGCCGGGGCACGCAACGCAGGTATTTTCGCAGCGCAGATTCTGGCGACTGAAGATCAGTGCCTGATCGGCAAATTGGCCGAATTTAAACGCGATATGGCGGTGGGTGTTGTTAAGAAATCTGATTCTATTCAGCAACGATTAGTCGCTGACGGACTGGTATAAGCGAGTTTTTGAACTGTATACAATATACAGTTTTTCGTTGACTTTGAAGTTGCTGTGACTTAATGTGTTGTTGGTCATTTCCAATAACATTTTTAGGGAGGTTTCACTGATGAAGAAGATGGTCGTTCTGCTGATGGTTGCTACTTTCGTTGCCGTTACCGCTTTTGTCGCGATCGCCGACAACGGCCCAGCTCAGATCAAGCTGGAAGCAAAGATGGGTGATATCACTCTTGATCATGCCAAGCACCAGGGTCTCACCGATTGCGTTGCCTGTCACCACACCGGTGATTACGCAAAGTGCAAAAGCTGCCACGATGCCAAGCCGGAAGCCCCCAAGTCGAAAGAAGTTTTTCACAAGCTGTGCAAGGACTGTCATAAAGGCAAGGATCCAGCACCGACCAAGTGTAAGGGTTGCCACGTAAAATAAGCAGTTCATTTAGAGCTGATTTTAAAAGCCAGTCCGGGGGGTCCCGGATTGGCTTTTTTTTATTAAATAGTGGATTCATTGGAGCGATTCTTGTATGGTGAGCTTTAGTTCATAAGCTGGCGATAATGGACCTGGAGGTCAAGAATGCTCCGTCTTCTTTTTTTCTTCGTGATTTCTGCCCTGTTGGGTGTTTCCTGCGCTGCTGCCGCGGACAGTTGTGTGTCAATATCCTGTCACGCTGACTACGGAACCGCCAAATATGTGCACGGTCCGGTGGCTGCGGCAGGGTGCAGCATCTGCCATAGTCCCACCGGTGCTGAGCACCCTGCAACTAAACAGGCCTTCGAGCTGATCGACGAAGGGGGCGGACTCTGTTATCGCTGTCATTTCAGTAAAACAGAGGGTGATTCGGTTATTCATCCGGTTCTGGAAGAGGGGTGTACCGGCTGTCATTCGCCACATCAGGGGGAGAATCAGTATTTTCTCTACGGCAGCGGCCAGCAGCTTTGCTATCTCTGTCACGAAGATAAGACCACCGGCTTCAGCAGCGTGCATCCGATCGTAGCAGATGGCTGCCTGAACTGCCACAAACCCCATTCCGGAGCGGCAAAGGGGATGCTGCCGGCGGCCGGCGCCGAGCTGTGTCTCGGCTGCCACGCTGACCCGCGGGCCGGAAAAACGGTTCTGCACACGCCGGTCGGCAAAGGTGACTGTATCGCCTGTCACGATCCGCATGCTGCTAATGCGCCCTTTATGCTCCCCGGCGAGGGGCAGCAGCTCTGCTTCAGCTGCCATGAAGACTTTATCGCCGGCAAGGCGGTTGTTCATCCGATTATTCTGACCGATGGCTGTACCGCCTGCCATGACCCTCACGGCGGGCCGGCGTCTAAGATGCTACAGGCCGAGGG
>DATCYW010000014.1:0-52082 GCA_036526255.1 Malonomonas sp. | reverse complement strand
CTTTTCGTATCTTTTGCTGTTGCACTGAAATGAGAAGAGACAGAGTCAAACTCATCCGACTCCATCTTGTTTAAATAATCACAGGCATTTTCATAACCACATTCAAGGCAATAGACCTTGAAACGAAGTCGATAAATTTCACGAATTTTCGGATCGGCACTATCAACTTTCTGATAATTAAAGTCATTAATACCATTTTCCCAACTTTTCATTTTGTCCTCCCACTTTTCAATTATGCCGGATAACCAAAGAAAACATTCTCTACCTATGTCCGACGGTACTACTTTTCTATCAGGTGGTTAATTTACAGTCAGATCTTTAGAAAACACCTCCTTACATCGTCGCTGAGAGATTGGCATCAAACCACGCCATATTTTCTGCAACAGAAGCCACATATGGCGTGCGTAAGCCATGATAATACTTTTCTGGACCAATGGGGTGCCAGACAAGCCCCCAACTGGTCAACAGGTAATGTAAACCCTTCGACATGACCGCATAAAGATGCGTTAAATCCAGCGCAAGGCTTTCACGGTAAATACAGTGATATAAGCCGGTTACCAGCTGAGTTTCATAGTGTTTTCTACGATCACGTTTTTCTTTTTCATCCTGAAAATCGATGACGTTATTGCTGTAAATCGCCCTGTCGATCATTCTGCGCCGGTAATCCTTGCTGATCGCCAATCGTGAAATTTCACCATATTTATTCTCTGCAATATCAGTGTATGGATTTTCGTTTATCTGAAAATGCTTCAAAATTGGAAAACTGCGATGAGAAGGAAGGATGATGCGCGCGGTACCAACAAGACTTTTCGAAATCTCTTCATAGGCACAGAAATGGGTTGAAAATTCATCAAACTCGTCGGTTTCTATGCCACTGGCATAATCAGCCGGGTCCTCAAAACCACATTCAAGACAATAAACCTTGTAACGTAAACGGAAAACCTCGCCGATTAAATCATCCTCTAGGGGGACTTTTTTATAATGAAAATCAACCAAGGCCAGCTCCGATTAAAAAGTCCAAGATAATATCAAGGAGTTGCCCCTCCCCAGAACACAACATTTACATATAATAATTAAACTGCAGCAAAGGCAATAGTGCTTTAAAAACAGCAAGTTAGATACTAACACTAGCATAACAACATTTGTACAATTTTTTATTTGATACAGCAAAATTATCTTGTGACAGACCAACAAAACGACATGACAATTCGCCAGATCTTCAACGATCAGGCGCACAAAACAAAAAAAAGCCCGGACATTTATCGTGTCCGGGCTTAATTTTTTTTTTGGTGCCGAAGGGGAGACTCGAACTCCCACGTCAATACTGACACTAGACCCTGAACCTAGCGTGTCTACCAATTCCACCACTTCGGCGAGAAGCGACGCTGTTTATATCAAATGGCTTTTTTGATTGCAACTAAAAATCTCATGATAACTAAAAAAAGCCTCAGTCAATTCTAAGTGGTTTGACTATCAGAGTTTTATATTGCCGGACGGTCACAAGTCCAGGCTTGGCCCCCCTGGGCTTACTGACATGCTTCGACTCAGTGACCATCACTTCGACCTTGGAGTCCGCTTTAGCACGCGAATATCCGGCTGCAAGTCCCGCTGCAAACTCCAGGTCCCCAGGCGGAACACTGTCGTAACAACCTGCGGCCCTGAGCAGAACGTGCGCACCTGGGCATTTATGGGCATGAAACCAGAGATCTGTCGGCTTGAGTTCTTTCGTGGAGAGATAATCATTCTGCTTGTTATTCCGCCCACACAACACCTTGAACCCTGATGGACTGAGTGCCTCAAGTGGTTTCGATTTCAAATTGAGCGACTTTTTTGCGTAACGATCACCCGTCGTTGGTAACAATCCATTCTGTCGGCATTCAGCAGCGATCTCTTCCAGTTCCGCCGCACTGCCTGATTCGAGGAGCGAATAGTCGATGGAATCCAGCCAGGCCAGTTCATCCCGGGTTTCCTGCATGCGGCGCTGACTGTGTTCCAGTCCCCGCTTCGCCTTCTTGTAGCGCTTAAAATAGAGCCCGGCGTTGTCCGTAGGCGACAAGCGGGAATCTAGCAGCAGCGTCTCAGTTGCAGGAGGCTCAAGGTAATAATTAAGTAAAGCAACCGAATCCATGCCGCGCCTGATCGCATGCAGGTTTGCCAGCAACAGTTCGCCAGCCTGTTTGAAATGTTCAGCGTCAGACTGCCGCTGCTCTTCGATGGCAATGCTTTCCATTCGCCGCTGCAGTTTTTTGCGTTTTTTTATAACAGCTTTTTTTATCAGCGAAAGTAAATCCGTCTTATTATCAGCACTTTGTCCTGATGTGTAAAATTTATCGACAGATGCATTTGCGGACAGAATAGAATCATCGCAACCCCTCATATCCACGTCTGCAAAAATGGAAAGATTCTTTTCCGGCAGGACATACAGCTGACCAGGCATAATCTTCCGCCCTGAACTCTCCCCCTCGACCCGATGTAAAGCATCAATGATCAGGGCACCGGCATCAAGCAATAACATGTTGCAGTTGCGTCCGGTCAATTCGACCACCAGTGATGTCTCCCCTTTGGGCCCGTTGCAACCAATCGACACAATGCGGTCATCGTTCAACAATTGCACTGAGAGAATCCGCGTGACGCGGGCGCGTAACAGTTGGCAGAAGCGTGGTGGCGAGGATGGATTCGGAAAATTTGCTTCGGTCAGATGAATCCGGCAATTATCTGGACTTGCCGAGATCAGCAGACGTAGATTCTCCTGCCCTGCCCGCAGTCGAAAAACCAGAACATCTGCAGCAGGTTGGTGAATTTTTCCGACCCGCGCATTCGGCAAAACTCCGGCAAGTTCGGCAATGACTTTTTTCAACATTTCATGGTGCATTATTTAATCCGCCGGCAGCTGTTTTCTGTCGCGTTAAGAGCAGAGTTTGCTAAAATTCTGAACATCGTTTTTTACGAGTGCTATCTATACTGCCTCAACCAGCTCACGACCAGCATTTTCAAAAAAACTCTCCCCTGATGAGGATTTAATCTACTTGAACTTTCATCACTTGACTGCTATTGATAGTCAAAATATTTTCTTTACCAATCTACTTTAATGACGATTCCAAATAACCCTATGGAACAAGGAGATTAGCATGGCCGAAGAAAGATCTTATCAGGATGGTACCCTTGCTCTACATGCCGGTCAGGTCCCCGATCCGACCACCAACTCGCGGGCAGTGCCGATCTATCAGACCAGCTCCTACACCTTTAATTCCGCAGAGCACGCAGCAAACCTGTTCTCTCTAAAAGAGATGGGCAATATCTACACCCGCCTGATGAATCCGACCACCGATGTGCTGGAGAAACGTCTGGCTGAATTGGATGGCGGTGTCGGCGCACTGGCGCTGGCATCCGGCTCAGCGGCGACCACCCTGGCGATTATGAATATCGCCAAGTGTGGCGACAATATCATTTCGAGCAACGCCCTGTACGGCGGCACCTACAACCTTTTCAACCACACCTTTGCCCGGATGGGGATCAGTGTCAAATTCGTTGACAGCTCTGACCCGGCCAACATCGCTGCAGCCATTGATAAAAACACCAAGGCAGTTTTTGTCGAAACAATTGGCAATCCACGCAATAATGTCGATGATTTCGCCGCCATCGCTAAAGTCGCCCACGACAACGGACTGCCGCTGATCGTTGATAATACCGTCGCAACCCCCCTGCTGTTCAAGCCGATTGAGCATGGTGCCGATATCGTCACCTATTCGCTGACAAAATTCATCGGTGGTCATGGCACCAGTATCGGCGGTGCGGTGGTCGACAGTGGCAACTTTGACTGGTCGAGCGGTCGCTTCGCCGAATTCACCTCGCCCGACCCCAGCTACCATGGTCTGGTTTATCATGAAGCCCTCGGTAACCTGGCCTATATCCTGAAAATGCGCCTGACCCTGCTGCGCGACATGGGCCCCTGCCTTTCCCCTTTTAATGCATTCCAGCTACTGCAGGGATTTGAAACCCTGCACGTTCGGATGCCGCGCCACTGCGAGAATGCCCTGAAGGTTGCCACGTTCCTTGAACAGCACCCTGCCGTAAGCTGGGTCAACTATCCTGGCCTGGAAAGCCATCGCGACTATGAGCGGGCAAAAAAGTATCTGCCAAAGGGGCAAGGAGCGATTCTCGGCTTTGAAATCAAGGCGGGCCTTGAGGCCGGCGAAAAGTTCATCAACAACGTCAAACTGGCCAGTCATTTGGCCAACATCGGCGACGCAAAGACCCTGGTGATCCACCCCGCATCCACCACGCACCAGCAGCTGTCGGCAGCGCAGCAGGCTGCGGCCGGCGTGACTCCGGGTATGATTCGTGTTTCTGTCGGGATCGAGGATGTCGAGGACATCATCGCCGATCTTGATCAGGCGTTAAAAGCCGCGAGCTGATCCCTATCCGGTAAAGTCATACTGCAAAGAAACGGCGGGCAGATGTCCGCCGTTTCTTTTTGCCTGCGAAAAACCTTCATGCTATAGTCCCGCGCCATGCAGACAAAACAACCATTCCATATCGTCCTGATTGAACCTGAGATCCCGCCAAACACCGGCAACATCGGCCGCCTCTGCGCCGCGACCGGCGCCCATCTGCACCTGGTCGGCAAACTCGGCTTTTCGCTGGATGACAAGCATTTGAAGCGAGCCGGTCTGGATTACTGGCCGGAAGTCAAACTTCGTCGCTGGGACTCACTGGAACAATTACAGAACGAATTTGTCGACGGTCGCTTCTGGTATATGTCGAAAAAAGCGACCCACAATTACACCCAGGTTCAGTTCAATTGCGGTGATTTTCTGGTCTTCGGCAAAGAGACCCTCGGGCTACCCGAAGCGCTGCTCGACAGTGTCGGCCAGCAGGCATTGCGGATTCCGATCTTCTCCCCTGCCGTACGAAGTTTGAATCTGGCCAACTCAGCAGCGATCATTCTGTTCGAGGCGCTGCGCCAGACTGGCCAGTTGGCAGAATAACAAAATAAAAAAGGCCGGAGCAATCGCCCCGGCCTTTTCATTTTCTCATCAATAAACAGTCCAGCCGTTAAATCATCCCCAACAGCTTGCCACTGCGCTCCAGAAACGCTCCCATCCGCTCCTTGTTGATCGCCTGATGCGACAACATTGCTAGATCGTAGATCTGCTCCATCAACAGCCCCGCAGTCTCTGTGTTGCCATCTTCCTGTAGCTTGAGAGCCTTGGCGACAGCCGGACTGGCAGTATTGACCAGCAGGGTGTGATCGGCGAACAGATCGGCCATCTCCCCCTGTCCGGCCATCATGTGGGTCATCTCCTTGAAGCGGCGCTGCTGCTCGTTGAGCAGAATCATCCCCGGCACCGATGCATCCTTGAGGGTTTCGATCCGAACAGTCAGGCCTTTGATCATGCTCAGGCCAGACTTGAACAGCTCGGAGATCCGCTCATCGCGGGTTTTATTGTCACCATCAACCAGCTTCGAATCATCATCCATTTCGATCAGGTTTTCTGTAACGTCCGAATCGACCCGCTCGAATTTGATCTCGCTGTTTTTCGATTCCATAAACTGGATGAAGTGGTTGTCGATCATGGCATCCAGAATCAGGGCTTCCATCCCTTGCGCCTTGAACAGTTTCAGGTAGGTCGCCTGCACCCCTTCGTCATTGGCATAATAGACCTTGTTTTCGTGCTTCTCCTTCGACCGCTCCAGATAGGCTGGCAGGGTGGTATATTTTTCTTCGCCACAGCTGCGATAGATCACCTGATCCTTGACCTTTTCGTAGAACTTGTCTTCGCGCATCATGCCGTACTTGACGAAGGTGTGAATATCCTCCCAGATCGGCACGAAGGATTCGCGGTCTTTCTTGGCCAGTTCCACCACCTTGGCGGCCACCCGACCACTGATCACCTCGCGGATTTTACGTACCTGCGGCTCATTCTGCAGATAACTGCGCGACACGTTGAGCGGCAGATCAGGGGCGTCGAGACAGCCCTGCAGCGGGGTGAGAAATTCCGGTATCAGCTCCTTGCAGTTGTCCGAAACAAACACCTGATTGCAGAACAACTTGATGTGGCTTTTGGTGACATCAAACTCGTTGGTCAAGCGAGGGAAATAGATGATCCCTTTGAGGTTGAAAGGAAAGTCGATATTCAGGTGGATCCAGAACAACGGCTCAGGCGACATAGGATACAGCTTATTGTAGAACTCTTTGTACTCATCATCACTGATCTCAGAAGGCGACTTGGCCCAGAGCGGGTTTTTGTCGTTAACCTCTTCGCCCTCAAGACGGATGGAGACCGGCAGAAAGTTACAGAACTTCTTGATAATTGACCGGACATTATCCGCTTCTAGATACTCCTTCTCCGAATCGTTCAGATGCAGAATGATTTCGGTGCCACGCTCTTTCTTGTCGCTTTCGGCGAGCTGATAGCTGGTGCTGCCGGAGCATTGCCAGTGAGCGCCCACCGCAGCGTCGCGGTACGACAGGGTGCGGATTTCAACTTTATCGGCAACCATGAAACTGGAATAAAAACCGAGCCCGAAGTGTCCGATGATCTGATTCTTGTCCTCCAGATCCTTGAACTTTTCGATAAAATCTTCGGCGGAAGAAAATGCGACCTGATTGATATATTTGCGGATTTCATCGGCATTCATGCCGATACCGTTATCGGACACCGTCAGCGTGCCCTTTTCCTTGTCAATATGAATATCGACCTTGTACTCATCTGCCAGTTTCAGGCCATCGATCAGGTTGATGTTCTGTAGCTTGTGAATCGCGTCAACAGCATTGGAGACCAGCTCGCGCAGGAAGATCTCTTTTTCGCTGTAGAGCCACTTCTTGATAATCGGAAAGATATTTTCCGTATGGATGGAAATATTTCCTTCTTCGGTTGTCACTTTAGCCGTCATCTTTTTTGCTCCTCGTTCTTTCATAAACTAAGGTTGTTCCCGCTTCGCGGGTAGATTTCGTCAAGAAAGATAAAAATCGTGGGCTTGTTTGTCAAGTCCCAATAAAAAAGCCCGTACCTTGCAGGATACGGGCTTAAGCGAACATCTTGAGCGAACTAGAAGCTGACTGAACCGATAACGCCCCTGCAAAGAAAATAAATGGCAAACAACATCGGCATGATGACGTTTGAGAGAAAATGGATCAACAACCCCTGGCTCCGCCCCCAGACCTTTTTCATGGCGGTCAGGTAAATGTATTCGTTGTCGTCGAGCAACCGCAGAAGAGAAACCGTGACGATATAGAGCGCAAAAAGTGCTTTGACTATATTGATATCCATAATGGCCTCCACACAAACACCGTTTGATTTAAATTTATCAGAACTGTGCTCAACTGGCAACCACTTGTTTTCTCTACAAATTGTAATTTTTTACCTTATCAGCAACAAAGGGCATCCCGCTGAGGGATGCCCTTTGTTGCTCAAACTTTATAGCACCCCAATGACCTCAATTTTCTGTCATAAAATGTTGCTCATACAGATCTTCCAAGGTCTTGAGATGACGAGACTCATCCGCAAGGAGACGCTGAAAAAGTGGTGCCATTGGTGCCCCTTCGCACCCCTTCATCAGGCGCTGATAAAAATCGATGGCGCCCTTTTCCAGATGAATGGCAAAAGCCAACGCCTGTCGACCATCAGAGCCGGCGGTGATTTCTTTTTGATCCAGCACATAGTTGAGGTTCATGGTTGGAACCTCTTTCACCATTGCCGCAGCATTTTTGTTGTGGCCTTCGAGCAGCGCCATTTCAAGTTTATTTTTGTGATCCAGTTCATCGGCCGCGGCATCGCGTAAAATCATCTTTGCGGCACGATCTTTAACAATACTTATGGCTCGAAGATAATTGCGAAAACCCTCCTCCTCCATCTCGATCGCTTTTTCCAGTGCTGCTTCGTAGGTGTAACAGACGCCTTCTTCTAGACTCATCTCAATCTCCTGTTCATTCAAATGCTCAATAAATGACGATGTAGCCATGTTTGGTGGCAATTTTCGATATTTCCAGGACATCCTGAATCACGTAACTGGTGCCATCCAGAACAAAGTCATAACCACCTTCTGGCCGCTCTTTGGCCATCCCGATCAAATACTCAAAGCTGGCCGTTTTTATGGTCTCCATACTGACACCCCTAGCCTGTTCCATTAAAGGTTAAATATTACCATAGCAATGTAGACGAGTCACTCTCCAATGATTTTTACCAGGACTCTTTTTCGTCTGCAACCGTCGAACTCACCGTAAAAAATCTGCTCCCAGGGCCCAAAATCGAGCTTCCCGGCAGTGACCGCAACAACCACTTCGCGCCCCATGATGGTTCGTTTCAAGTGTGCGTCGCCATTATCCTCCCCCGTACGGTTGTGTTGATAGCGGCTGATCGGTTCGTGCGGTGCCAGCTGTTCGAGCCAGCGGTCGTAATCCTGATGCAACCCGCGCTCGTCATCATTGATAAAAACTGACGCGGTTATATGCATCGCATTACAGAGCAGCAGCCCCTCTTTTATGCCACTCTCCTGAAGACATTGAACAACCTGCGGGGTGATATTGCGCAACTCGCGCCGGGTGGGAATATCGAACCAGAGTTCTTTACGATAAGTCTGCATCGTTACCTCCCTAATGAACTGAAGTGGGGAAAGATTATCCATAATAATAGGACATTAGCTACCGACCTGCGACCGAAGCCGGGTAGCAGCCGCAAACTATTGACAAATGGGCTATATTTCCAGTATAAAGTCTCGCTGCGTAGCCACTTTTGAGTGAACGCCAAAAAAATTATGCTGAAAACACCAACAACAAAAACAATGCTGCTGTTACTGTGGATGCTCTGCCTGATTCTGGCCAGTTGCTCCGACAGTGCTGCCCCCATCTACCAGGGCTCGGATGTCCAGATCCTGGATATCGGCAACCTGAGTGATCTGGAAGCTGAATTCAAACGCTACGGCTATCAACTGGACTCCCTTGAACAGGGGGTTCCTGCCATCATCCTGCAAAGCTTGCCGTCCGACCTTCCCGATGAAAGTTCCAGCAAAAAACGCAAAAATATCTTCTTTAAATCGATCCTGCCGATGATTCTGCTGGCGAATGACGAGATCCGTCATGAACGCAAACAGGTGATCGAACTGAAAAGAAAAATCGACAAAGGCCAGCCTCTCGACCTGCAGCAACGGCGCGAACTGGAAATCGTCGCAGAGCGCTATAAAGTCAATATCGCCGAGGTCTCACCACAAAACATCGCAGAATTGCTGATCAGGGTCGATATCATCCCGCGGGATCTGGTTTTAGCGCAGGCGGCGAACGAATCGGCCTGGGGAACCTCACGCTTCTCACAGCTGGCCAATAATCTGTTCGGCGAGTGGACCTTCATACCCGGCAGCGGCATCGTCCCAGAAGATCGCCCGGAGGGTGCCACCTACGAGATCCGCCGCTTTGACAATATCTACGACTCCATCCGTGCCTATCTGCTGAACCTCAACAGCCACAGCGCCTACGAAGAGCTGCGACAACTGCGCGCAGCCGCCAGATTCGCCGGTGAGCCGCTCAACGGCTTCCAGCTGGCAGAAGGCTTGCTGCGCTACTCAATCCGCGGCGAAGACTATGTCAAGGACCTGCAGAACCTGATCCGGAAGAACCGCCTGACCCGCTTTGCCAACGCAACCCTGCGCACCAGCGGCTGACGACAGTTTTATTCAGCGCCAGCTGCGACAGCATCAGCCCGCAGCCAGAGATGGCTGTACCAGTGCCAGCCCCCCTGCTTTCCCGCAACCGTCAAGGTGTACTTATTGCGCCGCCCGGTCAGTGGCTTATCTGCGACAACCTGATACCAGCCTGGCTGCCCCGCAATGGGTTCGGCCCGGCAGTTGTTCTCCCCCTGCACAAAACAGTTCATCTGGCGCAGGTCGGCGGCAGGATCCTTGATCTGCAACTTCAGAATCGGCGGATTATCACCGACAACCGGACTGATCGGCTCTTCAGCAGTCACCAGCAGTGGCTTCATCGCCAGCTTCTCGCGAAATCCGGCCAAGGTCGCATACGGCCCCCCCATGGGGAAGCGCGGCAAACTGAAACGCGCACTGTCCGCATGGATAACCCCGGATTGCTGCGCAAAAGCCGCTGAAAAACCCATCCTGGCGACAAGCTCCATCAACTCTGAATTGTATTCTCCATAAGGGTAGGCAAACAGCTGTGGAACCGGCCCCAGATACTGCTGGTAAAGATCTCTTGCCTTGGCAATATCCTGCTCAACCCGTAACTGCCAGTCGCTGAACTGTTCCCCCTGGCGCAACTCAACCAGATAGTCATGGGTTGCCGTGTGGTTACCGATCTCTACGCCCTCATCGTACAACTGTTTCAGCGCAGCCCAATCCAGATAACCGGAGGTTCCAACGGCATCGGTATTGACAAACAAGGTGACTGGAAATCCATACTCACGGATGATCGGCATAGCAACTTCAGCAAAGGAGATAAAAGCATCGTCGACACTGATCGAGACCCCCTTTTCAGGCAACGCCTCGCCTGAATTCAATCTTCTTGCGACCTCTGCCAACGACAGAACCTGATAGTTCTGTTCTTTGAGAACAGCCAACTGCTGCCGGAAAGTTTCAGCCGAAATATTCGTCGATGGATAGCGACTTTCGTCGAACCGGTGATAAATAAAGCTGGTCACCTGACCTGCCCAAAGCTGCTGGCCAGCAGTCAGGAACAGGCAGATCACCAGCCCGTAGATAAGTCTCTTATGCATTTAAAATCCGATTTGATTTCAGGTTGATCTGACTTTGTTGCGCAGGTAACGTCGAATGGTGTTGCGGGCCTTGGGAGTGATGGCCCATTCCAGCCATTTCGGCAGGACTTCTGGAGTTTCAGCGGTCTCTACTTCAATTTGATCGCCATCCAGCAAACGGGTTTTCAGCTGCCGCATCCGCCCGTTGATACTGCCGCGCCGCGCGTGCAGGCCGAGCGACTCATGGATATCGAAAGCAAAATCGAGCAAGCTGCTCCCTTCTGGCAGGATGCGCACTTCGCCTTGCGGGGTGTAGACCTGAATCGTTGCCGAGGCGAGCTGCAGTGACTCCGTATCGAACGCCGATTCGCCATCCAGCAGTGACTGCATCAGGGTGCGGAAGTTCTCATGGCGGAACTTGAAGCCGGGAGCCAATACCCCTGAGTAGTTGAAACGCGCGAATTTTCGGGTCGTGATTTCGACCCGCATCCGCTGCTCTCCAATCTGTACCGTTGTTTTTAACGCCTGATAACCATGCTTGGAGGACATGTTCAGATGATCACGCAGCTTCCCTGGAATCGGCGAGAACATACCGTGCAGAACGCCGAGAAAGATGTAAGCATCCATCATCCGGTCAACCTGCACTTCCAGGGTGAATAAAGATGCGAAACCGCGGCGTAGATCCTTGGCTGCGGCAACCGAGAAGGGACGCCAGCGGTCCTTCAGCTGAACCGACAGTTTCTGCTGCTCACACGCGTTGACAATCCTCGCCTTCGTCTTGCGCAGCGACGCTGCATTTGCCTGCTGCAACTGCTCAATTTTCTGGTTGTAGGTTTTTCCACGGCGCGGATAAAGCAGATAATAGGAAAGCGACTCCAGTTCGGTAGCAACGTAACCCATGCCCAGATGTTGCGCCAGCGGCACGTAGATTGTGCGGGTCTCTTTGGCGATCAGTTTCTGCTTCTGCGGCGACAGTGCGTTGATGGTCAGCAGATTATCCATCCGGTCCCAGAACTTCAGGCAGAGCACCCGGATATCGTCGATCGCGACCAGAACCGTCTTGCGGTAGGTTTCTTCTTTTAACTCTTCACGAGTCATCACCTCAGAAGTGACCTTGGTCAAGCCATCAACCAGATGAGCGACCTCGTCGCCGTACTTCTCCCTGATTTCTCCGAGCGTGACCGGCGTGTCTTCAACGACATCGTGCAGCAGAGCCGCCAGAACCGACGGGAAATCCATCCAGTGGCGAGCCGCCAGATGGGTCACCCGCAACGGATGAAAAATATAGGGCTCACCCGATTTGCGGACCTGTCCCTGATGAGAACTGCGCGCATCGGCAAGTGCCTGCTCGACCCGGCCGAGTTCATAATCAAGCTCTTCCTCAGAGAGTCCGGCCCCGTAATGGGTCACCAGCAACTCAAGGATATCTGTGATCAGGCGCTGTTCTGTTCTGTCATCAAAAACTGTCATATACCAGGTTCTATTCTAAGGAGATCAGCCCGGAGGCCAGTTCATGTCGCGCCCACCAAGCAGATGAAAGTGCAGGTGCCAGACAACCTGCCCTCCGGCCTCGTTACAGTTGTTAACGAGCCTGAAGCCATCGGCGGCAAAACCCAGATCGTTCGCCAGCTTCCCGGCGACCTGATAAATATGGCCGATCATCGCGTTGTCTGCCGTGGTCAGATCGAGCGTATTGCGAATATGCTTGCGCGGGATAATTAACAGATGATGTGGTGCTTGCGGGTTAAGATCCTCGAAAGCGACGATCTCCGGGTCTTCGTAGCGGATCGTCGCCGGGATATCTCCGGCAGCTATCTTGCAGAAAATACAGTCGGAAGTCATAGATTCATCCTTTCTGCGAGGGCTTAATTCTGCGTGTGAAGCTCAGGATAGTAGCAAACATTTTCGCAGCAGCCTATCCCAAAATGCTCCCGATGTGCGCGTAATGCCAGAGTTTGATAATCAGCGAAATTCGCTGTTTCTTCCGCCAGTTGTACAAATCTTACCGCAAGTTGCAGATTCTTCAGCTTACGCACTGTCGGGGCGCCTCGTCCGACCAGCTTCAGGCCGCTGATTCCAGCTGCAATCAGTTGTGGAATAGCGCAAAGACCGCAACCGTGGCGACGATCAGAATCCGCCCAGCTCTGCTGTCGCGCCATCACCTGCTGCAGGTTGTCAGACGCCTGCTCTTGAACAGCCTCAAGCTGATAAGGAATCTCACAGGGCCAGATTTTATCCGGGCTGGAATGATGAAAAGTACAGAGACCTTCAGTATTGGGACATTTGCCGACCAGCAGAAAAGCATCGCACTCGACATCAGCAACCTGTGCCCGGATCTCTGCCATCTCGGCAACGGTCAGATGGCGCGGCAGGATAACCCGACCGACCCCTTGAGTCTGATAAAAACGGATCGCCGCGGAATTCCCCAAATGGGCCAAAGTGCTGGCATGATAGAGCAGGTTCGGGAATTCACGCTTGAGCAGCCGCAACAGCGCCAGATCGGCAAGGATAACGCTGGTCACCCCTGCCTCTACCGCTTCGGCCACGTAATCAAGCAGCAGCGGCTGTTGCGCCGCAGAATAAAAAGGGGCGTTCAGAGTTAAGGCAAACTCCCCGCCCCGCTGCAGACATTGGGCGACAATCGCCTGCAGATCGGCATAAGAATCGATCTGAGCGCCGGCAAAGGTGCGTTGATTGATCGAAGCCAGCAGACCAAACCGCTGCTGCCAGGCCTGCGGTACATAGCCGCCATAGAGCTCGGTGGCGCCGGCATCCAGCAATGCGCCTGCTTCTGACTTTCGATCAACCGGCGAAATCAGCTTCATCGCCCCTCCGCCACCTTGCGCTGCTTCCACATGGTCTCGCGGCGGTAATCCCACCAACTGCCGTCGACGGTCTCCTGCAGGGTTTCGCCAACGATCACCAGCGTCAGTGCCGGTTTTTTGCTCGGTTCGTTCAAAAAGAAATAATCGTGTCCACCGCAGTTGGCAACGATCGTATCCAATGTCCCCTCAATAACAGCTTCCCCCGGCAAACCGAGGCAGTGCAGCAGCGCGATCGGGACATCTTTGCCGTACCCCTGCCGCAACTTGGCAACCAGTTCTTCTAGCGGCAGATTGTTCATGTAGATCAACAATGAAACCCCGGGAGCGGCCAATTGTTCAAGTGTCGGGTTATCCGCGCTATCGCCGAGAGTTTTCGGCGAAACAATCATAGCGCGATTGGTGACCGACGGCAGGTCGAGGGTTTTTTTCAGCCGGGCGGACGCTGCGTTGGCAACTCCAACACCGGCTAAAACGACAGAACGCTCGGCAAAATGGTCAATAAGTCCCTGGAATGGCGAATAAAAGGTCAGGTCGCCCGGAATCAGAAAAGCGACCGAGACCTCCTGCAGTTGTTGCTCGATCATCTCAATCAGTTCAGCGTAATCGTAATCGAAGGGAATCAAAACCGTCTTGCCCTGTAACGGTTCGGCAAAGGTCTGATCATAGGGGGTCGGCACATAAACCGTTGTCGCCATCGCCAGAGCATTGGCGCCCTGTAGGGTCAGCAGCTGAGGATCCCCCGGACCGGCGCCGATAAAATAAAGCTGATTCATGACTCCGCCCCTTTTTGCAGATGGATAAGAAACTCACGGTTCCCCTTTGGACCGAGGATCGGACTTTCGATGATTCCACAAATCTTGCAACCCAGCTCAATCGCCATGCTACTGATCTCTTCAACAACTTTATCGTGTTGATGCTGATCTCGAACCACACCCCCCTTGCCAACCTGACCGCGGCCGACCTCAAATTGCGGCTTGATCAGGGCGATTATTTCAGCCGTTTCGGTCAACAGGCTTAAAGTGTTCGGCAGCACCTTCGAGAGCGAAACAAAGGAGGCGTCGATAACCGCCAGCGAAGGGAGCGGATTCAGCGTCTCAGCTTGAAGATGGCGGATATTGCAGCGTTCAAGATTGACCACACGTGGGTCTTCGCGCAGCGTCCAGGCCAGTTGACCATATCCGACATCGACGGCATAAACCCTCGCAGCACCGCGCTGCAACAGACAATCGGTAAAACCGCCGGTTGAGGCACCGACATCGATAGCCACTCGCTCAGCAACGATCAAGGAAAATTGACTCAGAGCTTTTTCGAGCTTCAAACCACCGCGCGACACAAAAGGAATATCGGCACCCTTCAGACGCAGAACAGCCGCAACATCAACCTGCACACCGGCCTTGTCGATCATGTGATCATCAACCACTACCTTGCCGGCGAGAATCAGCGCCCGGGCGCGCTCGCGCGAAGGCACCAGTCCCTGTAAAACCAGCAATTTATCCAAGCGTTCTTTCATTCGTGTTCCTTAAAGTGACAACCTAATCAATCTAACATAGCCATTTCCAGGCTGCCAAGCTGCCGCGCCAGCCGGATAGACATACAAAAAAAAGGGAGGCAAAAGCCTCCCTTGCAGAGTTCTGTCAACTGGATCAGCCGGTAAAGGATTCGCGATTCTCTGAGAAAACCAACTCAACATCTTCAAGCGCCTGCTGAATCTGCTCTTCATCCAGTCCGAGCGCAACGGCCCCCAGACAGCCAGCGACATCCACCGACTCATCAGCTTCGCGCTGGCCGATGCCGAGTCGACGGCAGATAAAATCGGAAAGATTTACGATTGCGGTCAGTCGATAGAGGCTGTCACCATCCTCCTCGTCTTCATGGGCAACCTGAAGATCATCATGATGCAGGGTGGTCATGACCAGCACACGGGAAAATTTCCACTTCTCCAGCACCGCGGCACCGACCACAGCATGCGCGTAAGGGAAGTAGCGTCCTTCAAGTTCGGCGTAAGTCCCATCGCCGGCATAGACCGATTCAATCAACGAGCGATAGGATTCACCATCGGTATAATTCATCACCACTTTACCCAGATGGCGGAACAAGCCAGCAAGAAAAGCCTCTTCAGGATCGGCGGCGGCAAACTTGCGCGCCAGCGAACGACAGCCGACCGCACAGCCAATCGAATCTTCCCAGAGCATTTTTTCCAGCAGGCCATACGATTTATTCAACCCTTCGAGGCTGGCGGCCAGCACCAGACTGCGCAGGGTTCGCTCACCCACGATCGAGATCGCTTGATCCAGCGTCTTGATCTGCCGCCTCATACTGTAAAAAGACGAATTGGCCACTTTCAACAGGCGCGCCGAAACAGCAGGATCACTGGAGATCACCTGCCCTAACTGTTGATAATTAACATTCGGGTCGCCAAGCAGCGTGAGAACCTTGGTTGCCACCGCTGGCATTGGCGGTAAATCGGCAATGGTTCGAATGACGGACTGAAAATCGGTCGACATAGATAACTTTCTCCATGTTTATATGTGAACATTAATCATAACAGAGTTGCCGATGCAAGCCACCCTACAAAAAGATTAGAGTGTTCGACTCAAAGCTCGCGGTCGTAGGCGAAAACCTGCATAAAGTGCTGACAAAATCGCTGTTTCACCTCCGTCAAATCCAGCAAAAAGCCAACTTCACGACTCATAGTCGTTAACTCTTCACTCGGCCGCCCGCAGGGGATAATTGCTGCAAATGTCGACAGGTCGTTATTTACATTCAACGCAATCCCGTGGGAACAGATCCATTTTTTTAAGGCAATCCCAAAACTGCAAATCTTACGCCCCTCAACCCAGACGCCCGGCTCACCACTTTTAAGCTCACCGCGCAAACCGTAATCCGCAAGCAGCTTGATGACCACAGTCAGAAAATTACTCGAAAACCAATGCAGATCCCTTTTTTTCAACAACAGCACCGGGTAAGCAACTAACTGCCCCGGCTCATGCGCCGTCGCCAAGCCGCCCCGGTTGATCCGTTGCAGTGACAGCTTGCGGGCGAGCACCTCAGACTCTGGAAGTCGCAGCTCGGCAGAGGTCGCGCGACGTCCCAAGGTAACAGTCGCCGGATGTTCGACCAGAACCAGGGTGTCCCTACCCGAACCGGACAAGTGCTGTTGCACAAGCTCGTTCTGCCGATCCAGTGCCTGCTGATATTCAAGCAGGCCCCAGTCTTCGATGCGTAAATGTGTCGACTGATTCACAGCTTTAATCCTTCATCATCGAAATACAGAAGTTACGGTTAATAACTGTATGTCTGGCTCTCGCTGCGGATAACAAAACAGGGAGCCGCGCTCCAGCGCAACTCCCTGTAATTTATGGTGGGCGGTACTGGGATTGAACCAGTGACCCTTCGCGTGTGAGGCGAATGCTCTCCCCCTGAGCTAACCGCCCTTGTTGGGACGAACTATATAACAATATCACTGCAAACTGTCAACTGCAGATTCTGCCTGTAAAAGCTGCCGCCGGCAGGCCTATCGATCAAGGATAAAGACTTTCGCCTGAGCTTCCGCGTAAAGCGCCCCATCTATTTTAAGTTTCGCGCTGGCTTGCCAGACTTTTCTGCTGCTGTCATCCAGCTGGCCGGTCACTTCGACCAAAGCACCCACTGGAACCGGTTTGCGGTAGCGCACCTGCAGTTCGGCTGTGACGCACTGATCGGCTTTTGCGCGACAGGCATAGATGCAGGCTTCATCGAGCAGCGCGGCGATTATTCCACCATGGATCACATCCTGCCAGCCTTGAAATTCACCGGCTAACTGCAGACTGGCCGAGCTGGTACTTTGGGCGTTGTCGATGGAAAATTCGGCCTTCAAGCCGATCGGGTTTTTGCTGCCACAGACAAAACATTCCGAATCAGCCGCAACTTTCTGCAACCTCTGCTTAAGCATGCAGCACCCGTCCGACACCGACGTATTCGAAACCCGATTCACGGATATATTCGGGATCATATTGGTTACGGCCATCGAAGATGATCGGCTGATTCATGGAACGACGCATGGCATCCAGGTCTGGATTACGGAACGGCTTCCATTCAGTCACCAGCAACATGGCATCCACCGACTGCAGCGCTGCATACTGATTTTCCACCAGCTGCAGCTTGCCATCCTCGAACCACTCGGCGGGCAGCTCTTCGCGGGCGGTCTCCATTGCCACCGGATCGTAGGCAAGCACGCGCGCGCCAGCGGCAAGCAGATCAGCAAGCAGGGTCTTGGCCGGTGCTTCGCGCATATCGTCAGTTCCAGGCTTAAAGGAGAGCCCCCAGATGCCGAACGTCAGGCCGCTGAGATCAGCGCCAAAACGCTTACTGATCTGCCGGGTAAACCATTTCTTCTGCTGCTGATTGCGCTGCTCGACAGAGAGCAGCAGCTCGGGGTCAAAACCGACCTTCTGCGCCATATGGATCAAGGCCTGTACGTCCTTCGGAAAGCAGGAACCGCCATAACCGCAGCCCGGATAAATGAAGGAAAAACCGATCCGCGAATCGGAACCGATCCCGCGGCGGACGTTTTCAACATCGACTCCCATCAATTCACAAAGATTGGAAATCTCGTTGATAAACGAGATCTTAGTGGCCAGCATCGAGTTGGCGGCATACTTCGTCATCTCGGCATCACGAATCCCCATGAACATCGTCCGCTCATGATTGCGATTAAAGGGCGCATAGAGCTGCCGCATCAGATCGCAGGCTTTGTCACTGTCACTGCCGATTATAATCCGGTCCGGTTTCATGAAATCCTCGATTGCCGCGCCTTCTTTTAAAAATTCAGGATTGCTGACGACATCAAAAGGGATCTCCAGTCCACGCCTTGCAAGCTCGCCAGCCACCGTTTCACGAACCAGGTCGGCGGTTCCGACCGGCACCGTCGACTTGTCGACGATGACGCAATAATCGGTCATCAAACTGCCTATCTCGCGGGCAACCGCCTGCACATACTTCAGATCGGCGGAACCATCTTCGCCGGGCGGAGTGCCAACGGCGATGAAATAGATCTTCGACTTCGCCATTGCTTCGGCCAGACTAGTGGTGAACAGCAACCGTTCTTCAGCGGCATTGCGCAGCACCATCGCTTCAAGACCGGGTTCATAGATCGGCAATTTACCTACCTTAAGACCAGCAATCTTCTTCTCATCGACGTCGACACAAAAGACCCGGTTGCCCATTTCGGCAAAACAGCTGCCACTGACCAAGCCGACATAACCAGTCCCAATAACGGTGATATTCATCCCCTGCTCCATTCATCCTGTTAAAGTAAAAATGGGTTACGTATCCGCAACCCATCTTTTTCTATATTGGCGACCCCGGGGGGATTTGAACCTCCGACCTTCACCTTAGGAGGGTGCCGCTCTATCCAGCTGAGCTACGGGGCCGTACAGCACGCTTATAACTCAGCGAGACGGTTTTTTCAAGGCCAGTCGGCCTGCGTCTGACAAAAGCTAAAACTTCAACAAACTGTAAACTTTGCCTTCCGGCAGTTTCTTACGACCGGCCAAAAACTCCAGCTCGGCCATAAAAGCACATTCATGGATTTCGGCGCCCAGTTGTTCAACCAGCTCAACGACCGCGGCCATGGTTCCGCCGGTGGCCAACAGGTCGTCAGCGACGATCACCCGATCGCCTTTTTTAAAAGCATCCTCGTGAATCTCGAGCGTATCAGTGCCGTACTCGAGTGCATACTTGATGCTGCGGGTTTTATAGGGCAATTTGCCTGGTTTGCGCACCAGAGTAATGCCGGTTCCCAGCTTGTACGCCAACGCCGAACCAAGGATAAAACCGCGGGCTTCGATGCCGACGATCTGATCGATTTTTTCGCCGATATAACGATGCGCCAGCAGATCGACCATGCGGTGGAAACTTTTCGCATCAGCCAAAAGCGTGGTGATGTCCTTAAAAACAATCCCTTGTTTCGGAAAATCCGGAATATCGCGGATAAACTGTTTTAACTGGTCCATAGTAACTCCTGCAGCAATTTCTGCTTGCTAGTCTTCTTCGTTTAAGATTTTCTCTTCCAGGGTTTTGCGTAACTTAGCCAAGCTCTTCGCTTCTATCTGCCGAATCCGCTCACGGGTGACGCCGAACTTCTGTCCGATGGTATCAAGGGTTTGCGGCTCACGATCATCAAGACCGAAACGCAACGCCAGAATCTCGCGCTCAGTTTCGCTCAGATCATCCATCCATTCAAGGACATGGGCAAATCGATCGAGATCCTCAATCATGCTGCCAGGATCGATCTGATTTTTATCCTCGATGGTATCGATCAGGCTGTAATCGTTGTTATCCCCCATCGGATGCTCGATGGAGTAGGTTTTTTTCAGCAGGATCATCATCCGGCGAACATAGGAAACCTCAACCCCCATCACTTCGGCAATTTCTTCAATCGAGGGATCACGTTTCAAACGCTGCACAAGTTCGCGATTGACCTTCACAAATTTATTGATGTCATCAGCGACATGGACCGGCAGGCGGATAGTGCGACTCTGGTTGACCAGCGCCCGCTCTATCGATTGCCGCACCCACCAGGTCGCATAGGTAGAGAAGCGACAGCCTTTGCTGACCTTGAACTTTTCGACCGCCTTGATCAGCCCCATGTTCCCCTCTTCGATCAGGTCGAGGAAAGGCAGCCCGCGGTTCATGTAACGTTTGGCAAACTTGACCACCAGCCGCAGATTCGACTCGATCATCCGCGCCCTGGCAGCATCGTCACCTTGGGCGATACGCCCGGCCAGCTCACGCTCTTCTTCTGCGGTCAGTAGCGTACTTTTCTGAATTTCCTTCAGGTAGAGCTTGATTGCGTCGGCGGGAACATATTCATCGTCTTCAACTGACTGTGGCCTGATTCTGCCGGCCGAAGCCTTCTCATCGAAGTCAGAAGTATCGTCCTCGCTGAACCCCTCAAGTCCGTCCTCGGTATCGGTTTCGGACTCCTCTCCATCAAAATCGGACAACAGCTCATCCATCGTCTACTCCGTCAGATAACAGCAATTTCAAGGTATTGAATATGGCAGTCTAGAGGAGGGGCGAAGATTATGGCAAGTACAAAATCGGATCGACCGCCTGCTTCCCCCTGCGCACCTCAAAATGCAATCGCGCCTGCCCGCCTGCCGGTGGTGTTCCGGACAGGGCGATTTTTTCTCCCTGACTGACGAAATCCCCCTGCAGGACCAGATTCTTTTGATTGAAGCCATAGACGGTGAACAGCTCATTTTCATGCTGCAGGATAATCAGATGCCCATATCCGTTGACACCGTCACCGCTATAGATGGCCTTACCAGCTTCAGCCGCCAGAACCGGGCTGCCGGAACGAACCGCTATTTCGATCCCCTTCCCTCCACCTGCTCTTGCCTGGGTACTGAAACTCCGCACAATCTTTCCGCGCAGCGGCCAACTCAGCTTCTTGATGCTCGTTGCATTAACTTGTGGTGCAGCTGTCGTTTTTCGCGTCGGGGAGGCAGCAGGTGAAACGGATTTCGTTCGCTTTACAGGAGCCGGTTTGGGGGCTGGCGGAGGGGGCTGAACATTCTCTTTTACCGGCGCGACATACTTGGTTTTGGTGGCACCGGGAATATACAGACGGGTTCCAACCTTGATCAGTGACGGATCGGAGATGCCGTTGACCCTGGCAAGGTAGTTCTTGTCGACGTTGTAAGCGCGACTGATTCGATAGAGATTCTGCCCCGGCTTGACCGTATGGTAAACTCCGCCACCACAGGCAACAAGCAGCAGCAATATCAGCAGAACCGGCAGGCGTAACATATTCCCCGCTTCAATGTGTCGATTAATTTCGTCTTTTCTCTTGCAGCTGGGCTGGAACTATCTCAAATAATTAACCAGCAGCAACCCGCCAACCAGCAATCCAAGAAAAAGGATCGTCAACAGGTTAAAATATTTCTCTATCAGAACCCGCGCCGGACGCCCCAGATAATAGAAGAGTGCCGCGACCAAAAAGAAACGCAATGCTCTGCTGACCAGGGAGGCGCCGATGAAAACCGGCAGATTAATCTGAAAAGCTCCAGCCGCAATGGTAAATATTTTATACGGAATCGGCGTAAAACCGGCGGCAAAGATAGTCCAGAAATCATACTGCTCAAACCAGCTTTTCACATGGGCAAAACCCTCTGGTGAAAAGCCGGGGATGTAGTCGAAAAAAAGCGGGCTGACCGTCCCCCAGAACCCCCAGCCAATCAGGTAACCGGCAACTCCGCCAGCAACAGAACCGAGCGTTGCGACCAGTGCAAAGCGATACGACTTAAGCGGTAGCGCCAGGCAGAGTGCCATCAGCAGAACATCCGGCGGCACCGGAAAGAAGCTGGCCTCCGCAAAAGCAAGCAAGCCAAGCACAGGCACACCATAAGGTGTTTCAGCCCAAGACAGCACCCAATCATAAAGTCGACGGATAACTTTCATCAGGGTAGCAAGACCTGGTCCGAACGCCATCCCTGAGCGCCGATCAGTGGAACAAAACGACAGCCCATCAATTGCTCACGCTTAAAAGAACCATTTTCCTGTTTAATGATGCGAAGTAGAATCTGTTGATTCTGATCACCGACTGGCAGAACCAGTTTTCCACCAACCTCCAACTGGTCGAGATATTCAAGCGGAACATCCGGCGCACCGGCAGCGACCAAAATGCCGTCAAAGGGCGCCTGATCCTTCCAGCCGATGGTGCCATCGCCAACCTTGATGTTCACGTTGCTCATTCCCAACTGATCCAATAAACGTCGTGCCCGACCCGCCAGAGTGGAGATTCGCTCGATAGAATAAATACGATTCGCCAACAGCGAGAGAATGGCGCTCTGGTACCCGGAACCGGTGCCGATCTCAAGAATTCGCTCGGTGCCGGTCAACTCCAGTGCCGCCGACATCGCTGCGACCATGTAGGGCTGCGAAATAGTCTGCTTCTCACCAATCGGCAGAGACGCGTCGCTGTAAGCGTGGGCTTGCAGCCCCGCCTCAACAAACAGATGCCTGGGAACCTTCAGCAGCGCATCCAGCACACGCTGGTCCTTGATGCCACGTGCGATAATTTGCTGATCAACCATGCGCCGACGTGAAACGGTAAAATCCATCAAAGCTTATCTACCATAGCGGTTAACGGCCAGTTCTTCAGCGCGGCAAAGGAATTATCATTGGTTAGATTTGTGTGCAGAGGTGTTACTGAAATCAGCTGCTCTGACAGAGCGTTACAGTCACTGCCCGGAATACTTTGAAAGCCGACTTCGCCACCACCGATCCAGTAATATTTACGACCGCGCGGATCTTCACTGGTCACCACCGCGTCGCCATACTGGCGTTTCCCCTGCCGTGTCAACTGCACGCCCTGGCATCCACCGGTAGGGACATTGACATTGAGAAAGGTATCTGGCGGCAGCCCATCACTGAGAATCCTTTCAGCCAACTGCCGGGAGAATTGTGCCGCAAGAGCCAGATCCTCAGCTTGAAAATGCTGCGTATCGAGAGAAACGGCAATAGCAGGCAGTCCCATCAGTGATGCCTCCATAGCCGCACAGACGGTTCCGGAGTAAGTGATATCGTCGCCGAGATTGCTGCCTCGATTGATACCTGAAACAACCAGCGCCGGCTTTAGCTGCAAAAGACCGTGAATACCCAGGTTTACGCAATCCGTCGGAGTACCATCCACAGCAAAAACATCCGGTTTAATCTCCTCCGCCCGCAAAGGATGCTCAAGCGTCAGGGCATGCCCGACAGCACTACGATTGCGATCCGGAGCCACAACAACAACACGCCCCAGACCCTCGAGCGCCTGAGCAAGAGCCCTGATCCCCGGAGATCGAACCCCGTCATCGTTCGTCACCAGGATCAGAACTTCGGGATCAGTCATTGTCAGTGTTGCTCAACAGGTTTCGCATGCGCAATAAATCCTCGCGAATCTCAAGAATGATCTGCTGTTGTTCTTCAGAATTGTTTTCAGGAAGATTTTGTGAGCGGTTTACCGCTGAGATTTTCTTTCGCGCACCCGCAATAGTGAAGCCCTGTCGATAAAGCAGTTCCTTTATCAACAGGGCTGTTTCGACATCCTTACGACGGTAAAGACGTTGATTGGTACGACTTTTCACCGGCTGCAGCGCGTTGAACTCAGATTCCCAGTAACGCAGAACGTGCGTCTTGACATCAAGCAGAGAGGCCACTTCGCCGATTTTGAAATAGAGCTTGTCAGGTATTTCGACCGCCATTTAGCTCAATGCACGTTTCAGGCATCTTCGCCGTTGATGGAAGCTTTCAACACTTGACTCGGCTTGAAAGTCAGAATTTTCCGTGCGGAAATTTCAATTTCATTACCGGTTTGCGGATTCCGTCCTCTTCTTGAAGACTTCTCCTTGACAACAAAATTACCAAAACCGGCAATTTTAATTTTCTCACCATCCTGAAGAGTGTTTTTCATCAGGTCGAAAACCATTTCGATAATGGCAGCCGATTCCTTTTTAGAAAAACCGGTGGTCAGATAAACACTTTCGATAAGATCAGCTTTGGTCATGGTCCCTCCCGCAAATGTCCAGCAGGTGCTTTTATAGAATCAACTATCTATTTGATTTTTCAGGATTTATAACACAGAGATATTCGGTGCGCAATACCCAATTAACGAATTTCTGCTCCAAGTTGCTGACAAAGTGCACCAATCAGCTTGTTGTGTGCCTTGCTGACCTCTTCTTCAGTCAAGGTCTTCTCCTGGTCACGGTAGCGAACACGAACCGCTAGACTCTTCTTTCCTTCCGGAATCCCTTTACCTGTATACAGATCAAAGAGTACTGCGTCTTCCAGATATTTCACCTTGCTCCGGTTGATGATGTCCGAAACCTGGCCAGCCGAGACCGTCTCATCAAGCAGCAGAGCGCTGTCGCGCATCACATCGGGGTAGCGGGACAGCGGCTTGAATTTGGCAAGCGGCCCAACCGACGCCAGCACCATCTCCACATCCAGCTCCAGCAGGTAAACCGGTTGATCGATGTCAAAATCAGTCAGAACCTGCGGATGGACTTCACCAAGAGTACCTAAAAGCTTGCCGCCCTTCTGCATGCGGCAGGCTTTTCCTGGATGGAGATAAACCTCAGTGTCTTCAGCTGAATAGGCCACCTGATCGATATTCAACGCAGCGAACAAGCTTTCAGCTAACCCCTTAAGGTCGTAAAAGTCAGCCGAAGCCTGCACCTGTGCCCAACCTTCAGGTTGACGTCGGCCACAGAGTACCGCCGTCAGACGCAAATCCTCGCGACTGCCTTTTCCATCTACCTGCGGAAGAAATACAGGCCGCAGTTCAAACAAGCGCAGATCACGGCTGCGATAGGCCAGATTACGTGACAGGGTTTCGAGCAGGCTGGGGACCAGACTGGTGCGCATAACCGCCTGATCCTCAGAAAGCGGGTTCAGCACTTTCACCTGGACCGAGCGCGGATCTTCGGCAGGAACACCGAGTCTGGTAACGGCATCGGCAGCGACAAAAGAATAGTTCATCGCTTCGGAGAAGCCGTTCTCGACCATGGCATTGCGCAATTTCCTGGCAACCCGCTGACGCAGAGGCGGCAGAGGCGCATCGACCGTCCCGACCGGCATGGTGGTAGGGATCAGGTCATAACCATAAAGCCGGGCAACCTCTTCAATCAGATCGACTTCACGCTCGAGGTCGGGCCGAAAACTCGGCACCGTCACGCTCAGACTTGTGCTGGTCTCACCGGGGGCGACCTGCAAGCCGATCGATTCGAGTAAAATCTGGATGGTGCCACAATCAACAGGGATATCGAGCAGTGCCCGAACCTTTTCTTCAGATACACTCAGGACCGGGGTCTTAAGCGTCTGCGGGTAGTTATCAATAACACCGGCTAGAATGCTCCCCTGCCCCAGTTCGGCAATCAGACTGGCGGCACGCTCTAACGCCACCGGAATCATATCAATATCGGCACCACGCTCAAAACGATGCGAAGATTCAGTATGCAACCCGTGACGCTTACTGGTCCGACGGATTGCCGTTGGCTTGAAATACGCGGCTTCGAGCAGGATAGTTTCCGTGTCGTCCTGCACTTCGGAATTCAGGCCACCCATAACCCCGGCTAAAGCAACCGGCCGCTTGCCGTCACAGATCATCAGGTCATCTTCAGTCAAGCTGTGCTTCTGGTCATCCAGGGTTGTGAATTTTTCAGCGACCTGAGCACGTTTGACGACAATTCGCCCTTCTTCCAGCAGCTTGAAGTCGAAAGCATGCAGCGGATGGCCGAGCTCCATCATGACATAGTTGGTGACATCGACAACGTTATTGATCGAGCGCATGCCAACCGCTTCAAGTCGTCGCACCATCCAGTCCGGTGAAGGGCCGATCTTCACACCCTGAATCATCCGCGCCGCATAGCGTGGACAATATTCGGCGTCCTCAATACTGACCGAGGTTCGTCCATGAATCTGCTCTGCGGCTTCAGTGAACTGCGGATTCGGCAGCTGCAGTTTCTTACCGCACATAGCGGCAACTTCGCGGGCAACACCGACAACACTGAGACAGTCCGGACGGTTCGGTGTCAACCCGATCTCTATCTGATAATCCTTCAGACCGAGGGCTGCAAATACCGGCTGCCCCAGCGGCAGACCCGCAGGCAGAATCATGATCCCGGGGGAATCTTCCGCCAATGCCAGTTCTTTTTCTGAACAGAGCATCCCCGCTGATTCCTGTCCACGGATCTTCGACTTTTTGATTTTGAAATCGCCGGGCAGGACCGAACCGGGTTGCGCCAGAGCGATCAGGTCGCCGGCTTTGTGGTTAGTCGCACCACAGACAACCTGCACAACTTCAGTTCCGTTATTAACCTGACAGACAGTCAAACGATCTGCATCCGGATGAGGTTCAACGGCTTCAAGCTTCGCCACGATAACCGCATCGAGACCGCCACCAATCTCCACTAGCGCATCGACTTCAAGTCCGACCATGGTCAGTCGATCACAGAGTTCCTGCGCCGTGAAATCGAAATCAACAAATTCTTTCAACCAGTTATAAGTAACAATCATCTATCTAATCCCTTCCTCAAGCCTGAAATTGTTTGAGGAAACGCAGATCGTTCTCGAAAAACAGCCGCAAGTCACTGACTCCGTACTTGAGCATGGCAATTCTCTCCAACCCCATGCCGAAGGCAAAACCGCTGCAGGCTTCAGGGTCATAATCGACTGATTTGAAAACCTCTGGATCGATCATGCCGCAACCGAGAATCTCCAGCCAGCCGGTCCCACTACAAACCCGACACCCCTTGCCGCCACAGATGACGCAGGCGATATCAACCTCGGCGCTCGGCTCGGTAAAGGGAAAGAAGGATGGCCGGAACCGGACACCAAGACTTTCGCCGAAAAACTCCTTGAGAAAGTGGGTCAGAATCCCCTTCAGGTCACCGAAAGTTACCTTTTCATCTACCAGAAAACCCTCAATCTGATGGAACATCGGGCTGTGCGTAATGTCTGAGTCACGTCGATAGACGGTCCCCGGAGCGATGACCCGAACCGGTGGTTTCTTCTTCAGCATCGAACGAATCTGCACCGGCGAGGTATGGGTGCGAAGGACCAGATCGTCGGAGATGTAAAAGGTATCCTGCATGTCCCTGGCCGGGTGATCTTTGGGGATATTCAGGGCTTCGAAATTGTAGAAATCCTGTTCAATCTCCGGGCCTTCTTCGACCGAGAAGCCGAGCCGGGTAAAGATATCGACAATCTCTTCTGAAACCAGCGTCACCGGATGTTTACTACCAGTTACGTTGCGTCGCCCCGGAAGGGTGACGTCAATTTTCTCACCGGCCAGTTTCGCGGCAATGACCTGCTGCTGCAGCCCTGCTTGACGCTGCGCAAATGATGACTCGAAGTTATCTTTCAGGGTATTGACCAGATTGCCGATAACCGGACGTTCCTCAGCAGAAAGGTCGCGCATCCCCTTCATGACTTCGGTCAATGCGCCTTTCTTGCCAAGAATCTGCACCCGGACATCCTGCAGAGACTTCAGGTCGGTTGCCTGCTGCACGGCAGCGAGGGCTTCCTCCTGTAACTGTTGCAAACGCTCTTTCATGACTTTTATCCAGACCTGGAACAGCCTTAAAGCAAAGGCCGTTTCAATTTGTCAGCTGATCGACAGCAAACCGGCGGTCACAACACCGCCGTACGTTTCAATAGGGAGTGAACCGGATACAAAAAAGGGAGATGGAGCGTTTACTCCACCTCCCTGGAACGGTTAGAAACCGCTTACTGCAGTTGCGCCTTTGCTGCTTGAGCAATGACGGCAAAACCTGCAGCGTCGTTGACAGCAAGATCTGCCATAATCTTGCGATCGAGAGCTACCTGGGCCTGCTTAAGGCCGTGGATGAGCTTACTATAGGAGAGACCGTTTTCACGGGCGGCGGCATTGATACGAACAATCCACAGAGCACGGAAATCGCGCTTCTTGACCCGACGGTCACGGTACGCGTAATTCAGGGCACGGTCGACTGCTTCGGTCGCTGAACGGAACAGCTTACTACGGGCGCCACGATAACCTTTGGCAAGCTTAAGTACTTTGTTCCGACGACGTCTGGCTTTAAAGCCTCTTTTTACTCTTGGCATCTCACTTGCTCCTTCTTAAATAGTGTGTTTCGGCATATGCCGCGGCCGGATCTGCAGGAGGAGATTGTCCCCGCAGTTCACAGCACTCCGCAATAATGCGGTTTTACATGTACGGGATCAGCTGTGCGATATTACGATGATCTGACTTATGCACCAGAACAGCCTGACGCAGATCGCGCTTACGCTTGGTGGTTTTCTTGGTCAGAATGTGGCTGGTGAAAGCCTTATTCCGACGGATCTTGCCGGTGCCGGTTTTACGAAAACGCTTCGCAGCACCACGGTTGGTCTTGATTTTTGGCATGTTACTCTCCTGTAGCTTTTTAGTTTATCTAGTTCCGGTGTCCCGGTTCACTTCTTTATCGGCCCGACCATCATCGTCATAAAGCGACCCATCTTGCTTGGCTGAGATTCAACTTGGCCAAGATCCTTGAGCGCTTCGACAGCCTTGTCCAACTGCATTCGGCCCTGCTCAGGGTGTGCATTTTCACGACCACGGAACATGATGGTCAGCTTGACCTTATTCCCCTCTTCAAGAAAGCGCCGTGCGTGCTTGATCTTGAATTGAAAATCGTGGTCATCGGTTTTCGGTCGCATCTTGATTTCTTTGATTTCGACCTTAACCTGCTTCTTCTTCGCCTCAGAAGAACGCTTCGCCTGCTGATACTTGAACTTGCCGAAGTCCATAATCCGACAAACCGGCGGATCCGCCTGAGGCGAGACCTCAACCAGATCAAGTCCGCGTTCAACTGCAATGGCGAGCGCCTGCGCAGTGTCCAGAACACCGAGCGGCGTATCTTCGTTATCAATCACCCGAACCTGACGGGCCCTGATGGCGTCATTAATATTTGTTTCCTGCTTAGCTATGGCCTTGCCTCCTCTATCTTCCTGAGTACAGATCAGTTGCACCTTATAGCACTAAATCACAACGGCGAAAAGACCCACGTTGGGTCTTTTCAAAGTTTATCGATACTGAGCAGTTTCTGCTGCGACAAAACTGACAAAATCAACAACGCTCATCGGAGCGAGATTCTCTCCATTGCGGAAGCGCGGTGCCACTGTTTGCTCTTCCATCTCCCGGTCACCGATCACCAACATATATGGGATCTTGGCGATCTGGGCTTCGCGGATCTTGAAACCGAGCTTCTCGTTCCGCTGATCAAGCTCTACCCGCACACCGGCTGCCCTGAGCTGACGGTAAACCTGCTCGGCATACTCGGCCTGATTGTCCGTCACATTCAGAACAACCGCCTGAACTGGTGATAGCCAGAGCGGGAAACTGCCGGTGTAATGTTCGATCAGAACGCCGACAAAACGCTCGATTGAACCGAGTATGACCCGGTGCAACATCACCGGACGATGCTTCTCACCATCTTTGCCGATATAATTCAGGTCAAACCGCTCAGGCAGGGTAAAATCGCACTGGATAGTAGCACACTGCCATTCCCTGTCAAGCGCGTCTTTAAGCTTCACATCGATCTTCGGGCCGTAGAAAGCACCATCCCCTTCATTGACCTCAAAGGGCTGACCACTGTCTTCCAGGGCCGCTTTCAACGCTCCGGTCGCCTGCTCCCAATCCGCGTCGCTGCCGATCGATTTCTCCGGTCGGGTCGACAACTCCATGCTGTAATCGAAGCCGAAAATTCCGGCGACATCCTGCACGAACTGCATGACCCCCTTGACTTCGGCGTCAATCTGATCGGGACGACAGATAATGTGTGCATCATCCTGGGTAAAACCACGAACCCGCAGCAAGCCGTGCAGAACGCCGGATTTTTCGTGACGATGCACGGTTCCGAGCTCAAAGTAGCGGAGCGGAAGATTGCGATAAGAGCGCGGCTGCGACTTGTAAATCAGCATATGCGCCAGACAGTTCATCGGCTTGATGCCATAGCCCTGCTCGTCAATCTCGGTGAAATACATGTTTTCGCGGTAATTTTCGTAATGACCGGAACGTTGCCACAATTCGGTCTTGAGAATTTGCGGCCCCATGACAATGTCGTAACCACGCTTGAGATGCTCTTTGCGCTCGAAGTCTTCGATGATGGTGCGCAACATCGCACCCTTCGGGTGCCAGAGCACCAAACCGCTTCCCGCCTCTTCATTGAAGGAGAACAGGTCCAGCTCGCGACCCAGCTTGCGATGGTCGCGCTTGCGGGCTTCTTCCAGGCGATTGAGGTGTGCCTTGAGGTCTTTATTATTCAGGAAGGCGGTCGCATAAACGCGCTGCAGCATGGCGTTCTTTTCACTGCCGCGCCAGTAGGCGCCAGCCAGACTGGTCAGTTTGAAGGCCTTGAGCAGTCCGGTACGCGGGATATGTGGACCTCGACAGAGATCAACGAAGCCACCCTGGCGATAAAGCGAAACCGTTTCGGCGTCCAGGTCTTCAATCAGTTCGACCTTGTAGGCCTCGCCCATCTCCCGGAACATATCGATGGCGGCTTCACGCGATACGACTTCACGGCTTATCGGCAGATCGGCCTTTGCCAGTTCGGCCATCTTGCCTTCAATAGTTGCGAAATCTTCGGGGACAAACTTTTTCGTCTCACTGAAAAAGTCGTAGTAAAAGCCATCCTTGATCGCAGGACCGATAGTGACCTGAACCTCATCACCGTAAAGTTCCTTGACCGCCTGAGCCATCAGGTGAGCACAGGAGTGCCGGATGATCTCCAGCGACTCGGCAGAGTTCTGGGTGATCAATGCCAAAGGACCCGAAGTAGTCAAAGCGCGGGTCACATCGACCAGCTCACCGGCAAAGCGCGCAGCAATCGACTGCCTCGCCAAACCTTCGCTGATCATCAGGGCAACATCATAGGGAGTCGCGCCGGACTCAACCTCTTTTACCGAGCCATCGGGAAGTTCGATCTGCAGCATCGCCATCTCAAGTCTCCTAAAACAAAAAGAGGCATCTTAACAGATGCCTCATCTTTTGTAACATTTATTTGGCTGCGTTGCTGGTAGGCACGGACGGGATTGAACCGTCGACCCCTACCGTGTCAGGGTAGTGCTCTCCCACTGAGCTACGTGCCTGCAACCAACCGAGGCGTTTTGTATCAAATCACTGTCTGTACTGTCAAGGCATTTATGGATATTATTCTGTTTTTTCTGTCAGCCAGAGAAACTCAAGCGGCAACAGCACATTCATGCTTGCCTGTGAATCATGACAAAGCTAGAGTTATCGACGGCTAAACACCGCAAACATCCACCAGACAGGGGTGCCCGTGCAGACAATTGATCAATTCATCCAGCAGAGCTGCCAGCAACGTGGTGATAAAATTGCCCTGCAGAACAAAATCCAGGGGCAATGGAAAGGAATCAGCTACCACAAGCTCTGGGAGACGGTAGAAAAGCTGGCCGCCGGTCTGAGTGAACTCGGCATCGACAAGAACGCTCACATCGCCCTGCTCGGCCCCTCTTCGCCGCGCTGGGTCGCGGCCTACCTGGCCATCTTCCGCAGCGGCTGCGTTGCCGTTCCGGTTGACAAAGAGCTAAAAGCAGCCGAGCTGCGCTACATTCTGGATGATGCAGACGTCCAGGCGATCTTCATCAATCAGCCACAGTTTGAAGTTCTGCTAGAAGTTATTAACGACCTGCCGAAACTGAAAAAAATCATTCTGCTTGATGCCCCGGCAACTGACCTAATTGAGAGCAGCAGTACCGCCGGGGTCCTTGAAAAACTTTCAAGCCTCTGGTTTAAACTGGTGACTGAACTGCAGATCCCCGAACTACGGCGCAAAGAGATAGAAAGCGCTGCGTTGCAGGCCTATGCGCAGTTGGTGCAACCCACTGCTCAAAATATGGATAAAGCCAAGCCAGCAAATTTCTTGAGTCAGACCGAAACTTCACGCAACAAGCTGATGAAAGAGAAGCGCCTGATTCCATACAAGATGCTTTTCAAATTAACCAAACTCCCTGCAAACAACAACAATCCAGAGCAAACAGCCGTCATCCTCTACACCTCGGGGACCACAGGGCGACCCAAGGGAGCGATGCTCAGCCACCGCAATATCGTCAGCAACATCAAAGCCGCCAGCGAGCGCTTTCGGCTTGACAGCAGCATAACGACCCTCTCTTTTTTGCCGATCAACCATGTCTTTGAACAGGTCTGCGGCATCCTGTTGCCGCTGTCGCTGGGGGGAAAAATCAGCTTCGCCGAATCGATCAAAAAGCTCGGCGACAACCTCAACGAGGTCAAACCGACTTTTCTGCTGGCAGTGCCCGCCGTCTATCGACTGCTGCTCGACCGGATCATGAAAAACATCGAGTCGAAATCTACCTCTCGCCTGCTGTTCCGCTTTGCGTTAACCCGGAAAGTTGTCACCAAAAAGGTGCAGCAGGCGGTTGGCCCGGGAACAACCTTCATCAGTGGCGGGGCCGCGCTCGACCCTGCGATTGCAGCCGGATTTCATGCTCTGGGACTGAATCTGCTGCAAGGCTACGGCATCACTGAAACCTCACCGGTCATCTCGGCGGAAAGCCCCCTTAAAAGCAAGCCGGGAACCGTTGGTGAAGCACTCGACGGTATCGCAGTGCGGATCAACCAACCGAATGACAGCGGTGAAGGTGAAATCCTCGTCAAGGGGCCAAACGTGATGCTCGGCTACTATAAAAATGACAAAGCCACCGCCGAAGTCCTGAAAGACGGTTGGTACTACACCGGCGATCTGGGGCGGTTTGACGAAGACGGAATGCTGGTGATCTGCGGCCGGCTGAAAAATCTGATCGTCACCGCCAACGGGAAAAACGTTTATCCCGAAGAGATCGAAAACCAACTCCTGCAAAGCCCCTATATTGCAGAAATCATGGTCTACGGCCACAAAGTCAACGCAACGGCGGAGGAGGTCTATGCGGTCATCTTCCCCAATGAAGAGGCGCTCTTTGCGTTGGAAAAAGAACAGAACAGCGCGCCACTGAACGAGACAGAGATAGAAGCCCTGATCCGCAAAGAAGTCCTCACCTACGGCAAGGATCTGGCTGACTACAAAAGAGTCAAAAAATTCAACCTGCGGGCAGATGAGTTTCCTAAAACCACGACAAAAAAAATCAAGCGTTACGTGGTTGAAGCAGAAATCACCACTGATTAGACAAAAAAAGCCACCCCGCAAAGGGTGGCTTTTCAATGACTGACAGGAACAGAACCGCTGCTCCCCTCATCTACTTATTACCGATTAGCGCTCAGCCAAGATCGTTCTCTACCCGGATCAAGCGGGTCGGTTGCTGCACGATGGCAAGCTGATCAATTTCTGCCAAGGCAATGATCACGTCAGATTCGTTGGCCTCGTGGGTCATGATGACGATCGGCACCGCATCGGCTTCATGGCGCTCCGGTTGGATCATTGACTGAATACTGATGTCGTATTTCCCAAGCACTCCAGCAATCTGCGCCAGCACTCCGGGCGCGTCGACCGTCGTGAATCGCAGGTAGTAATGGCTGACGATGTCGCTCATCGCCTTGATCGGCAGGTCGACGATCTGATCGGCGCAGAAACCCATGCTCGGCGAGCGCATCTTTCCTCCCGAAAGGATATCGCGGCCGATCGCCATCACATCGCCCATAACGGCGCTGGCGGTCGCGTTCATGCCGGCACCGCTGCCATAGAACAGCGCCGGGCCGAGAAAGTCACCAGACAGCCGGACAGCGTTAAACACGCCATTAACTTCGGCAAGCTGATAGCTGATCGGAATCATGGTCGGATGCACCCGAACCTCGATCTGAGCATTCTCTTTCTTACCGATCGCCAGAAGTTTGATTTTATAGCCCATCTGGGTGGCGAACTGAATATCGATCGCCGCAACCTTGGTAATCCCTTCAGTGTAGACCTTTGAAAAATCGACCCGTGAACCGAAACAGAGTGCCGCCAGCAGGGCAATCTTATGGGCGGTATCAACACCTTCAATATCAAAAGTAGGATCAGCTTCCGCGTACCCCAGCGCTTGAGCTTCCTTCAGAACGACCGCAAAATCGCTGCCTTCTTCAGTCATCTTGGTCAGGATAAAGTTACAGGTCCCGTTGAGGATGCCGAGCACATTGCTGAAGCGGTTGGCACAGAGGTTCTCCTTGATTGCGGAAATCACCGGAATTCCGCCGGCAACAGCGGCTTCAAAAAACACTCCGACGCCATTTTCGCTGGCTGCGGCAAAGATCTCCTGACCGTGGACCGCCAAGAGCGCCTTATTGGCAGTGACGATATGTTTGCCGTTGCTGATCGCTTTGAGAATAAAAGCCTTGGCCGGGTTGTAGCCACCGATCAACTCGATGACGACATCGATGTCAGGATTCGAAATCACATCCTCGACATTCGTCGACAGTAATGCCGAATCGACAGTTACACCACGATCGCTGGTGATATCGAGATCAACAATCTTCACCAGCTCTACCGGCTTCCCCAGCCGCTTCGCCAACAGATCGGCGTTCTGCTGAAAAACCCGCACAACACCGGTACCGATCGTGCCAAAACCAAGGAGACCAACCTTGATTGAATCCATACGAGACCTCACAGACCTAAGTTAAATTGGTAGTTATTTGCTTTCCGCGGTGCGATGCTTCTGCGCGATTTTGTCGAGCAGACCATTGATAAAAGCCGGAGATTCCTTGGTGCCGTAGCGTTTGGCGATTTCAATGGCTTCGTTAAGCGTAACCCGCACCGGAATATCCGGTTGATAAAGCAGCTCGTAAGCCGCCAGCCGTAAAATTGAGACATCGACAGCAGGCATCCGCTCAAGTGACCAGTTCTTGGCGACTTCGCGAATCTCCTTATCGATGACCGGGCGAAATTCAACCACGCCGCCGACTAGCATCTCTGCAAAAAGCTTTGCCGCGGTTGGCAGTGGGGTATCGACAGTTTCCAGCGGCTCGCCTAAAACGTCATCGGCAAAGCGGAAGTTCTGCCAGAACGCACCCAGCAGGCGCGTTGCATCAGCCTGACTGTCAAGCTTCAGGGCAAAAAGGATCTTCAGGGCACATTCACGCCCGACACGACGGTTATTAATCGACATCGAATCAGATTGCTCCCATCAGATTGACCATCTCAATGGCGCTCATCGCAGCTTCAACGCCCTTGTTGCCAGCCTTGGTGCCGGCACGCTCGATCGCCTGCTCAACCGAATCGGTCGTCAGCACACCGAAAGCCACCGGCAGACCGCTATCGAGCGAAACCGCCGCCACCCCTTTGGTGACCTCGGAACTGACATATTCAAAATGCGGCGTACCGCCGCGGATCACTGCGCCGAGACAGATAATCGCGTCATATTTTCCCGATGCCGCCATCTTTTTCGTCGCCAGTGGAATTTCAAAAGCGCCGGGAACCCGCACCACCGTCAACTGATCCTTGTCGGCACCGTGGCGCACCAGCGTATCGATCGCGCCTTCCAGCAGACGGTCACAGATAAAGCTGTTAAAACGACTGACGATCAGACCGAAACGGAACCCTTCGGCCTGGAGATTTCCTTCAATAAATGCAGGCATAATTCACTCCTCTAGGGAAAGGACTGCTAAAGGTTTTCCAGCAGGTGACCCATCTTCTCGCGCTTGGTTTTTAGATACTTGATATTGCTGCCATGGGATGGAACCTCAAGCGAAACCCGTTCGACGATCTCCAGCCCGTAACCTTCAAGGCCGACAATTTTTTTCGGATTGTTGGTCATCAGTCGCAATTTGCGGATTCCCAGCTCGGCCAGCATCTGGGCACCGATTCCGTAGTCACGTAGATCGGCACTGAAACCGAGCGCCTCGTTCGCTTCAACCGTGTCCTGTCCGTCATCCTGCAGCGCGTAGGCCTTGAGCTTGTTGATCAGGCCGATTCCGCGCCCTTCCTGGCGCATATAGAGGACAACCCCGGCCCCCTCTTTGGCGATCTGCTCCATGGCGGCATGCAGTTGGTCACCACAATCGCAGCGCTGTGAACCGAACACATCGCCGGTCAGGCATTCAGAATGCACCCGCACCAGAATCGGCTGTTCCGGATTCAGCTCGCCCTTGATCAGCGCCACGTGATGCAGATCATCGACATCGTTTTCATAAACAACCGCTCTGAATTCGCCGCCGAACTGCGTCGGAATAATGGTTTCGGCCGCACGGCGCACCATCAGTTCTTTGCGCATCCGGTAAGCGACCATATCGGCAATGCTGATAATTTTCAGGCCGTGCCGCTCAGCAAACACCTTGAGCTGCGGCATCCGCGCCATGGTGCCGTCCTCGTTCATGATCTCGCAGATCACGCCGGCCGGTTTCAAGCCGGCCAGACGGGCCAGATCGACCGAACCCTCGGTCTGCCCGGCACGCACCATCACGCCCCCCTTTTTTGCCCGCAACGGAAACACATGCCCCGGACGGGCCAGGTCACGAGCGACGGTCTCATCAGCCACAGCGACCTGAATGGTATGCGAGCGGTCAGCCGCAGAGATGCCGGTGGTAACGCCGCGGCGCGCTTCAATCGAAACGGTAAAAGCAGTGCCGAAAGAGGAGCTGTTGTCTCTGACCATCAACGGCAGTTCGAGTTCGTCAGCGCGGGCCTCGGTCAGTGATAGACAGATCAGGCCACGCCCTTCTTTGGCCATAAAATTGATCGCTTCAGGAGTGGATTTTTCCGCGGCAATAACCAGATCGCCTTCGTTCTCGCGATCTTCGTCATCGACCAGAATGACCATCTTTCCCTGGCGGATATCTTCGAGTGCTGCTTCAATTTTTGCTATCGGCATTATTTCAATCCTTTAGGTAAACTTCAGCCGGCGAATATCTCATAGAAAGCCATTTTTAGCAAGGAACTCACGGCTGATACTGGCTCCCGCCTCCGGCGTTTGCTTCCCCTGTAGAAAGCGCTCAACATAGCGGCCGATCAGATCGGTTTCAATATTCACCGAATCTCCTTCGCGCCGATCTTTCAGGGTGGTTTTTTCCAGTGAATGCGGAATGATGGCAACCGCAAAGCCATCGGCATCGACACTGTTGACCGTCAGGCTGATGCCGTCGATCGCCACCGAACCCTTGGCGACGACGTAGCGCAGATTTTCCGCTGGCATGCTGAATTCAAAGCGCAGCGCGTTCTGGTCCTGATAACGCCGCCGGACCTTAGCGACACAGTCGATGTGTCCACTGACCAGATGACCGCCAAGCCGGTCGCAGAGCCGCAACGCCCGCTCCAGGTTCACCTGACTGTTGGCCCGCATGGTCCCAAGGTTTGAACACTGCAGGGTTTCTGGCGAAACGTCGGCGACAAAGCTGTCGCTGTCCCAGTGGGTCACCGTCAGACAGACCCCGTTGACGGCGATACTCTCCCCCAACTGCAGATCATCTTTCGCCAGCGCGCTGGCAATCTGCAGGCTGGCCGCGCCCCCCTGCCGGTCAAGGCGCCGGATTGTGCCAACCGATTGAATCAAGCCGGTAAACATCGCTCTATATCTCCCGTCATCAGAAGGTCTTCCCCTACCTGCTCATAGCGCAGATTCTTCAGTGGTACCGCGTCTGCCAACTGCGAGCAACCCTCGCCACTGAAGATGCCGAATTGATTTGAGCCACCAATCACTTTAGGGGCGATAAAAACCATCAGCTGATCGACCAAGCCGGAACGCAGTGCAGCGTTCGCGAGGGTCGCGCCCCCTTCCAGCAACAGACGCTGCACATCCCGCCGCCCCAACTCTTGCCAGAGTGCCGGCAACGAGACCTGGCCACCGATCGACGGCAAACTCAACACTTCTGCGCCAGCCTGTTGCAGCGCAGCAATTTTTTTTACGTCGGGCTGCGTTGTCGCAATCAGGGTTCCGGCACTGGATACCTGCTGCAGGATGGCACTCTCCAGCGGTATCCGCAGCTGACTGTCCACCACGACCCGCAGTGGATCACGGCCGCCTCCTTCGGGCAAACGGGTATTCAGCAGCGGATTGTCGGCGAGCAGCGTCCCTATCCCGACCATGATCGCTTCAACTCGATCGCGCAGTTCATGTACCCGCAGGCGACTCTGTTCACCCGAAATCCAGCGCGAATCACCTGCTGCCGTGGCCGTTTTGCCATCCAAAGTCATGGCAGTTTTGTAGATGGTAAACGGCATGCCGGTCAATATGTGACGGGCGAAGGGGGCGATCAACTGACGGCAATCCTGCTCGAGAACACCAAGGGTTACGCCGATTCCGGCCTGGCGCAATTTTTCAATACCACGGCCGGCGACCTGCGGATTCGGATCCTGTACGCCGACATAAACATGACCGACAGCGGCGCGGATCAAAGCCTCGGCACAGGGGCCTGTCCGCCCCTGATGGGAACAGGGTTCCAACGTGACGTAAACATCCGCCCCACGTGCCTGCGCCCCTGCCTGCTGTAGTGCGAAAATCTCCGCATGCGGTTCACCGACCTTGGGATGAAAACCCTCACCAACCACTTGCCCCTGTTGCACGACCAGGGCACCGACCGGCGGGTTCGGCGCCGTTCTCCCCTGCCCCTGTAAAGCCAGAGCAATCGCCAGTTGCATGTAATGCTGGTGGTTCATCGGTCTCAGCCCTGCCGTAAATTCATTAGCCTTAGAAACACAACAGCCGGAATATAGCGATATTCCGGCTGTGAGTAAACGATCAGCGACACTGCTATTTAGGGTTTTTCAGCAGGTCAGTCAACTCGGTCATGAATTCGTTGATGTCTTTGAACTGCCGATAGACCGAAGCAAAGCGGACATAAGCAACCTCATCAACCTGATGCAGGCTGTCCATCACCGCTTCTCCGATCAGGCTTGCGGCAATCTCTTTGTCGCCACGCTCCTGAAAGGTCCGCTCCAGCTGATCGACCATATCCTCAATCTGTTCGACCGAAATCGGTCGTTTCTCGCAGGCGCGTTGCATACCGGCGATAATTTTGGAGCGGTCAAACGCCTCACGGCGACCATCTTTTTTGATCACCCAGGGCAGGATCTCCTCGACGCGTTCATAAGTGGTAAAGCGTCTTTCGCAGGCAGGACATTCACGCCGGCGGCGGACATTATTACCATCCTTGCCGAGTCGTGAATCGACGACCCGGGTATCGTCATGGCTACAGAACGGACAGTTCATCAGGCCTCACTGCTGGGGAATTGCTGACAGGCGATGCGCGCCTCGGCCAACATCTCGAGAGAAAGCGCATCAGGATAGCCGCGACCGAAGATCACGCCGGTAATTCCGGCGTTAATCAACATTTTACTGCAGATAATGCAGGGCGAATCGGTACAGTAAAGGGTTGCACCATCAATATTTATCCCGTGGCGTGCCGCCTGAATAATGGCATTCTGTTCGGCATGCAGTCCGCGGCAGAGTTCGTGCCGCTCGCCTGAAGGCACCTTCAACTGGTCACGCAGACAACCAGTGACATCGCAGTGCGTGATACCACTGGGCACGCCATTATAACCGGTCGCCAGGATGTTCTTGTCTTTGACCAGAATGGCACCGACCTGACGGCGCATACAGGTCGACCGACTGGCAACCAGTTCGGTGATCTGCATGAAATATTCGTCCCAGGTCGGCCGTTCCATCATAGCGGTCCTTACACCAGACGATGCGCGTAAAGGGGGAACTGCTTGCAGAGTTCTTTGACCTCTGCACGGATTTTTGCCAATTCGGCCTCGTTATCAATATTCTGCAACGCCCGGTCGATCCAGCCGGCGACTTTGACCATCTCTGGCTCTTTCAGACCGCGCGTGGTGGTCGCTGGAGTACCGATACGCACGCCGCTGGTGACAAAGGGGGAGCGGGTATCGAAAGGCACGGCGTTCTTGTTGACGGTGATCCCGGCCTTTTCCAGCGTTTCTTCAGCGACCTTACCGGTCAGATCGGTGCCGGTGAAATCGAGCAGCATCAGGTGATTGTCGGTACCACCGGATACCAGTTTGTAGCCTTTATTGACCAGCTCGCCCGCCAGCGTTTTGGCGTTTTTAACGACCTGCGCCGCATACAGTTTGAAATCCGGGGAGAGTGCTTCTTTCAGTGCGACCGCCTTGGCGGCAATCACGTGCATCAGCGGACCACCCTGAATGCCGGGGAAAATATTGCTGTTGAGTTTTTTGCTCCACTCCTCGGTGCAGAGGATCATCCCGCCACGCGGACCACGCAGGGTTTTGTGGGTGGTGGTGGTGACAAATTCAGCGTAAGGGACCGGATTGGGATGCTCGCCGGCGGCGACCAGTCCGGCGATGTGGGCCATATCGACCATCACCACGGCGCCGACTTCATCAGCGATGCGACGGAAAGCGGCAAAATCGATGGTGCGCGGATAAGCGCTGGCGCCAACCACGATCAATTTCGGTTTATGCTCTCTGGCCAGTTTCTCGACCTCTTGGTAGTCGATAGTGCCGGTTTCAGGTTTGACACCATAAGCGACGATATTGTAGAGCTTGCCGGAAAAGTTAACCGGTGAGCCGTGGGTCAGGTGACCCCCGTGCGCCAGGTTCATGCCGAGAACGGTGTCGCCAGGCTTACAGACCGCCATGTAAACCGCCATATTGGCCTGTGACCCGGAATGCGCCTGAACGTTGACATGCTCGGCACCGAACAGCTGTTTGGCCCGATCGATGGCGATCTGCTCTGCGATATCCACAACTTCACAACCGCCATAATAACGCTTGCCAGGATAGCCTTCGGCGTACTTGTTGGTCAGGACTGACCCCTGCGCCTCAAGGACAGCTTCGCTGACGAAGTTTTCCGAAGCAATAAATTCAAGACTGTATTCCTGACGCTCGGTTTCATGAGCGATCGTTTCAGCGATTTCAGGGTCGAATGCGGCAAGGTTTTTCTGGGCCATCTGTTTCCTCCGAGGTTATTCTGTTCAGAATGAAAAGAACGGGGCAGGTTGCCCCGCCCCGTTTTTGCTTAGTGTTTTTGCAGTTGCCGTTCGGCACTGGCGATCTTATCGAGTCGGCTCTGATGCCGGCCACCCTCGAACTGGCTGTCCAGCCAGATCTCAACCAAGTGAAGGGCTTCGGCGGTCGCCAAAACCCGACCACCGAGGATCAGGATATTAGCATTGTTGTGCTCTTTCGCCATCTGCGCGGTGAAGTCATCGTGAACCAGCGCCGCACGGACGCCCGGATACTTGTTGGCAATGATCGACATGCCGATGCCGGTCCCACAGATCAGTATTCCGGCGTCCACTTTGGCAGCAGCAACTGCAGCCGCAACCTTGGCGCCGTAATCCGGATAATCGACCGAAGCGGAGTCATCTGTGCCGTAATCCTCACAGGCCAAGCCGCGCGCCAGTAACATCTGACAGATCGCCTGCTTCAACTCCAACCCACCGTGGTCACTACCAACTGCAATCATTTCCGACCTCAAACTTTACGGAAGGCTAAGGTTGCGTTGGTGCCACCGAAACCGAATGAGTTCGACAGAACCACCTTGCAATCGACCTGCCGTGCTTCGTTCGGCACATAGTCAAGATCACAATCAGCATCCGGCTCACTATAATTGATGGTCGGTGGAACCACGCCGCGCTCCAGAGCCAGGGCAGAAAAGACAGCTTCAATACCACCGGCGGCACCAAGACCGTGCCCGGTCATACTTTTGGTGGAGCTGACCATCACCCGCTTGGCCGCGTCACCAAGGACCGACTTGATTGCCATGGTTTCATAAAGATCGTTGAAATGGGTCGAGGTGCCGTGAGCGTTGATGTAATCCACGTCCTCAGGATTCAAACCGGCGTTCCTCATTGCCATCTTCATACAGCGGGCGGCACCCTCACCGCCTGGCGCAGGTTGCGTCAGGTGATAGGCGTCACCGCTCATGCCATAGCCGGCAATCTCACAATAGATTTTGGCACCGCGGGCTTTAGCGGCTTCGTATTCTTCAAGAATCAGAATGCCGGCACCTTCCGCCATGACAAAACCATCACGATTTTTCTCGAAGGGACGGCTGGCGCCCTGCGGATCATCATTGCGGGTCGACAGAGCCTTCATCACATTAAATCCGCCAATGGCAAGCGGCGTGATGGTCGCCTCAGCACCGCCGGCGAACATGGCATCGGCGTCACCGCGGGCGATCATATGATAAGCATCTCCGATCGAATGAGTACCGCTGGCACAGGCAGAAACCGAAGAGAGGTTCGGCCCCTTGGCACCGAAACGCATGGAGATCTGCCCCGGAGCCAGGTTGATAATCAGCATCGGGATAAAAAATGGTGAAATCTTTTTGTAGCCGCGATCGAGCATCGCCTCGTGATATTTTTCGATGGTCGGCAAACCGCCAAGGCCTGAGCCGACCAGCACTCCGACACGTTCTGCGTTCTCATCCGTAATCTCCAGTCCGGAATCCTTCAGCGCCATTTCGGCTGCGGCCAGTCCGTACTGAATAAAGAGATCCATCTTCTTGATCTCTTTCAGATCGATATAGTCTTCTGCATTGAAGTCTTTGACCTCACCGGCAATTTGCGTCGGCAAATTGGAGGCATCAAAACGGGTAATCGGACCCAGACCCGACTGGCCGGAAGTGATGGCTGACCAGTTTTTCTCAACACCGGTCCCCAGAGGAGACACGACACCAACACCGGTGACTACAACTCTACGCATGGGATTCTCTTTCCTTCAACGAGTAGTTACTCTTCATTTTGGCTTAAATGACTTTCCGTTTCGGCGGGAAACAGAACGGTGGTGCCGGAATCATTCCGGCACCACCGAAACTCATCAGGAAGCGTTGGTGATGTAATCTACTGCGTCCTGAACTTTTTGGATCTTTTCTGCGTCTTCGTCGGAAATTTCCACATCAAACTCTTCTTCAAGAGCCATGACCAGCTCGACAGTGTCGAGGGAATCTGCACCCAGATCGTCCATGAATGCTGCGTCATTGGTGACTTGAGCTTCATCAACACCCAGTTGCTCTGCAACGATCTGTTTTACACGTTCTTCAATAGAAGCCATTAGCTTTCCTCCTGTGTCGTTTTGGCTAAATGCCAATTTGTTTACATATACATCCCGCCGTTGACACCGAGCACTTGTCCGGTAATGTAACCGGCATGTTCGGACGCCAAATAAACTACTGCTTGAGCAATGTCTTCCGCCTGCCCCAACCGCCCGAGCGGTATCTGAGCAGCCAGTTCCTGCCGGGCTGTTTCCGACAGTTCATTGGTCATATCCGTCTCAATGAATCCAGGCGTAATCGCGTTTACCGTAACCCCGCGTCTGGCCAATTCCCGTGCGACCGACTTGGTCAGACCGATCAGACCGGCTTTGCTGGCACAGTAATTAGCCTGTCCTGGATTACCCATCTCACCGACCACTGAAGAGATATTGATAATCCGTCCACTTCTCTGCTTGCTCATCAGTTTGGCAGCCGCCCGACTGAGCACAAAAGCACCTTTGAGATTGGTATCAAGCACCGCATCCCAATCGGCATCTTTCATTCGCAGCAGCAACCCGTCGCGGGTGATGCCGGCATTGTTGACCAGAATGTCGACCTTGCCGAAACACTCAACGGCCGCAGCGATCAGTTTGTCAGCATCAGCAGTCAGCGCAGCATCAGCTGTCACCGCCAGAGCCTTGCCGCCCTTGGCTTCAATCTCGGCAACCAGTTCTTGTAAAGGCTGCAGGGAGCGTGCAGCAACAACCACTGCGGCTCCTTGTGCGGCAAGTGCCAAAGCGGTACAGCGACCGATTCCGCGTGAAGCACCAGTGACAACAGCTACTTTATCAGTCAGCAACATGAAATTCTCCGCCTGTTTAGTATCGATCAACCAGCCAGATTCTGCAAGCTGGCGACCGAATCAACCTGCTGGGTACCAGCACCTTTGGCGATCCGCTTAATCAGACCACTGAGAACCTTACCAGGGCCGATCTCAATATAATTATCAACGCCCAATCTTGCCATCTCTTCGACTGACTCATCCCAGCGGACCGGGGCACAGACCTGCTTGACCAGCAGCGTTCTGACCTGATCCACATTATTGTACGCTTTTGCCTCGACGTTACCGACGACCGGACAAGTAAATGGATTGATAACAACGGAAGCAAGAACCTGCTCCAGCTTGATCGCCGCAGGCTCCATCAACGCCGAATGAAAAGGCGCGCTGACTGGCAACGGCAGCGCACGCTTGGCACCGGCTGCTTTCGCCAGTTCCATGGCACGAGCAACCGCCGTCGCATGGCCGGCTATGACAATCTGCCCTGGACTGTTGAAGTTAGCCGGAGCGACGATCTCACCTTGTGCAGCTTCTCGACAGAGGACCTCAAGCGCGTCGCGCTCAACCCCCATGATTGCTGCCATGGCTCCAACTCCAACCGGTACGGCATCCTGCATGAAGGTTCCACGTTGCCGGACAATCTTTACTGCGTCAGCGAAGCTCAACGCCCCGGCACAGACCAATGCTGAAAACTCACCAAGTGAATGGCCAGCGGCATAGGTCGGCTTCAGGCCGGTCTCCTGCTCGACAACCCTTAAAGCAGCTATACTTGTGGTCAGGATGGCTGGCTGCGTATTGGCGGTTAACTTGAGGTCATCCTCTGAGCCGGAGAAACAGAGGCCGGTCAGGTTAAAGCTCAGCGCATCAGATGCTTCTTCAAAAACCTGCTTGGCGCAGTTGAAATTATCGGCCAGATCCTTGCCCATTCCGGAGAACTGCGAACCCTGACCTGGAAAAACGAAAGCTATCATTGATATATCCTCAGCTAGAATTACCAGCGAATCAGCGTCGATCCCCAGGTGAAACCGCCGCCAAAGGCCGCCAGCAACAGCAGGCTACCCTCTTTGAGCTGCCCGGCACGGAAGGCTTCATCTATCGCCACCGGAATGGTCGCACCTGAGGTGTTGCCATACTTGTGTACATTGATAAAGCACTGTTCGTCATTTAAATTAAGTCGCTTTGCAGTCGCTTCGAGAATCCGGCGATTGGCTTGATGCGGAATAAAAAGATCAACATCTTCAGCAGTGAAGTTATTGGCTGCAAGGGCCTCCTGAGAGACATCGGTCAGCGAACGAACTGCGACCTTAAAGACTTCATTCCCCTGCATCTTCAGAAAACAGAGTTTATCGTCAAGGCCCTGCTGCGATGCTGGATATTTAGAGCCGAAACCGGGCTGATAAAGCAGATCGAGGTAGCTGCCGTCCGAATGCATATGTGAAGAGATGATACCGTGCTCAGTTTCCTGGGCTTCCAGAACCACCGCGCCAGCACCGTCACCAAACAGGATACAGGTGTTGCGGTCAGTCCAATCGATAAATCTGCTGAGAATTTCGGCTCCGATCACCAGGGCTTTCTTGCCGCGGCCTGCCTCCAAAAAATCTGAAGCACAGCCCAACGCATAGACAAAACCGCTGCAGGCAGCTGAGATATCGTACGCATAGGCATTTTTTGCGCCAAGATTATTCTGCACCACACAGGCAGTCGCCGGCCAGGCGTAGTCACCGGTAATGGTGCCCATAACGATCAAATCAATCTCATCGGCACTGACCCCTGCGGCTTCAAGAGCACGCTCCGCAGCTTTGGTTGCCAGATCGGAGGTCAACTCGTCATCAGCAGCAATGCGACGTTCTTCGATACCGGTCCGGGCAAAAATCCATTCACTGGTGGTATCGACCATTTTTTCAATATCTGAATTTGTGCGGATATGTTCTGGAAGGTAGGAACCAGTTCCGATAATACGTGCTCTTCTCACCTGTATCTCCTTTGTTCCGCGAAGCAGTTATAGCAACTCTGCCAGTTTTTCCTCAATGCGGATTCTGGCGGATTCCCCAGCTTGACGGATTGCAATACTGATGGCGACAGGATCGGAGCTGCCGTGGCATATTATTCCGGTACCGGCTATTCCCAGTAACGGAGCGCCACCATATTCAGCGGGATTTATTCTTTTCTTGAACGCCCTGAATGCGCCAAGACTCAACAGATAGCCGATCCTTGCCCAGAAACGACCCTGAATCTCACGACGCAGCATAGCTCCGACGGCTACAGCCAATCCCTCTGATACCTTCAGCAGCACATTACCGACAAAGCCATCACAGACAACAACATCGACTGAACCATTATAGACGTCTCCGCCCTCGACATAGCCGACATAGTTCAGCTTAGACGCCTTGAGCAGTTGATGTGTCTCACGTGTCAGGTCGTTGCCCTTTTTCTCTTCCTCACCATTGGAAAGCAATCCAACCCGCGGCTTGACTTTACCAAGCACGTGCTCGACATAAATACTTCCCATCACTGCGAACTGATAGAGATGGCTGGGCTTACAGTCAACATTGGCGCCCATATCGAGAACCATTGTCTGATCTTCAAGATTCGGCAGCAAGGTCGCTATCGCCGGCCGCTCCACACCCTTTACCCGCTTCAACACGATCATTCCAGCAGCCATGGTCGCGCCAGAATTTCCGGAGCTGACAACCGCCGCGGCCTGACCAGTTTTTACAAGGTCGAAAGCAACCCGAATTGATGAGTCTTTTTTCTTACGGACGGCATCAGATGCAGAATCTTCCATACCAACAACTTCACTGGCGTGGTGGATTTTCAGACTGAGACCATCAATCTGGTGTTTGTCGAGTTCCGCCTGAATTTTGTCCTTATCGCCAACCAGGGTAACCTGAGTACCCCATTGACGACAGGCAGCGACAGCACCTGCAACCTCAGAAGCCGGTGCATTGTCGCCCCCCATAGCATCAACCGCAATATTCAAGGACATGGTCAATGAATACCTGATTAGATATCGTCGCTGCTGATAATTTCTTTACCCTTATAGGTGCCGCAGTTGGCGCAGACACGGTGCGGACGCTTAGGCTCCTGACACTGAGGACAGGTAGAGATGCCCGGTGCTGAAACCGCATCATGTGAACGACGCATATTTTTTTTCGACTTGGATGTTTTCTTTTTTGGTACTGCCATCGACTTTCTCCTTACAGCCGGACATTTCTGACCGACTATTCTTATGAATCAGGCTTACGCCTGCGTTTATTCTAGCTAATCGGACGTATCGAGTTTCAGACCAGCAAGAGCTGAAAACCTGTTATTGAAGGCTTTTTTCTCACAATGACAGGATTTTTTATTGAGGTCACAACCACATTCGGGACAAAGTCCCTTGCAATTCTCACTGCAAACCGGCGACATGGGTACTGCCATCAGCACCTGCTCCTGTAACGGCTGCAACAGTTCAAGAGTATCGTTCTTATAATAAACCAGACCCAATTCATCAGCGTCCAGCTCCAGTTCTTCTGGGAGCTCAGCAGAGGTATCGGGACTTAAAGGCGTATATGTCAGGGTAAAGTCACCCGCGAGCGGCAGTTGAAAACCTTGCAGGCAGTGGCCGCAAGTTATCGCCAGACTGGCAGTAAAAAAACCATCGATTTCAACAATCTGCCCGACCCGCTGCAGACGCAGACGGAATGCAATAGGGCCGACGAAATGAAATTCTTCCTGACTCTGCAGTTCAAGCAACAGCGGAAATTCTTCCAAGCTACAGGAATATTCCTGCACTAATCCGCTATCACTGATGTCTTTTAACTCAAGGCGCATTCGCCCTCTCCAGAGCAAAACGTGACAATATAAAAAGAGCCTGAAGCCTGTCAAGGGAAAAGGACCAAGACGCAAGGTTCAGAATGGCGTGGTTTTTTAGCCTATCGACCTGCAATTTGCAAGGTTTTTTTTAGAACGAAAAGTGGTATGGATAGCACTGAGATTTAATACCATAAAAAGAACTAAGTTTCGATAAACAAAGATCTTTTAACACCCCATCAAGGGATGAAATGAATGACCGACACAACAACCATGGAAGCACTTGCCAGACTGATCGAAATCATGTCAATCCTGAGATCGCCAAACGGCTGCCAGTGGGACAGAGAACAAACCCCGCAGAGCCTCAAGCCATACATCCTCGAAGAGACATACGAACTACTGGATGCCATCGACCATGGCAATCCAGCTGAAATCTGCGACGAACTGGGCGACCTGATGTTGCAGGTAATCTTTCAAGCACAAGTTTTCTCTGAGTCGGGTGATTTCACGATTAAAGATGTCGCCAATGCGATCAGCAACAAACTTGAGCGACGCCACCCACACATCTTCGCCACAGCGACCCACGAAGGCCATCAGCAGCGCTGGGAAAACATCAAACTGCAGGAAAGAGCAGAGCGCGGCCAATCGAATAAGTTGGCAGATCGCATTCCCTGCACGCTGCCTGCTCTCAAGCGCGCTGAAAAAACAGCAAAAAAGTCTCAGGTCACAGAACTGTCAATCGGTACCGCAACGATCACAGCAGAACTTGATGTTCTGCAAAGGTTGACAGATACTGACGGTAGCAACAGGGCTGAACTTGAAGCGGCATTCGGCCGCCTGCTGTTCTCTGTTACGGCATTGGCTCAGGCCATGGGAGTGGACGCTGAAGACTCTCTGCGCATGACGACCAGCCAGATAATCAAGAAGATTGATAACTCAAAAGAGCAACTTTAAGCTGGCAATTTCTGAAGCCAGCGAAAAATCGACACTTTTACCGTCAGTCCACACGACCTGTTGATAAGCTGTTCGAAATACTGTTGATAAAAACCCCAGAGCAGGAAAGAGCGCCCCCTCCTGCTCCTTGCCTACATTTTAGGCAGCACATATTAACATGTAATTTCGGATAGTTACAATCAGAAAGAATAAAACCCAATCGGTTACCAGATAACGCAGCAAGCTAATTTAAAATTTCTTATAAAAAGGTAAAACAGATGTTTATAAAACTTTTAATTCTCTTCACGCTGGTTCCAATTGTTGAATTATACGTGCTAATTGAAGCCGGCAGGCAAATCGGACTGGCACCAACGATCGGATTTATTTTTCTCACTGGGATTGCTGGTGCTTTTCTTGCTAGAAGTCAGGGGTTCCAACTTTTGAACCGGATACAGAACGATCTGAACGCCGGGCGCGTACCTGCAAATGAAATCATGGATGGAGCCATGATTCTGGCCGGAGGCCTGCTGCTATTGACGCCAGGATTCTGCACCGACCTGATCGGCTTTTGCCTGCTGACACCCTTGACCCGCAAGAGCCTAAAAGGCTGGTTGACCCTCTGGCTGGAACGCAAAATCGCTCGCGGCGAAATCCGCATTCAGCGCTTCTGAGCCTTGCGCTGTGAAAGCAACGACCACCCCTGGCGTACTTCATCAACCCCCATCATCAGACAGCTGCCGAGATAGACAATCACTCCAGAAGCAATTGCCGTCGCCAACCAGAAGCCCTTGTGCAGCACAGCGCCCTCCTGCAGCCAGACAGCCTGCCCAAGCAACAGATACACCACGACAGCCATCAGTAAGGCCGCAGGGAGGGACTTTAACAGCGGTACCCAGAGTGAACCCTGCAGAAAACTGCCGACCTTGCGGTGCAGCAACCAGAGCAGCAAAACCGCATTAAAAACCGAAGAGATGGTTAAAGCTACCGCCAGCCCCAGATGACCGTAATTCTGCATCAGCAGCAAACCGGCTACTGCGTTGACCAGCAGGGTCCAGAAGGAGACCCGAACCGGTGTGCGAGTATCTTTGTAGGCATAAAAGGTCTGCGCAGCAATCCGACTATAACCAACAAACAATAAACCGGGGGCATAGCAGATCAGCGCCCAGGCGGTATTCTCCAGGGCGACGCGATCAAATTCACCGCCAAGAAAAAAGATGGCGTAGATCGGCTCGGCACAGAGGATCAAACCGACAATCGCCGGAATACAGAAAATAGTAATCAAACTCAGGGCGAAGCGCAGCGATTGCTGCATCCCTTCCTGATCATTATCAGCAATCTGCCGACTCATCATCGGTAGTGCGGCCTGCGCCAGCGAGACGACGAATATCCCTTGCGGGAATTCAAACAATCGCTGCGCATAATAGAGGTATGAGACACTCCCCTCAGGCAGAAAAGAGGCCAGCAACCTGCTGACAATGATGTTGATCTGATAGATCGCGACGCCGGCGATGCCCGGCAGCATCAGGGTCACGATCCGCCGCAGCTGAACATCACCACGAAAATTAAAATCTGGGCGAAAACGCAAGCGATACCGCACCAGCACAGGAAACTGCAGCAGCAACTGCACCACACCACCCAACAGAACACCGATCGCCAGGGCAAATATCGGCTGATCAAACAGCTGCCCAAGAGTCAGCGCGCTGAGAATCATGGCCAGATTGAGAAACAGCGGTGACAGCGCCGGCAGAAAGAAATGACCGCGAACGTTCAGGATGCCGGTTAACAGCGCCAGCACCGAAACCAATGCGATATATGGGAACATCAGACGATTCAACTGGTCGGTTAAAGCAAGCTTCCCTTCAATCTGCCCGAAGCCGTACCCCATCCCCTGCACGATCCAGGGCGAACAAAGCACCCCAAGGGTCACCACGACCAGCATCACGATAAGCAGCAGCGTTACGCAACGGTTTGCGAGCCGCTGAGCCTGCTCCTCACCATCCCGATGGTAAACCTCAGAGAACGTCGGCACGAACGCCGCCGTCAGTGAACCTTCACCAAAAAAACGACGCAGCAGGTTCGGGATGGTAAAAGCCATAAAAAAGGCATCGGTCGCAAAGCCGGCGCCAAAAATACGCGCGACAATCACGTCACGAACCAGCCCGGCAACCCGGCTCAGCGCAGTTGCTACAGCCATCACCAATGTCGCTGCTGCTATTTTACGTTTCATTGCCATGATGATAAAAAATTAATCCCCGGATTAAAATAGATAAGCTACTGAAGAAACGTCATATTTAAGCCAACAATTTACAAGTTCTAACTTGACAGCAGGAGGCTGGATGATTATCATCCGACCACTTTGCAGCTAGACCTAAAAACACTCAAGGAGAAAAAACGTGGCCAATCATAAATCGGCACTGAAACGCAACAAGCAGAATGAAACTCGCAACGCCCGCAACACTCATATCCGCTCCACCATGCGTAACCTGGTAAAAACTTTACGTGAAGCTGCCGCCGCCGGTGAAAAAGAGGCTGCACAAGCAGCCCTGGTTAAGGTTATCCCTTACATCGACAAGACCGCGACCAAGGGCGTTATCCACAAAGCGACCGCCAGCCGCAAGATTTCACGCTTGACCAAGCTGGTTAACAGCATCGGTTAATAGAATCAGTATCGACATAAAAAAAGGGGCTCTTAGGGCCCCTTTTTTTATGTCTGCGTCTTCCTGTTGACCAGCTGCAACAACAGACTATCCAGCAAGGCTTCAGCGTTCGCTCCGCTCGATTTCATCGCCAGGTCGGTTTCCAGAAAAGCCTCATAGGCTTGGCGAAAATCACTGCGCGAAAATCGCTTGCCTTGCGCGATCATGGCATCGACGACAAAAAACGGTACGCCGGCAGTTGCAGCGATATCGCGCGAGCTGGCTTTACCGACCTGCAGTTCACGCACCTTCCAGAGTTGTCTGAAATGTCGCACCAGCAGGGACAAGACCTTCAATGGTGCTTCGCCGCCATCCACCAGTCGTTTGACCAAAGCCAGAGCCTTAGCAGCATCACCACGACCTACAGCGTTCCCCAGCTCAAAGATATTCTCCGACCGCCCCTTGGAGACGACCGCTTCAACATCAACCAGATCGATCAGGGTGCGTTCACCTAAGTAGGTCAGCAATTTTTCCAGCTCGCTGTGAACCTCGTGCAGATTTGGACCAACCATGCTGCAGAAAAGCTCAAGCGCATCTGCTGAAACCTTGTAATCCCGCTCATCAAGAAAGCTCCTGATATGGCGCGGCAGGTCACGTTCGGCCAAGGGTGCGAACTCAACGAGGCAACCAACCTTTTTAAACTTCTGGTAAAATTTTCGGCGACTGTCAATTTTATCGGCGAGCAGTAGCAGGCAGGTTTCTGGAGCAGGGTCTTTCAGGTAGGCTAGTAAAGCGTCAAGTTCGGCGGCAGGCAGCTGCTGCGCCTCTTTGACTGTCACCAGTCGCCGGGGCGCAAAAACCGGCAGAGTTGAGGCTGCTGCGATGATCTGGTTCGCGGTGGCTTCTTTTCCGTAGAACTGGTCGTCATTGAAATCATCATTTTCAGCAATCAGAACCGCACGCCGAACCG